>NZ_JBIBEB010000002.1:0-304050 GCF_042902325.1 Pseudomonas sp. NPDC012596 | reverse complement strand
GCTGCAAAGCAGCCCCTCTCCAGATCAGCATGACCGCGCTGCTCTCAAGCGGTGCGCAATCCCTGTGGGAGCCGGCTTGCCGGCGATTGGGCTGCAAAGCAGCCCCTCTCCAGATCAGCATGACCGCGCCGCTCTCAAGCGGTGCGCAATCCCTGTGGGAGCCGGCTTGCCGGCGATTGGGCTGCAAAGCAGCCCCTCTCCAGATCAGCATGACCGCGCTGCTCTCAAGCGGTGCGCAATCCCTGTGGGAGCCGGCTTGCCGGCGATTGGGCTGCAAGGCAGCCCTCTTCAGATCAGCGCTTGCCGCTGCGGATCATCTCCATGAAGGCCGGCATTGCCGCCTCCTTGTCCGCCTGGATCCTCGCCATGTGCGGGTTCTCGCGCATTTTCTCCAGCAACGCCTGGGCCTGCGGGAAGTCTGCGAGGAAGTCGATGTTCAGCACCTTCTTGCCCACGGCGTAAGCCAGGTCGACCGAGAAGCAGAACATCAGATCAGCCACGGTCAACGCCTCACCCGCGACATATGGTGCAAAACGCCCGTTGCGCTTGAGCGTGGCAAAACCCGCCAGCAGGTCGGCACGCGCCCGCTCCTTGATCAGCGGCTCGACCGCCGCACCAAAGAACGACTCGGCATAGCAGGTACGCGCCGGCAGTTCGATATACAGCTCGATCTCCTTGAGCAGCTCGTGCACTTTCGCCTGTTCGAATGGATCGGCTGGCAACAGCGCCTTGCCGCCCTGCGTCTGCTCGATATAGTCGAGAATCACGCTGGTCTCGCTGATGAAGCCGTGTTCGGTTTCCAGCACCGGCACCTTGCCGCGCGGGCTGACTTCCAGCGCTTGCGGTGCCTGGCCGCCATAAAAGGTGACCTCTTCGAACGGCAAGCCTTTTTCCAGCAGGGCCAGTTTGACCATGTTGTAGTAGTTGCTGACCGAGAATCCGTGAAGCTTGAGCATGGGGTAACAGCCTCCAGGCCGTAAGGGGTTGGCTGGGCTGTTATAGCCCCTGGGGCTGCGCCTGACCAGCATCATGCTCCCGGTCGATGACCGGGCATTGCCGGCGCGGGCGTGGCAAACTGTGCGTCCCACCACAGGAGTACCGCCATGAGCGAGCACGACGAAATCGACAATGACGACGAAGCCTTCGCCGAGGCGACGCTGACCCAAGCCATCGAAAACCAGATCGAAAGCGGCGAGCCACCGGCAGCTAAGGCCACCTTCAACAAGCTGAGCCTGGTGGGTTACGAGCGCGAGGACATCCTGAATCTCATGGCCCACGTCCTGGCCATCGAAATCGACAACATGCTCGACGAGGACCGCCCGTTCAACACTGAATGGTACGAAACCGCCCTGCGCGCGCTGCCCGAACTGCCACCTGAGGCAGATCAAGGCGAGGACGAATAACCCGACTACACTCCAGGGTCAGGCACCGCTGGCGGTGCCGCCATCCTTGTCTGGAAGTCAGGAGTCGCCATGTCCTTCACCCCCGAACTGATCGCTGAACTGGAAGTGCTTGCCCTGTTCAACCTGGACAGTCACCAGGAAGGCATCAAAGTTGGCAGCAACGCCTCCCCTGCCCTGATCGCCGCAGCCAAGCGCCTTCATGAAAAAGAGCTCACCGACCAACCCGATGGCGGCTACCTCACAAGCCTCGGGAATGATGCGGCTGAAAGCGTCCAACTGTTGCTGACCATCCTCAAAGCACCGCAACCAGCATAACCCTGTACCGGCCCCTGCGCCGGGCAAGCCCGCTCCCACAGGTATCGCACAACCCTCAAATAGTGGGGGCGGGCTTGCCCGCGAAGAGGCCGACACATCTGCTAAAGAATTGACGTCAATAATTCATTTGACGCTTATCCGACCGCCACACTCAGGCTAAACTCGCCACAGCTTCCCCTGCCTGCCCTGAGTGTGCAATGAACCACGAAATCCGCCCGGACCTCGACGAAGGCATCGACCGCAAGGTGCTGGCGACATTGCGGGCGCGCTTCCTGCTGCTTAACAAAGGCCGGCTGCAGCGTGCCATGGACGGGCTATCGACCCGTCAACAGCAGGTACTGACCCTGCTACCGCTGCTGTTTCACGTGAATCACCCGCTGCTGCCCGGCTATGTTTCCGGCAGCACTCCGGCAGGTATTTCCGGCTTCGAGCCTGATGCCGAGCTGGTCGCCGAGGGCCAACGGCTGGCCCGTTCGTTCACCTACAAAACGCGCCTGGGCAACCCCAATCGCCCCATTCATGGCCTGTTCCTGATGGGTAGCCTGGGCTCGCTGGCCCAGGCCGAACAGAGCGACATGGACCTATGGGTCTGCCATGCCCCTGGCCTGGACGAAAACCAGCTGGATGAACTACGGCGCAAGTGCCAGCTGCTGGAAGCCTGGGCCGCCAGCCTGGGCGCCGAAGCACACTGCTTCCTGATCGACCCGCAAAGCTTCGCCCAGGGCCTGCGCGAAAGCCAACTGAGCTCTGACGATTGCGGCACCACCCAGCATTATCTGCTGCTCGACGAGTTTTATCGCACCGCCATCTGGCTGGCCGGACGTACGCCGCTGTGGTGGTTGGTGCCGGTGTATGAAGAGCGCAACTACCGCAGCTACACCGAAACCCTGCTCTCCAAGCGCTTCATCCGCAGCACCGACGCCCTCGACCTCGGCAACATGGCCCACATCCCCCCTGGTGAGTTCGTGGGGGCAGGCTTATGGCAGCTGTTCAAAGGCATCGATTCGCCGTACAAGTCGCTGCTCAAGCTGCTGCTGACCGAGGTCTATGCCAGCGAACATCCGGCCGTACGCTGCCTGAGCCTGGACTACAAGCAGGCGGTGTTCGCCAACCACCTGGACCTCGACGCGCTTGACCCTTATGTGATGGTCTACCGGCGTATCGAACGCTACCTGCAACAGCGCGGCGAAACCACGCGACTGGAGCTGGTCAGGCGCAGCCTGTACCTGAAGGTGAACAAGAAGCTCAGCGGCCTGGACCGCGCGCGCAACAACGGCTGGCAACGCCAGCTGCTTCAGCGCCTGGCCGATGAGTGGGGCTGGGACGAGCGCCAGCTGGCCTTGCTCGACAGCCGTAGCCAGTGGAAGGTACGCCAGGTGGCGGTCGAGCGCCGCGAGCTGGTCGCCGAGCTCAACCACAGCTACCGCTTTCTCAGCCAGTTCGCGCAAAACCAGAACGCCAACAGCCGCGCCGACCAACGCGACCTCAACGTACTGGGCCGGCGCCTGTACGCAGCGTTCGAGCGGCGCGCCGGCAAGATAGAGGTGATCAACCCAGGCATCGCACCGGACCTCGCCGAGGACACCCTGACACTGGTTCAGTCACCCAACCGCAAGGAACCCGGCAGCCACCACTGGGGCCTGTACAACGGCAACCTGGGCGTCCACGAATGGGAGCATTTCAGCCCGATCAAGCGTTGCCGGGAACTGCTCGAACTGCTGACCTGGGCCCACCGCAACGGCGTCATCGACAGCACCACGCGCTTTGCGCTGCACCCAGGCGTCAGCGACTTGAGCGAATTCGAGCTGTTCAACCTGCTTGGCAGCCTGCAGCAAAGCATTCCCTTGCCGCTTGAGGCCGTCAGCGAAGTGCGACTGCTGCAGCCAAGCGTGGCCGAAGAGATCCTGCTGCTGGTCAACGTTGGCGTCGACCCGCTGCGCCACCACCGCGACCTGAACATCCTGATGACCACCGAACGCACCGACTCGCTGAGCTATGCAGGCGTGCGCGAAAACCTGGTGCTGACCCTCGACCAGGTCACCCTCAACAGCTGGAACGAGGTGCTGGTGCAGCGCTACGACGGCGAGCACGCACTGCTGCGCTGCCTGCGAGACTTCCTCAACAGCCTCGGCCAGCGCAGCCACCGGCCGCGCGTGCGGGTGCGTTGCTTCTGCCACAACCGCGCGCAAGCCATCAGCCAGCGGGTCGAGGAAATTTTCGACACGGTGCAATTACTGCTCGACCAGGGTCGCAACCACCGCTACCTGCTGCAGGTGGCGCAGTACACCCACGCACTGGAACTACTGCCCGGCCAGATCAGCCTCGCCACCCTGACCGAGCATGATGCCGTGCTCAATTACCTGAGCGAGGAGCGCAGCGCCTACAGCCCACTTTATCTGGATGCCAACGCACTGCAGGACCACGACCTTCCGCTGCTGCTGGAACAAGGCCGCCCCGGCTGCATTCAGGTGTTCTACCGCCTGCTCGAGGGCTGGGCCGACCTGTATGTGCTGGATGAATACAATGCGTTATGGCAACAACGCCTGCCACTGCACGACGAGAATCACCTGCTGTTGCCCTTGCAGCGCTTCTTGCGCTCGGTGGTAATGCGCCACGACGCCCGTGTACCGCTGGACAACCTGCAGCAGGCTTCGCTGGAAATCAGCTACGCACAACTGCTGCCTTCGGGGCCGGGCAAGGCACGCAGCATCGAGCAACGGCCAACGCCAGACGAAGGCAACGACCAGCCCTACTACGAGGTGCAGGCTATTCTCCAGGCCGGCACAGGCGATGACGTGCACGTGACGCTGTATTGCGACCAGCAGGAGTTCTCGGAACTGGACCACGGCGAAGAGCTGTACACCGTGGTTGCCCGGCAGATCCTCGGCCAGCGCCGCAATGCCGGGCACTATCGTTGCTACATCACCGACCTGGACCTGTCCGAGTTGCTGGATGACGAGCAAGGTTCGACCATCCTTTACCTGCGCTACAAGCGGGAGCTGGAGCAGGCGCTCAATGATGGCCTGGCGCAGTTGCAGGCCACCTTGGAGCCTTGAAACGGCGCCAATGGATCAGAGGTCGAAATCCCCTGCCGCTTCCGGCTGATATTCGACCGCCAGCAGCTTCAGTTTCAGGGTTTTGCCGCCGGGCGCCGGCCAATCGATCTGTTCGCCTACCGACAAGCCAAGCAGCGCGCAACCGATCGGCGCCAGGACCGAGACCTTGCCTTCGCCGCCAGCATCCTTCGGGTACACCAGGGTCAGGTGGTAGTCCTTGCCACTGGCCTCTTCACGGCAGTGCACGCGCGAGTTCATGGTCACCACGCCGGCCGGCACGTCCTCGTGACCGACCACCTGTTCGGCGCGGTCCAGCTCGTCCTGCAGGGCGAGCACACCCGGGGTACTTTCGTCGAGGCTGTCGATCAGGCGCTCGAGACGCTGTACGTCCAATCGGGTGAGGATGAGGGAAGGTTTGGTGCTCATGATCCAGTCAGACTCCATTTGAACAGGCGCTTTGCTATGGGCAGATAAAGCAAAACCCCGCCCAAGGGCGGGGTTTGTGAATGCTTTGGCGTCACCGACGCACAACCCGACACTACCACAGCCGGGCAAATACTCAAGCCCGTGCGCGCAAGGCCTCGGCTTCGCGGCAGATCTGCCGGCGACGCTCATCGTCAGCCGAACGCCACTCGCGGATGTGCTCGACGTGGCGGTGGCAACCGGTGCATACCCGCTGCTCGTCGAGCCGGCAGACACTGATGCACGGCGATGCCACTGCCGGGCTGACGTTGCTGTAAAGCGGCTTGGGTGGCCGCGCCTGGGTGCTCATGTCAGATCTCGTCGAAGTCCAGCTTCTCGCCGGCCCGCTCCCAGACAATGCGCTCGAGCATCTCCCCCAGCAGCTCTTCGCTCTTCTCGCAGACCCACTTGCCGCTCTCGGGGTCGTAGTCGAAGTGGAAGCCACCGGAACGGTCGGCCAGCCACAGCTGACGCAGCGGCTCCTGGCGGCTGAAGATCAATTGGCTGCCGTTGTCGAACTTGATGGTGAGGACCCCGGCGGAATTCTCCATGTCCAGGTCCAGGCCGCTCTCGTCGAACAGGTCTTCCAGGGCCTGTTGGGTCGCGTCGACCAGATCATGGAAACGCGCTTCGCTCAAACTCATTGCAGGAACCTCGAAATTGGCTGCGTGACAGGCAAGCCGGGCAAGATACGGGCGCTTGGCGCCGAATGCAAAGGTTAGCCGCCAGCACTCAATAATAGCCCGCCCGGCGGACCGGCTCTTGCATAGGCAATCCGCCGGTCGCTCGGTATACTCGGGCGCAATACTGCATATTTCAAAGGATTTCACCCATGAAGCGCCTGATTTCCTCGCTCGCGGCGCTGGTCGCGGTTGCCTGCCTCGTTTCGGCCTGCGGTCAGAAGGGCCCCCTGTACTTGCCAGAAGACGGCAAGGACGGCAAGAGCAGCCATAAGTCGCATCAGCACCAGCACGCTCAGCCTGTTCAACCGCAAGAAGAACAGCCCCTCGAGCCCGAGCAGTCGCCAGAGCAGTAAGGAAATCAGATGAACGCTTTCAATTACCGCGACGGTGAACTGTTCGCGGAAGGTGTGGCCCTGACGGCCATCGCCGAACGTTTCGGCACACCGACCTACGTCTACTCGCGTGCCCACATCGAAGCCCAGTACCGCAGCTATACCGATGCCCTGCAGGGTGTCGAACACCTCGTATGCTTCGCGGTCAAGGCCAACTCCAACCTCGGCGTACTGAACGTGCTGGCGCGCATGGGCGCAGGCTTCGATATCGTTTCCGGCGGTGAGCTGGAGCGTGTGCTGGCCGCAGGCGGCCGCGCTGATCGTGTGGTGTTCTCCGGCGTCGGCAAGACCCGCGAAGATATGCGCCGCGCCCTGGAAGTCGGTGTGCACTGCTTCAACGTCGAATCCACCGACGAGCTCGAACGCCTGCAAGTGGTGGCCGCCGAGATGGGCAAGGTTGCCCCGGTCTCGCTGCGGGTCAACCCAGACGTCGACGCTGGCACCCACCCGTACATCTCCACCGGCCTCAAGGAAAACAAGTTCGGCATCGCCATCGCCGACGCCGAAGCCATCTACGTGCGCGCCGCGCAGCTGCCGAACCTGGAAGTGGTCGGTGTCGACTGCCACATCGGCTCGCAGCTGACCACCGTCGAGCCGTTCCTCGATGCCCTCGACCGCCTGCTGGACCTGGTCGACCGCTTGGCCGACTGCGGCATCCACCTGCGCCACCTGGACCTGGGCGGCGGTGTTGGCGTGCGCTACCGCGACGAAGAGCCGCCACTGGTGGCCGATTATATCAAGGCCATCCGCGAGCGCGTCGGCGACCGCGACCTGGCCCTGGTGTTCGAGCCGGGCCGCTACATCGTGGCCAATGCTGGTGCCCTGCTGACCCGCGTCGAGTATCTCAAGCACACCGAACACAAAGACTTCGCCATCATCGATGCGGCCATGAACGACCTGATCCGCCCAGCCCTGTACCAGGCCTGGATGGGTGTCAGCGCGGTCACCCCACGCGAAGGCGAAGGCCGAGCCTACGACCTGGTCGGGCCAATCTGCGAGACCGGCGACTTCCTCGCCAAGGACCGCCAGCTGAACCTGGCCGAAGGTGACCTGCTGGCCGTGCAGTCGGCGGGCGCTTATGGTTTCGTCATGAGCTCGAATTACAACACCCGTGGCCGTTGCGCGGAAATCCTGGTTGATGGCGACCAGGCTTTCGAAGTTCGCCGTCGCGAGACCATTGCCGAACTGTACGCTGGCGAAAGCCTGCTACCGGAGTGAACCCATGCTTCTGCGCTTTACCAAGATGCATGGGTTGGGCAACGACTTCATGGTCCTCGACCTGGTCAGCCAGCACGCACACATCCAGCCCAAGCACGCCAAGCAATGGGGTGACCGCCACACCGGCATCGGCTTCGACCAGCTGCTGATCGTCGAGGCCCCGAACAATCCGGAAGTGGACTTCCGCTACCGGATCTTCAACGCCGATGGCTCCGAAGTCGAACAGTGCGGCAACGGTGCGCGCTGTTTCGCCCGTTTCGTCCTGGACAAACGCCTGACCGCGAAGAAGCGCATCCGCGTGGAAACCAAAAGCGGCATCATTGAGCTGGACGTACAGAACGACGGCCAGGTGTGTGTCGACATGGGGCCGCCGCGCTTCACTCCGGCCGAAATCCCTTTCATCGCCGACGAGCAGGCGCGCAACTACCCCCTGGAAGTCGACGGCAAGGTGCATTCGATTGCCGCCGTGTCCATGGGTAACCCGCACGCCGTGCTGCGTGTCGATGACGTGCGTACTGCGCCAGTTCATGAACTGGGGCCGAAAATCGAAAACCACCCACGCTTCCCGCAGCGGGTGAATGCCGGCTTCCTTCAGGTCATCGACCGCCATCGCGCCAACCTGCGGGTATGGGAACGTGGCGCCGGCGAGACCCAGGCGTGCGGCACCGGCGCTTGCGCCGCAGCCGTGGCAGCCATCAGCCAAGGCTGGATGGACTCTCCGGTGTCCCTCGACCTGCCCGGTGGCCGCCTGCACATCGAATGGGCGGGCCCCGGCCAGTCCGTATTGATGACCGGCCCGGCCGTACGCGTCTACGAAGGCCAGGTTCGCCTCTAACCGAGTAACCGCCATGACCGATCAGCCCAAGGTTGTACCGCAGCAGACCCCTGAGCTCGATGACCAAGCGGTGGTCGCCTATCTGCGCGCCCACCCGGCCTTCTTCGCCGAGCACGACGAGCTGCTGCTCGAGCAACGCATCCCTCACCAACGTGGCGACAGCGTGTCGCTGGTGGAGCGCCAGCTCAAGCTACTGCGCGACCGTAACATCGAGATGCGCCATCGCCTGTCCCAGCTGATGGACGTGGCCCGGGACAACGACCGCCTGTTCGACAAGACCCGCCGGTTGATCCTTGACCTGCTCGATGCCGGCAGCCTGGAAGAAGTGGTAATGGCGGTTGAAGACAGCCTGCGCCAGGAGTTTCAGGTGCCGTTCGTCAGCCTGATCCTGTTTGGCGACAATGCCGCGCCGGTCGGCCGTTGGGTCAGCAACACCGAGGCCCAGCAAGCCATCGGCGGGCTGCTTGGCGGCGGCAAAACGGTCAGTGGCAACCTGCGCGAGAAAGAACTGGCCTTCCTGTTCGGTGAAGAGCAGCGCCTCGAGGTGGGCTCCAGCGCCGTCGCAGCACTGGAATACCAAGGGCTGCACGGCGTGCTGGCGATCGGCAGCCGCGACCCGCAGCACTACAAGAGCAGCGTCGGCACCCTGTTCCTCGGCTACATCGCCGAAGTGCTTGGCCGCGTGGTGCCGCGCGTTACCCAGACCTTGCGTCCGGTGCGCTGATGGAACGCCAGCTGGAGGCGTATTGCGCACGCCTGCGCAACGAGCGCCAGGTGTCCGAACATACCCTGCTGGCCTACCGCCGCGACCTCGACAAAGTCATCGAATACTGCAATACCCAGGGGATCTCAGGCTGGGGTGCACTACAGATCCAGCAGCTGCGCCAACTGATCGCCCGCCAGCATCATCAAGGCCAGTCGTCACGCAGCCTGGCACGGCTGCTGTCGGCAGTTCGCGGCCTTTATCGCTACCTCAACCGCGAAGGCCTGTGCCAGCACGACCCGGCCAGCGGGCTGAGCGCGCCCAAGGGCGAGCGCCGGCTGCCCAAAGTGCTGGATACCGACCGCGCTTTGCAGTTGCTGGATGGCGGCGTGGACGACGATTTCATCGCGCGTCGCGACCAGGCTATTCTCGAACTGTTCTACTCCTCTGGCCTTCGCCTGTCCGAACTGACCAACCTTGACCTGGAACACCTCGACCTTGCCGCCGGGCTGGTTCAGGTGCTCGGCAAAGGTGGCAAGGCCCGCGTGCTGCCCGTTGGCCGCAAAGCCCGCGAGGCCCTGCAGCAATGGTTGCGGCTGCGCGGTATCGGCAGCCCGCGCGACGGCGCGGTGTTCATCAGCCGGCAAGGCAATCGCCTGGGGCCGCGGGCCATCCAGCTGCGGGTCAAAGCGGCCGGCGAGCGTGAGCTTGGCCAGCACCTGCACCCTCACATGCTCCGCCATTCATTCGCCAGCCATGTGCTGGAATCGTCCCAGGACCTGCGTGCCGTGCAGGAAATGCTCGGCCACGCCGACATCAGCACCACGCAGATCTACACCCACCTGGACTTCCAGCACCTGGCCACGGTGTACGACAGCGCCCACCCTCGGGCCAAACGCAGCAAAGGCACAGACTCATGAGCATCAAGCTGATCACCTTCGACCTTGACGACACCCTGTGGGATACCGCGCCAGTGATTGCCAGTGCGGAGGTCGTGCTGCGCGACTGGCTGCAGGCCAACGCACCGATTCTCGGCGGCGTGCCGGTGGACCACCTGTTCGCCATCCGTGAACGCCTGGTGCAGGCCGAGCCGGGCCTCAAGCACCGCATCAGCGCCTTGCGCCGCCGCGTGCTGTTCCACGCGCTGGAAGAGGTTGGCTACAGCGAGAAACACGCTCAGGAGCTGGCCAACGAAGGTTTTGAAGTGTTCCTGCATGCCCGCCACCAGGTAGAGGTGTTTCCCGAAGTGCAGCCGGTGCTGGAAATTCTGCGCCACCACTTCACCTTGGGCGTTGTAACCAATGGCAATGCCGATGTGCGCCGCCTGGGCTTGGCGGACTACTTTAAATTTGCCCTGTGTGCGGAGGATTTGGGGATTGGCAAGCCGGACCCCGCGCCGTTCGTGGAGGCGTTGAAACGTGGCGAGGTAGAGGCTGACGCTGCGGTGCATGTCGGCGACCATCCCGGCGATGACATCGGTGGGGCCCAGCGTGCGGGGCTGCGCGCCGTGTGGTTCAACCCCCAGGGCAAGGCCTGGGCCGGTGAAAAGGCGCCGGATGCAGAGATTCAGCGGCTGTCACAGCTGCCCGAAGTGATTGCGCGCTGGCGCTGACAGGGGCCGCTTTGCGGCCCATTCGCCGGCAAGCCGGCTCCCACAGAACAAACGCTAACTCACTGATTTGGCGGGTACCCTGTAGGAGCGGCTTCAGCCGCGAACACCGGCGAAGCCGGTGCCATCCACCGCGGCGCACGGGCTTTGTTCTCTGCGCGACAGCGCAGCCTGAAGGGCTGGGTAATCTCCCAAAGACTTGTCTCTGCCCTCAGCTCGGCGCTCTAGCTGTGAAGACGGCGTGCCGGCGATGCGGCCAGCACCGGCAGCACAAAACCCATAGCCACAAAAAAGCCCGCAGCGACGGCGGGCCTTTTTGGGTTCAGCCACTCAGATAGGGCGGCTGCCGTACTTGTTGTCCGGCTTCTTGGGCGGGTCGGCGACCACGTTGGCCTCGACTTCCTGCACCTTGCCACCGCGAGAAAGGAATTCTTCCATCGCCTTGGCCAGGGCATCACGCTCCTTCTGCTTGGCTTCCATGCTCGGCATCTCGTCTACCGAGACAGCCGCCTTGGATTTGCCCTTTGCAGCGGGTGCCGGGCTGTCGTCGCCAGCATCTTCGGCGACATCGTCAGCCGCAGCTTCGAGGCCATCATCAGCCTCGTCTTCGTCGCCTACTTCGAGGTCATCATTTTCCAGATCGTCGTCGCTCATGTTCTACCTCATGACTTGCGAAAAGCAGGTTAGTTATAGACCAGTGCAGCCGTAGACCGGCAGCCACCAGTGAAAATTCAACTGGCCGTGGGTTAGGCCACTGCCCTTGGGTCGGCGCTCCTGATGGGAGGCGGCACCCAGCAGGCCCTGCTCCTGGCAGGACCTGACAAATCCTTGAGCCCCTGCTGGCCACACGCTATTGGCAAGCCTAGCAAAGGCTGACGAAGCATGCGGACAACTCGTCCAACACCCCTCGGCGCGCATTCTAGCGCGCCCGTAGAAAAAGCAAAGCTCCATAAACGCCCTACGACTTGTAAGTTTTTGGCCTACGTCGCGAACGTGAGTGATAAACCGTTTGCTCTGCAGGAAATCGCAAAAAACAGACAAAAAAATGCCCGGCAAGCCGGGCAAATTTTTCCAGCGTCGCAGTTACAGGTTGTAGCCGCGTTCGTTGTGTTGAGCCAGGTCGAGGCCGACCGACTCTTCTTCTTCGTTGACCCGCAAGCCCATCACCACATCCAGCACCTTGAGAATCACGTAGGTGACGATGGCGGTGTAGACCACGGTGAAGATCACGCCCTTGGCCTGGATCCAGACCTGCGCACCGATATCGGTGACCGCGCCGAAGCCGCCCAGGGCCGGTGCGGCGAACACGCCGGTGAGGATGGCGCCGATGATGCCGCCGATGCCGTGTACGCCGAAGGCATCCAGGGAGTCGTCATAACCCAGCTTGCGCTTGAGGGTGGTGGCGCAGAAGTAGCAGATCACGCCAGACGCCAGGCCAATCACCAGGGCGCCCATCGGGCCTACGGTGCCGGCAGCCGGGGTAATCGCAACCAGACCGGCGACCACACCCGAAGCGATGCCCAGGGCGCTTGGTTTACCGTGGCCGATCCATTCGGCGAACATCCAGCCCAGCGCGGCAGCGGCGGTGGCGATCTGGGTGACCAGCATGGCCATGCCGGCAGTGCCGTTGGCGGCCGCAGCAGAACCTGCGTTGAAGCCGAACCAGCCGATCCACAGCATGGCCGCGCCCATCAGGGTGTAGCCTAGATTGTGCGGGGCCATTGGCGTGGTCGGGTAGCCTTTGCGCTTGCCCAGCACCAGGCAGCAGACCAGGCCAGCGATACCAGCGTTGATGTGCACCACGGTGCCGCCGGCGAAGTCGAGCACGCCCCAGTCCCACATCAGCGCGCCGTCACCGCTCCAGACCATGTGCGCGATTGGTGCGTAGACCAGGGTGAACCAGATGCCCATGAACACCAGCATCGCGGAGAACTTCATGCGTTCGGCGAAGGCACCCACGATCAGCGCCGGGGTGATGATGGCGAAGGTCATCTGGAAGGTGATGAAAACCGCCTCAGGGAACAGCGCGGTGGCCGAGGTCAGCCCCTCAGGCGTGACACCACTGAGGAAAGCCTTGGAGAAGCCGCCGACGAAGGAATTGAAATTGAGCACGCCCTTTTCCATACCGGTGGTATCGAAGGCCATGCTGTAGCCGTAAACGACCCAGAGAATACTCATCAAGCCGGTGATGGCGAAACACTGCATCATCACCGAAAGCACGTTCTTGGAACGCACCATGCCGCCATAGAACAGGGCCAGGCCCGGGATGGTCATGAACAGCACCAGCGCCGTTGCGGTCAGCATCCAGGCGGTGTCGCCGGAGTTCAGCACTGGGGCAGCCTCCTCTGCCAGGGCAAGGCCGGGCATTACGAGGGACAATAGGGCTCCTAGCCCTGCGATCTTACGCAGAGTCATGTTGTTTTCTCCTGGGGCGTTGGGTTTGGTGAGGCTTTTTTTGGCGCTTAGATCGCGTCGGTATCGGTTTCGCCGGTACGGATGCGGATTGCCTGCTCCAGATTCACCACGAAGATCTTGCCGTCACCGATCTTGCCGGTGTTGGCAGCCTTGGTGATGGCTTCGATCACTCGATCGAGGTCCTTGTCGTCGATGGCGACGTCGATCTTCACCTTGGGCAGGAAGTCGACCACGTATTCCGCACCGCGATACAGCTCGGTGTGACCCTTCTGCCGACCGAAGCCTTTGACTTCGGTGACGGTGATGCCCTGCACGCCGATTTCCGACAGTGACTCGCGCACGTCGTCCAGCTTGAACGGCTTGATGATGGCTGTGACTAGCTTCATGAAACTCTCTCCCGATTTGGTGGACTTGCCCCAGGAAAACAAACCCGTCTCAAGTCTAAGCGCAGCGGTTGGCTTTGTAACGCGTCGTCGGCATCCGGCTCCGCGTGCGCACTGCCTGGTCACAAGGAACTGCATCAGTGCATGGCTCATATCGGTCTTTGCAGAAACCTTGCCAGTTTCGATAAAGCCGCGAAAAACAGCGGGTTGGGTCAAACAACCGGCATTGGCCAGTCGCCAGCATCGCAAAGATGCACAGCTTTGGTGCGCGCAAATGCACGCGGCTGCTCGAAAAATGTGCAGTCAGGCGCCAAAGTGTGCCGTGCTACACTGCGGGGCATTTCTCAGTACCCGTGGACAGCCGAACATGCTCGCGCCCAAAGCCTTTCTCGACGCCCTGAGCGACCAAGCCTCGCGCCTCTTCAACAGCGACACCGCCCAGCCCCGCGCCGAACTGGAAAGCCAGTTCAAGGTGCTGATGCAAGGTGCATTCAGCAAACTGGACCTGGTCAGCCGCGAAGAATTCGACAGCCAGATGGTCGTCCTGGCCCGCACCCGCGCGCGCCTGGAGGCCCTTGAAAAACAAGTGGCCGAGCTGGAAGCCCGGATGGCGCCAGCGGCCAAGGAATAACGATCCGGCTGGGGCTCTGCGCTCAGGCAGACGCCCGCAGCCGGTCAGGCGGCGTGTTGCTAACCTTCGGTGGCAGTTCACTGGCTTGCAGGTCGCCCCGGAACAGCGCCGCACCACACACCGTGAACAGTGTCTTGAACAGGTTGTGCGAATTACGAATCTCGGCCTGGATGCCTTCGATCGCTGAATCACTAGGTTGTAATGCGACGCCACGGTTAACCCATTCGATGGCCGCAAAGCGGCTCTGCTTGCGTGTGCCCTGCCCATGCATCCAGGCCAGGCCCAGCTCCGCACAGGCCCGCCCGGCTACTCCACAGTCGGGGTACTCGACCAGATCCAGCAGGTAAGCCACAGCTTCTGCCCGCTCGCCCGGGTCACCGAACTTGCGCTGCAGGATGGCCACTTGCAGGCGGGCGTGGGCATCGAGCTCTTCGTTACCCAGGCAATCGAGCAACAGGCGCCGAACGGTCATCATTGCACTACGCTCGCTGAAGTCTTCGCGCCCCCTCATGCGTTGGCAGGCCAGGTCGTATTTGGCCCTCTGGCTGCCCGACTGTGCGGCACACAGCAGCCAATGCTTTGCAGCTGCGGCGTCCACGAATTGCTCAGGGGTTTCACCCAGCCGACCGCAGTGCAACGCGTAAAGCGAAGCGGCGGCATCCGGCAGCTTCCCGTCGGCACACGCCTTGTATAGGTAATAGGCAGCATCGTACTGCTTGGCAGCCCAAAGCAGGCGCGGCACCTCAAGCACGTCAAAGCCCAGCCCTTCGCGCCCGCATTGGCGTTTAACCGCGGCGTGCAACCAGCAGGCCGCAAGCTTCGCCGATTGGCTGAACCCCCACAGCCCAAACTGATGCCCTGCGGCACGTAATGCACAGGCGGCCGCTTGCCTGCGGTCCTCGCACAACCGTTCGATGGCTATACGGAACGCCTGTTTGTCGTCCAGCACGCCATGGAACAGCACCAGACAAACAAAGCTTCGGAACGGCTCACCGATGGTCGGTACGAAACCTTGGTCCGGGTAGAACTCTACGCAGGCGTCGAAATCACGCTTCGCGCCCGCGAAATCCTGCAGCGAAATGCAGCGAAAAGCCGCTCGCCTGGCCAGCAACGTGGCGCGTTCCTTGGGCCTCAGCTCGCGGTGCTCCCATTGCTCGAACGTTCGCTGCCACACCGCAACCTGCCGCGGCTGATTAGGCTGTGGCAGCCAGAACTGGTCTTCAAGCGCCACCCAGCGGATCGCATTGCGCAGCATTTCGCTCCAACGCAGGCACAGCGGGCCATTGGCCAGGGCATCTATTGCTTCATAGCTGCCGCCCCAGCGTGGCGTGAGGTAAGAGGCATACGCCTCGATCGCCTCGAAGCAACCGGGAAACCAGGCAAGTGCATGACGCAGCCAGTATTGCTCGGCACACCCTTGCTCAGCGGCCAGACGTGCGCTCAAGCAGTTTGGCAGCACCTGCGGCAGCTCTACCAGTGGCGCCAGGCCCTGCTTGACCAGCAGCGGTGCGGCAGCCTCCTGCACTTCGACATCGGCATGCGCACTCGGCCGAAACCGCGCAGCCTGGCCATCAAACAACTCAACCAGCCACCCCGGCTCCCGAAAATGCGCGCTGATCTGCAGCATGCCGATTACCGCCGCCACGGGTTGCGCACAGCGCTCCATCGCCCGCAGAAAGTGGGCTACAGCCATTTCACAGGCCAGCTCCGCAGCCAGCCAGCGTTCGTCAGCAACCTCGTTGGCGGCGAGCGTACCGCGGATATGACACGCGCGGTTGAAGCAGTGAAACCCCATGGCCACTTGCGGGTGATAGGCTTTCGGGCAGGCATCGATCCAGGCTTTGAGCCGCTGTGTCAGGGCCTTGCTGCCGTCGACATCCCAATCGACCAGCATGTGCCCCTGAACGGCTTCAAGATAAGCTGGGCATTCCCCCGGCGGCGCTTGCTGCCAATGTGCCTGGAGGGAGTCGAAGAAACGGTTGAGCTCAGCGAGCTCATTGGCCTGCACCCGTTTACGGATCTGCTGACGGGTGCGAGTGAGCGTTTGCACGGGCAGTACCTTAAGTCCATTTTTTGGGAGCCGCGTTGCCATCCAATGGTAGCGGCGCTTGAACACTAAGCCATAGCTTAGATGGGCGCAAAGATATTGGATCCATTAATTGTCATATTGTATGAAAGTACCGGGGATAACCCTGACCTGAAAAACAAGGACGCACTCTTCTCCCCCCCACAGCCAGCACACTTACTATCCTTGTCGAAGCCGCAGGAAGCGGCGCCCTCCTCATCGACAACGGAGCGTCCATGTCCCTCGCCCTCGTCCATAGCCGCGCACAGGTTGGCGTCCAGGCCCCTGCGGTCAGCGTCGAAACTCACCTGGCCAACGGCCTGCCTCAACTCACCTTGGTAGGCCTGCCCGAGACGACAGTCAAGGAAAGCAAGGACCGAGTGCGCAGCGCCATCGTCAACTCCGGCCTGAACTACCCGCAAAGGCGCATCACCCAGAATCTGGCGCCGGCGGACCTGCCAAAGGACGGTGGCCGCTACGACCTGGCCATTGCCCTGGGCATTCTGGCCGCCGACGGCCAAGTGCCGGTGGCAGCCTTGGTCGATATGGAGTGCCTTGGCGAACTGGCGCTTTCCGGCAAACTGCGCCCAGTGCGCGGCGTGCTACCCGCCGCCCTGGCGGCGCGGGCGGCAGGCCGGGCGCTGGTGGTGCCACGGGAAAACGCCGAGGAGGCGAGCCTTGCGGGTGGTCTGGTGGTGTATGCAGCAGGGCATCTGCTGGAGCTGGTGGCTCATCTGAATGGGCAGGTACCCCTGCCGCCATTTGCCGCCAATGGTTTGATGCTGAAAAGTCAGCCCTACCCCGACTTGAGCGAAGTCCAGGGGCAGATTGCCGCCAAACGCGCTTTGCTGTTGGCCGCAGCCGGGGCCCACAACCTGCTTTTTACCGGGCCGCCAGGCACGGGCAAGACGCTGCTCGCCAGCCGTCTGCCCGGCCTGTTGCCGCCGCTGGATGAACATGAAGCGCTGGAAGTGGCCGCTATCCAATCGGTGAGTGGGAATGCACCATTGAACAGCTGGCCGCAGCGGCCCTTCCGCCATCCGCACCACTCGGCCTCGGGCCCGGCACTGGTCGGCGGCAGCAGCCGGCCGCAGCCTGGCGAAATCACCCTGGCGCACCACGGCGTACTGTTTCTGGATGAGTTGCCGGAGTTTGAACGCCGTGTGCTGGAGGTGCTGCGCGAGCCGCTGGAGTCTGGCGAGATCGTGATTGCGCGGGCGCGGGACAAAGTGCGCTTTCCTGCGCGTTTCCAGTTGGTGGCGGCCATGAACCCCTGCCCTTGCGGTTACCTCGGCGACCCCACCGGCCGCTGCCGCTGCAGCACCGAGCAGATCCAGCGCTACCGCAACAAGCTGTCCGGCCCGTTGCTGGACCGCATCGACCTGCACCTGACCGTCGCGCGCGAAACCACCACCCTCAACAACCAGCCCAGTGGGGAAACCAGCGCCACTGTAGCAGTGCGGGTGGCTGAAGCACGCGATGTGCAACAACGCAGGCAAGGCTGCGCCAATGCGTTTCTCGACCTTGAGGGTTTGCGCCAGCATTGCCGGTTGGAAGCGGCCGACCAGGCCTGGTTGGAAAACGCCTGCGAGCGCCTGACGCTCTCGTTGCGCGCCGCCCACAGGCTGTTGAAGGTAGCGCGCACGCTGGCAGACTTGGAGGGGGCAAGCTCGATCGCGCGTGCGCATCTGGCTGAAGCTTTGCAGTATCGGCCTGGCAGCCTTTAGATCATTGCTCTGGCATATCAATCAATCGGCCTTTTCAGTCCATTGATACTGGCAATTTCAAAGCACTTTGGCGCGACCCCCATGACCACGAGGGTTCCAGTTGCATCTGTAATACTTAGAAATACTTTCATACAAATTGCAGTTGTACGACATCCTATCTACTGTGTTCGACTGCGCTCGTTTCAACAAGAACAATAATCGGAGACATCCCATGTCGAGCACTCATTCGGCCGAGGGCAGCGCTGCCGCGCCCTCTCAAAGCCGCGTTACGCGGCTGATCAAATTGCTGGGCCCAGGCATCATTGCCGTGCTCTCCTGGCTTGGCGCAGGTGATCTGATAACCTCATCCGTAGCGGGCGCCAACTACGGTTACGCCATGATGTGGGTGCTGGCCGTATCGCTGCTGCTCAGGTACCTGATCGTTAACATCATCGCCCGCTTCCAGCTGTGCAATAACCAAGGCATGACCATCCTCCAGGGCTACGCGCAGCTGCACCCGGTGTTCGCCTGGTTCATGCTGGCGTATGCGCTGCTGATGGGGCATCTGATGAACGCCTACATGATCAAAGGCGCGGGCGAAGCGCTGGCGATGCTGTTGCGCATCGACTACCCGCTGCTGTGCTCGATGGCTGTGGTGCTGGCGGTGTGGATGCTGGTCGGGCGCAATATCTACGCAATGATCGAAGGCGTGATGAAAGTCCTGCTGGCCGTCATGACCTTGGCTTTCCTGGCCCTGGCGTTGATGTCCGGCCCGGATGTGGCCGGCATCGTCAAAGGCACCATCGGCTTCAGCATCCCGGCGGACGAAGGCGTGCACGGTGCGCTGCTGGTGGCCGTTTCGGTGATTGGCGCAGTGGCAGGCTCGGTGGCCAACTTCGTCCACCCCTATGTGATGCGCCAAAAAGGCTGGGTAGGCCCGCAGCACAAGCGCATCCAACGCAACGACCTGCTGTTCGCGGTGTTCGTCGGTATCGTCATCAACCTGGCGATCTGGATCGTCGGCGCCGAAATCCTGCGGCCCAACGGCATCGAAGTGAAGACCCTTGGCGACCTGGGCAAGGCCCTGGAAATGTTCTTCGGCCCAATCGGCTGGTACATCTTCTTCGTTGGTGTGTTCGCCACGCTGTTCGCCAGCATTTCCGGCAAGACCACAGCTTTCCCGATGCTCATCACCGACGCCTTCCAGCATGTACGGCCCGAGCGGCGTGAGCGTTACGGCAAAGAGTTCCACAAAGACCCGATGCACAAGTGGTTCATGCTGTTCATTCTGGTCACACCGCTGATCTGGTCCATCCCCGGCATGCCCGACTTCGTGACCCTGACCATCGGCGTCAGCGCGTTGAACATCATCGGTTTGCCAGTGATTTCGCTGGGCCTGTTGATCATGTCCAACCAGAAGTCATTGCTGAGCAAGGAATACCGTAACAACCTGTTCGAGAACATTGCGCTGGCGTTTGCGACGGGGCTGGCGTTGTGGGTGGCGTTCCAGTTGGGGGTGGATCTGTTTAGCTGAGATGGACTTCAAGGCGCTTGCCACAGTAGTTGCAGCGCCTATGAGATCGAGCGCCGCCCGCGCGGCGCATCGCGGCTGAAGCCGCTCCTACATTTGTTGCAACGTGCCATGGCCTGATGGGCCATAGTTGTCAGCCTTGGTGGCTCGAAGAGGTTTTTCGGCTGGCACTGCTGCCGCCTCACCTGTCTTCAGTCATGCGCCAAGGCGGACAACCATGGCCTGACTGGAACGGCACGTTGCAACAAATGTAGGAGCGGCTTCAGCCGCGATGCGCCGCGCGGGCGGCGCTCGATTTACGCATCGCCACAACGCTCAAGGCATGCACTTCACGCCCACCGCGAGGACGGCCCTATCTATTCGCCAAGGCCTCCTCGACCACCTTCAGCAACGCCTCTTCGCTGAACGGCTTCCCCAGGCAAGCCCGCGCCCCGAGCCTCAGCGACATCTGCACCGCCAGGTCATCCCAATGCGCCGACATGCAGATCACCGGCAACCGCCAGCCCCGCTGCGCCAGCTCACGCTGAACCTCCAAACCTGTCAGCCCAGGCATTTTCAGGTCCAGCAGCACGCACCCCGCCATCGGTGCCGGCTCCGATGCCAACAGCTCTTCCCCCGATGCAAACAGCACCGTGCCAAACCCGGCCGAACGCAGCAGGTTGGCCAGGCTTTTGCGCACTGAAGCATCGTCGTCGACAATGCACACCCATCTGCTCATGCGGCGCCCTGGCCCTCGGCACGGGCCTCGATGAGGTTGTGCATGGCGACCAGTTCGACCAGCGAGCGGGACTGCATCTTGTTCATGATGTTCTTCTTGTGAACCTTGGTTGTCACCTCGCTGGTGCCGATGTGCCTGGCGATCTGTTTGTGCGAAAGGCCATCGACCACCAGCGAAAACACCTGGCGCTCACGCTGGGTAAGCCGCTGGTACTTCTCCTTGACCTGCCGTGCCTGCAGCCACTTGCGGCCTTGCACCAAGGCACGCGCGCGCGCAGCATCGAGCACTGCCAGCAGCTGGGCTTCGTCGAAAGGCTTGGTCAGGAACTCCACGGCGCCGGCCCGCATGGCCTGCACGGTCAGGGGGATAGTCCCGTGGCCGGTCATGAAGATGACCGGCCACGGCAGCTCGAGCCGGCGCAGGGCATCTTGCACCTCCAGGCCAGAGGCCTCGGGTAGGTTCATGTCCAGTAGCAGGCAGGCATAGGGCGTGTCGACCTGGCCTTCGAGCAGTTCCTCGGCCGAGGCATACAGCCGATGGGCGATATCTTGCGAGCGGAACAGCCGCCCCAGGGCGTTGCGCACCGACGGGTCGTCATCGACCACCAGCACCGGCACGCTTGCGATGTCGCCGACCGGCTCGATGATCTCGGCCACACCGCACAACGGCGATTTTCCCGAAGCCATGCAGGGCACGTCGAGGGTGATATCTGCGGCCAACCGATAGCCACGGCGTGGCACTGTCTGGATCAGCCCGGGGTTGCCGAAGGCCTTGCGCAACAGCGATACCTGCACTTGCAGGTTGTTGTCTTCGACCACCGTGCCAGCCCAGACCTGGCTGAACAGCTCGTCCTTGGCGACCACCCGGCCCTGGGCCCTGATCAATGTCGCCAGCACCTCGAACGCGCGGCCACCCAACGGGAGCGGCTTGCCGTCGAGAAAAGCTTCCCGCCGCTCCAGCGACACCTGGGCATTGCCTAATCGGATCATCAACGTCTCTCGCAGGCACGGGCGGATGCGCGGCCATGTGCAATGTAGGCCAGCGTCCACGTTCAAACAATTATCCCGAGGGATAGGTTGGCCTCAGGCTTTTCGTACAGAGCCTAGGATACAAGTGCCCGCCGCCCCTCTGGGTACCATAACAGTCAAGATGGTGCCCGTTCCTGCCATGCTGCCTGCAAGCGCGGAGTCTAGCTGCCTTGCTGCGTATACTCGGGCGTCAGGATGTCGTTACCAGGGGTGTTTTATGCTCGATGAACGCCTTGCGCAAAGGCCTGTCGATTACGACCAGTCGATCGATGAAAGCTGGCTGAACCGGTGCGATATCACACCCCTGGGCCAGGAAGGTGACCTCACTTACTTCCGCCTGCGTGACCCCGTCACTCGGCAAGCCTGGCTCGCCGTGCGTGCGCCGGTAGAGGCCCCGGCGGCGTGCCAACGCCTCGAACGCGACTACCGCCTGCAACTGGACCCGCAGTGGGCGGTGATTCCCTCGGCCTTCTTGCGCTCGGCCGAAGGCCCGCTGCTGGTTTACCCCCTCGGCCGCTCCATCGCCGACCTCATTGCCCATGGCCCTGCGGCTATCATGCCGTTCCTCGAGGTGGCGGTGAATGCCGCCAACGCCCTGGCGCAGGCTCACGAACGCAATGTGCTGCATGGTGCCCTGCAACCCGAGCACGTGTGCATCGAGCACCCAAGGCGTGTGCGGCTGGGTTGCTTTCGCGCCGGCAGTGCCGAACTGGTCAGCGGCCAGGATGCGCCGATCGGCAACTGGTCGTACCTGGCACCAGAGCAAATCTGCCCCCACGGCAGCAGCAGCGACCAACGCAGTGATATCTACGCCCTCGGCGCGATCCTCTACCAGCTGCTGGTGGGCGAACTGCCGCTGAGCGGGCGCGACAAACTGCACTGGCGCCAGCTGCATGCGGGTGTGCAACCACGGCCTGCCATTGAACTCGACGAAACGGTGCCGCTGCCACTCAGCCGTATTCTCGCCAAGGCGTTGGCCAAAGAACCCGACGCCCGTTACCAGAGCGCTCAGGCTTTGGCCATCGACCTCGCCCATTGCCAGCGGCAATGGGCGACAAGGAAGGCCATCGAAGACTTCGAGCCGGGCTGCGCCGACAGTGCACCCCCCAACCGAGAGCGCCTGTACGGCCGCACCGCCGAGCACAAGGTCATCGCCCTGCTGCTGAAAGCCTCGCGGCGTGACAGCACGCCTCAAGCACTGTTCATCAACGGTGCCACCGGCATGGGCAAGTCCAGCCTGGTCGAAGCCGCGCTCAAGGCAGAAGCCCACGGTTACTGGGCGGCCGGCAAGTGCAATAGCCCGGAACAGGCTGTGCCCTACGGGCCCTGGATCGAAATACTACAATCGCTGACAACTCAGTTGCTGGCGAAGAACAGCCAAGACCTCGATGCATTGGGCCGCGAGATCCTGCGCCGGATCAAAGGCCGTGGCCGGCTGCTGGGCAAGCTTGCTCCAGACCTCAAACTGGTCATCGGCCCACTGCCCGAGCTGCCGGAAAAACCCACGCGCCTGGCATTGCAGAAAGAACTGCGGGCCATCGTCGAGTTCCTCCATGTGTTCAGCCGGCCGGGGCACCCACTGGCGGTGTTTCTCGACGACATGCAGTGGGCCGACGACGCCACGCGGAACCTGTTGCTGGAGCTGTTCGCCAACCCCCCAGGCAACCTGTTGCTGATCGTCGCCCAGCGCAACGATACGCGGGGTTGCAGTGCCCCCGACAACGTCCCGACAGCTATACACAGCACTACCCTGAACCTGCGCCCGCTGCCCGTTGGCGCCGTGACGGAGCTGATCGGCGAGCGCTACCATGTGCCCCCCGAAACGGCATTGCAGGTTGCTGAGCTGGTGCACGCCAAGACCGCCGGCAACCCATTCTTCATCAATCAGATACTCACTGCGATGATCGAGGATCGGCTGTTCACCTTCGACACCCAGGCCATGCGCTGGACATGGTCGCTGGAGGCGGTGGCACGGCACCGTTATGCCGACAACGTCGCCGACCTGATGGTCCAGCGCCTGGCGCGCCTGCCTGCTGTGCAACGCGATGTGCTGCGCATCGCCAGCGCCGTGGGCAACCGCTGTGACGAGCGTTTGCTGCAGTGCCTCCTGGCCCTGCCTGCCGGGCTTGCTACCGAGCCACTCAGGGCGTTGATTGCAGCAGGCTTTCTGCAACCGGGGAAAAAGGGCCTGGCTTTCCCCCATGACCGCGTACAGGAGGCCGCTTACGAACTCACGCCAGAACCTGAGCGAGCGCCACTGCATGCGCGCATTGCGCAGGCCATGCACCACACCTGGAAAAACGAGCCACGCGACGGTGTATTCGCCATCGCCAACCAGCTGCAACGCGCCAGCCCATGGGCCTTTGCAGCGGATGACTGTGCAGCGTTCCTGCCGTTGCTGCGCGAAGCCGCACTGCGTGCGCGCGACAATGGTGCGGTTGACCAGACCGCCGGCTATCTGAACACGGCCGACCACCTGATACGCCTGAGTGCAACGCCCGACACACATGCCGAGCATGCCTTCGCCATCGCCTGCATGGCGGCCGAGTGCGACATGCAGCTGTCGCACATGCCTCAGGCTGAAGCGCGCATCATCGAATGCCGGCAACGGGCACGCGCGGCCCCGGACAAGGCCCGGGTATGCAGGCTGCAGGCCCGCTTGCACACGTTGCGCGGTGAGTATCAAGCGGGCATCGATGTGGCACTTTCGGGCCTCGAACTGCTGGGCATCACCCTGCCCCGGCGCGCCGACCAGGCTCAAGTCGAGGCCAGCTATGACCGCGTGCAAGCCCTGATCGAGCAGCAAGGTCGTCACTGCCTGGAGTCACTGCCACGCACCGATTCTGAAGAAATCAGGGTCGCGATCAGCCTGCTCGCGACCCTGTCGTCTTCTTTTTTCGTGCAGGAGGACGTCTGCTTTCTGCACCTGGCCAAGCTCATGGAGCTGTCCCTGGTCCAGGGCGTCGCGCCTGGCAGCACCTACGGCATGGCCTGGTTCGGGGTAATGATCGCCGAGCGCTTCGGTGCTTACCATGACGGGCATGCCTACTGCCTTGCGGCTTTGAAGCTGATCGAGCGGCATGGCTTCGAGACCGACCTGACCAGCGCTCTGCTCGCTCTCGACCAGGTTAGCGCCTGGACTGCACCCATGGAATTCGCCCGGCGCACCGCGTTGGAGGCGGTCGATTCAGGCCGCGTCAGCGGCGATTTGGCGATGAGCTGCTACGCCTGCAACCACCTGGTTTCAGACTCGCTGTTCATGGGCCGCTTCTTGCAGGACGTCGCCGCCGAAGTGGCGCAAGGCCTGGCCACGGTGCGCCGCGTCCACTACAGCGATGTGGAGCAGATTCTGTTAGCCCAGCAGGCATTTGTCGCCAACCTGAGTGGCACCCCCTTCGCAGGCTCGACTGTAGAGGTGAAGTCGCACACGACCCTGTTCTTCAAGCACCTGTTCAGCGGCATGTCGGCCTTTTATCTGGGTAACATCAAACAGGCGATGCACAGCCTGGCCTGCGCCGCCGAACACACTTGGGCGGCGCCTGCGCACATCAACCTGGCCGACTACCACCTGTTCCATGGGCTGACCCTGGGCAGCCCGGAAGCACCTGGCAGCCTCGCCAGCAAACTGGCCATACTGCAAACAGTGCGCGAGCGCTTCGCCGGCTGGGCAAGCTTCAACCCGGTGACCTTTCGCAACAAGCTGCTGTTGATCGAAGGCGTTATCGCCAAGCTAAACGGCGATGGCCTGGCTGCTATCCGCTGCTTCGACCAGGCGCAGATCGCGGCCACCGCAGCCGGCTTCATTCACGAGCAGGCCCTGGCCCATGAGCAACTGGCAGAGGTGTGCATCCCCAGCGGGCTGATCTCTGGCGCCAACCTGCACCTGCGCATTGCCCGCGACTGTTTTCATATCTGGGGCGCGACCGGCAAGGTGCGCCAGCTGGAGACCCTGCACCCATTCCTGCGCACGCAACCCGTGCAGGAAACCTACCGCACCGCCAGCCAGGCACGGCTGGACCTGGAAGCCGGTGTCGAGGCAGCACGGGCATTGTCCGAAGAGGTGTTGCTGGAAGGGCTGATCGAAACGCTGATGGGCCACCTGACCCAGCACTCCGGTGCCGACCACGGCGCCTTGCTGATCGTGAGCGGTGCCGAGTTTCAAATGGCGGCCCTGGCCTACATCGACGACGCTGGACTGCACGTGCGCATGGACAACTGCCAGAAGTTCCTCACCCAGGCGCCGCTGTCGATCATCAACGCCACCATGCGTACCAAGAAGCCGCTGGTGCTCAACGATGCGCTCAGCGATTGCCCGGAAGCGTTCCGCCCGGAACTGCATGCACGCCATGCGCGCTCAGTGCTTTGCCTGCCGCTGGTGATCCAGGGTGTGCTGATAGGGCTGGTTTACCTGGAAAACCGCCTGGTGCCGAACCTGTTTGGCAGCCAGCGCCTGGCCATGCTGGAGATTCTTGCGTCACAGGCGGCTGTGTCGCTGCAGACCGCCAAGTTCTATACCCGCCTGGCCGAAGACAACCAGGCCCGCGCGCAGATGGAGGCCGAGCTGCGCCGGTCGCGGGCAGAGCTGGCCAGCAGTGCGCACCTGCAGGTGATGAACGAGCTGTCGGCGTCCATCGCCCACGAAATCAGCCAGCCGTTGCTGGGCATCGCCTCCAACGCCGCTGCCAGCCTGCGCTGGCTAAAGCGTGAACAACCCGACCTGGACGAAGCCATTGCGGGCTTGGAAGACATCCGCAATGACAGCGAGCGCGCGGCCAACATCGTGCGGGCGTTGCGTTCGTTGGCCAAGCAATCGCCGCTGCAGCTCAAGGCAGTGAAGCTGGATGAGTTGATTCTCGAGGTAGTGCGGCTGACTTCAGCGGACGCCGACAAAGGCACAGTGAACGTGCAGACCCAGCTACAGGCGGGCGTGAGCGTGATGGCCGACCCGGTGCAGTTGCAGCAGCTGGTGTTCAACCTGATCACCAATGCGCTGGAGGCATTGGCGGGGTATCGCAGTGATGGGTTGCTGCGAATTTCGTCCAAGGTGCTGGCGGACAGGGTGCAGATTTGCGTGGACGATAACGGGCCGGGGATCGCGCCAGAAGACCGGGAGCGGGTGTTCGGAGCGTTCTATACCACCAAGAGCAGCGGCCTGGGGATGGGACTGGCGATCTGCGGTTCAGTGGTGCAAGCCCATGGTGGGCAGCTGCAGGCGCAGGTTTCGGAGCTGGGCGGGTGCAGGATTCGTTTTACTATGCCGATGCCCGCTGGCAACTGAATCGTTAGCCTGTCGCGGCCTCTTCGCGGGCAAGCCCGTCCCACAAGTACTCTGCATTTTCGACTATAGCGGGGTACCTGTGGGAGGCGCAGGTGTCAGATCAACGCGCGCTCAATACTGCGTAGCTGTTCATCAGGTTGCGGTAGTTGGGAATGCGCTGCGACAGTAGGTTACCCAGCCCTTCGATATCGTTGCGCCAGTCGCGGTGCAGCTCGCAGGCCACCGAGAACCAGTTCATCATTTGCGCACCCGCCTGGGTCATGCGCACCCACGCTGCCTGCTGTACGGTCTCGTTGAAGGTTCCGGAAGCATCGGTCACCACGAATACCTCGAAGCCCTCGGCCAGCGCCGACAGGGTCGGGAACGCCACGCACACATCGGTGACCACGCCAGCGATGATCAGCTGTTTGCGGCCGGTGGCCTTGATCGCCTTGACGAAATCTTCGTTGTCCCAGGCGTTGATCTGCCCGGGGCGGGCAATGTACGGCGCGTCCGGGAACATCTCCTTGAGTTCCGGCACCAGTGGGCCGTTGGGGCCTTGTTCGAAGCTGGTGGTGAGGATAGTCGGCAAGCCGAAGAACTTGGCCAGGTCGCCCAGGGCCAGCACATTGTTCTTGAATTCGTTGGGCGAGAAGTCCTGCACCAGCGAGATAAGCCCGGTCTGGTGGTCGACCAGCAGTACCACGGCATCGTCTTTGTTCAGGCGCTTGTAATCAGGTTGGCTCATGGGATGACTCCTTGGGTTGAATAGTGGACCTCGGCACTGGCCCGAAGGCTTATACCGGGGGATAAAGCCGTCTTAAGGTTTACCCGCGTCGACTGGCGCCAAGCCTTGGGTGGCTGGCCGACCAGGCGGCTGAAGGCGCGGGTGAAATGCGCCTGGTCGCAGAAGCCGCATTCAAGGCTCACGTGGGTGATCGGCGCCTCTGTGGCCAGCAGGCGCTTGGCCTTCTCCATGCGCGCCAGCAAGCGCCAGGCTTGGGGCGACAGGCCGGTGTTGACCTTGAAGGCGCGAGAGAAATGGCTGCGCGTGAGGTTGCACACACCCGCGATCTCGATGATCGACAGTGAGCTGCGCAGCATCAGTTCCTTGGCCTGGCGCAGTCGCGCGGGGGTCAGGGCACCGGGGGTATTCGGGCAGTTTTGGGGCGTCCCAGGGTTCATGGCGACTCTCCTGATCAATGCAGAAAGTTTCGCCCTCAGCAGGTGACAAAGTCCTGAGCCAAACCTGAATAGTTCTTAATTGAGCGCTGCTGGCCCCGCCGCGTTACCGATACCTTAAGATGCACTTCGTTCTCAGCTTCACGCCGCCGCAAGCGGCCAGTATTCAAGGCGAAAGAGGTATGCAGGAAAATCGCGCTCAACGCACCGTGGCCATGGTGCTGTTCAACGATGTGCTGTTGCTGGACGTCACCGGCCCCATGGATGCCTTTGCCATCGCCAACCGGTTCTTGCCTGAAGACCGGCGCTACCGGCTGGTTACCGTGGCGCAAAGCCAAGGTGCCATCCGCAGTTCATGCGGCTTGAAGGTATTGGCAGATCTACGCCTGGAAGACCTCCCCGCCAACATCGAACTGCTGCTGGTACCGGGCGGGCCTGGGGCCTATGACGTTGCCCTGCCCGAACTGGAGCGCTGGCTACCTGGGGCTGTACGGGGTGCCAAACGCTTCGGCGCCATCTGCACTGGGGTTTTTCTGCTCGCGCGGGCCGGCCTGCTCGGCGGTTATCGCTGCACTACGCACTGGAATTACGTAGAGCGCCTGGCACGCGCGTTCCCGCAAGCGAAGGTCGAGACAGAGCAGATCTACGTGGTCGACCGCGACTTGATCACCTCTGGCGGGATCACCGCAGGCATCGACCTGGCGTTGGCCATCGTCGCGGAAGATCACGGCAAGGCGCTGGCCCTGGAAGTGGCCAAGGTGCTGCTGGTGGCCCGCCATCGCCAGGGCGGGCAGACACCTTATGGGCCGCTGCTGGCAGCGGTACCGCGCGATGGCTCGGCGATCGCGCGGGTGCAGGCGTATATCGTCGACCATATCGACCAGGCCTTTACCGTGCAGAAGATGGCCGACCTGGTGGCGATGAGTGGGCGCAATTTCGCCCGAACCTTCCAGCGCGAGGTGGGCATAACGCCGTTGCAGTACCTGCAGAATGCGCGAATCGACCAGGCGCGCAAACTGCTCGAAGGCAGCGACCGTCCGTTGAAGGTGGTGGCGGCGCAGTGTGGGTTTGGCAGTGACCGGCATATGCGCAAGGTGTTCTGCGAGCGGATCGGCATGACGCCGGCGCAGTATCGAGCGCAGTTTGGTGGCGGCTGACTGTCAACCAATACAGGACAATGTTTCTCCTGCAGCGCCGATTGTTTGAAACAGCCGCAATCCCCAGAATTGTCCGCCACACTGTTCTAACGCTGCCCCGGCAGCTCATGGAGTTCGAGCCAATGCCACACGAAGGCAGCCTTCTACAAACCGCGGTGATTTTTCTGCTCGCCGCGGTCCTCGCCGTCCCCCTGGCCAAACGCCTGCAACTGGGTGCCGTGATTGGTTACCTGCTGGCCGGCGTGGCCATCGGCCCGCAAGCCCTCGGCCTGATCCGCGACACTGAAAGCGTGGCGCATATCTCCGAGCTGGGCGTGGTCCTGCTGCTGTTCATCATCGGCCTGGAATTATCCCCCAAACGCCTGTGGTTGATGCGCAAGTCGGTGTTCGGCGTGGGTACTGCGCAGGTGCTGCTGACTGGCGCACTGATCGGCGCCATCGCGCTGTTCGGCTTCGGCCAGTCGCTGCCGGCGGCCATCGTGGTCGGCCTTGGCCTGGCGTTGTCGTCCACCGCCCTGGGCTTGCAGAGCCTGGCCGAGAACAAGCAGCTCAACGCTCCACATGGCCGCCTGGCATTCGCCATTCTGCTGTTCCAGGACATCGCCGCGATCCCGCTGATTGCCCTGGTCCCGTTGCTGGCCGCCAGCGGCCCGGACACCAGCCACGGTGACAGCCTGGAGCATGGCCTGAAGGTGTTCGCCAGCATCGCTGTGGTGATCGTCGGCGGTCGCTACCTGTTGCGCCCGGTGTTCCGCATCGTCGCCCGCACCGGCCTGCCGGAAGTGTCCACCGCCACCGCGCTGCTGGTAGTGATCGGCACCGCCTGGCTGATGGAGGAAGCCGGAATTTCAATGGCTTTGGGCGCCTTCCTTGCCGGCCTGCTGCTGGCCGACTCTGAATACCGCCACGAGCTGGAGTCGCAGATCGAACCCTTCAAAGGCCTGCTGCTTGGGCTGTTCTTCATGAGCGTCGGCATGGGCGCCAACCTGAGCCTGCTGCTGGAAATGCCGCTGGTGCTGCTGGGGCTGACCTTGCTGTTAGTGGCGGTCAAACTGGTGCTGCTGGTTGGCGTCGGGCGCCTGGCCGGTGGCCTGAACAGCGCCAGCGCGCTGCGCCTGGGTATGGTGCTTGCGGCTGGCGGTGAATTCGCTTTCGTGGTGTTCAAACTGGGCAAGGACCAAGGGCTGTTCGATACCCAAACCTACGACCTGCTGTTGATGACCATCACCCTGTCTATGGCCATCACCCCGCTGTTGATGCTCGGCTGCGCCCGCGCCCTCAAGCGCCCGCAACCTGCGCCGGAGGTGCCCGAGCAGTACAAGACCATCGACGCCGGCACCCCGCGTGTGGTGATCGTCGGCATGGGCCGCATGGGGCAGATCGTGTCGCGCATCCTGCGTGCACAGAAGATCCCCTTCGTCGCCTTGGAAACTTCGGTGGACGCCATCGAGATGACTCGCATGTTCGAACAGGCCCCGGTGTTCTACGGCGACCCGCTGCGCCCCGAAGTGCTGCATGCAGCCAAGGTCGGCGAGGCCGAATACTTCGTCATCACCACCGACGACCCCGAAGTCACCACCCGCACGGCGGAACGGGTCAAGCGCCTGTACCCGCACTTGAAGGTGCTGGCCCGCGCCCGTAACCGCCAGCATGTGCACAAGCTGGTGGACGTAGGTGCCGAGCCGATTCGCGAAACGTTCTATTCGAGCCTGGAAATGACCCGTCGCGCGCTGGTCGGGCTGGGGCTGAGCAGTGAACAGGCAGCGGACCGCATCGAGCGGTTTGCCCAGCATGACGAGGAAGTGCTGGAGGCGCAGGGGCAGGTTCGTGATGACCGGGCCAAGGTGATGCAGACGGCAAAGGAAGCGCGGGTGGAGCTGGAGCGGTTGTTTGATTCGGATGCGGATTGAGGCTCGGGGCGCTCGCCGTTATTGATTTATTGTTCATGAGATCGAGCGCCGCGCGGGCGGCGCTCGATTTCAATAGCGACTTATACCTCCAGACATGCACTCGGCGCCCCAAATACTCTGAATGCTCAGAAGCATCTGACCACCCCAATAGATACTTCCTACAGTTCCGACTCGCCTAGCGACTTATCCTACAACCCGAGTCGACGCCCGTCTGATTGTCCGGGGAAAGCCTTCTCTCTAGGCTTACCAGGTCGCTGTCGGTTCAGCGATCGGGTGTGGAAACCCGGGAGGTACTATTGGATAGGCTGTCGAAATGGCAGCTGTGCGCGGGAGGTCGAAAGGCCTGCCGGGGTTCCGATAGCCTGGCTTTCCACCCCGCGTACAGCCGCCACCCTTCGCGTGGAAACGGATGGTGCCGGTCAATCACTATCGGAAATTGACTATGAAAAAGATCGTCCCCGATCCGCCCCTGCCCGCCACAGCCCACCGTGCTTTCGACCGCTGCGGTGCTGGCCATCCCCCACTCTTCTCCGTTAATCCCAACATTCCCGCCCACGATGCCCTGGTCCATGTAGCCCAATATCTGCGTGGTGCTTATGAGTCTGGTTACAAAGCCCTGGAGCACCTGGATGAAACAGGCAAAAGTCTGTTCTGGAGCAACCTTAATGCCTTAGAAATGGCTGAGGGTGTAGTCGAGGCTTTGCTGGATGGCATTGAGTCACAGCCTTTGAATTGATGCCGTCTGTGCTGGCCTCTTCGCGGGTTTACCCGCGAAGAGGCCAGCACGGCAAATAAAAAGGGCCACTGTCACCAGTGGCCCTGTAACCATGCTTGATATTCATATACACACCCTCAAGCCAGGGTGTGGAGGTCTCACCCGACGTTGATGATCCAGCCATCGACGGGGTTCCTACGCCAGCTATTGCCGCTGAATGGCAGCTTGTTTCGCGCTCACGTAAAACGCTAACAACACTTCAGGATCTAGTCAACGATGGCCCCATTGCGGAGGCCATGCATAAAGTTACTCCGTATTACTTACCAGCAGTCAACGCGTTATAGCTGGTCATCAAATTCCGATAATCCGGAATGTGGTTGGAGCACAGCGCCGCCAACCCTTCAACATCGTTGCGCCAGTCGCGATGCAGCTCGCAAGCCACACCGAACCAGGTCATTAGCTGCGCCCCTGCCTGGCTCATGCGGTCGTGGGCGGCGTCGCGGGTCATTTCGTTGAAAGTGCCGGAGGCATCGGTTACCACGAACACGTCGAACTCTTCTTCCAGCGCCGCCAGGGCCGGGAACGCGACGCATACCTCCGTCACTACACCGGCAATGATCAGTTGCTTCTTGCCGGTGGCCTTCACTGCCTTGACGAAGTCTTCGTTGTCCCAGGCATTGATCTGGCCTGGGCGGGCGATGTACGGGGCGTCGGGGAACAGGGCTTTGAGCTCCGGTACCAGCGGGCCGTTGGGGCCTTGTTCGAAGCTGGTGGTGAGGATGGTCGGCAGGTTGAAGTACTTGGCAAGGTCGGCCAGGGCCAGCACGTTGTTCTTGAACTTGTCCGGCTCGATGTCACGCACCAGCGACAGCAGGCCAGCCTGGTGGTCGACCAGCAGCACGGCAGCGTCGTCTTTGTTCAGGCGGTTGTAGGTGAATTTGCTCATGGTCTGTGCTCCTAAGGTTTATGAATTTTTCAGCAATCTGGGGTGTTTCGCGTTGATGGGCACAGATTAAAATCATCACCTCTAGAGCGGTAGACCGCGAAAATCGCCCTTAGCGTTCCACCTGGAGAACGATCATTGGAAGACCTGAACTCCCTCTACTTTTTCACCCAGGTGGTCGAGCACGGCGGCTTCGCACCGGCCGGGCGGGCGCTGGACATGCCCAAGTCGAAACTCAGCCGGCGCATCGCCGACCTTGAGGAACGCCTGGGTGTGCGCCTGCTGCACCGCACCAGCCGGCACTGCTCGCTGACCGAAATTGGCCAGGCCTATTACAACCGTTGCCTGGCCATGCGCGTTGAAGCCGAAGGCGCGGCGGAGATCATCGAGCGCAACCGCAGCGAGCCACGCGGGCTGGTGCGCATCAGCTGCCCGACCACACTGCTCAACTCCTGGGTCGGGCCGATGCTCACCCGCTACATGCTCAAATACCCGCAGGTGGAACTGTTCATCGAAAGCACCAACCGCCGCGTCGACCTGCTGCATGAAGGCTTCGACGTGGCGCTGCGCGTGCGCTTCCCGCCGCTGGAAAACACCGATATGGTCATGAAGGTGCTGAGCAACAGTACCCAGTGCCTGGTGGGCCACCCGCAATACCTGCAGCAATTGCCCAAAGGCTTCGATCCACAGCTGCTCGGCACGCTGCCCAGCGTGCACTGGGGCAGCGCCCAGCGGGAGTACCAGTGGGAGCTGTTCCAGGGTGAGGACATGAGCCGCAGCATCGTGATCCCGCACACACCGCGCATGGTCACCGACGACTTGTTCGCCCTGCGCCATTTCGTGGTCGCCGGAGTGGGCATTGCGCACTTGCCTCGGGTCGCAGTGCGCGAAGATCTGGCGGAGGGCCGGCTGGTCGAGCTGCTGCCGGAATGGCACCCGCGTTGCGGTATCGTGCACGCGATTTTCCCGTCGCGGCGCGGGTTGCTGCCCTCGGTTCGCTCGCTGATCGATCATCTGGCGGAGGAATTCGCCATCAGCGATATGGCCTGATCAGGCCCGCGCAGCCATCGCTCGGGCTTCACCTTTGAGCAGCAGATCGACCAGCAGCGCCAGCAAGACAGCACCGGCCGCCACGGCGAACAGCGTAGCGTAGTGGCCACCACTGGCGGCGAACAACGCCGAGTATGCGTACCCGGCAATCGCCTGAAAACTGGCGAACGACACGGTGGCGCGGCTCCATATCGCATTCTGCTGGGCGTGGCCCTCTACCAGTTGGTGCACCCGCGCCAACGCCAGCGGCACGATCCCTGGCGGGAACGAGCCGATCAACAGCGCGGCAGCGGCGAGCAGGCGCAAGTCCTGGCTGCCCAGCAAAACGCCCAAGGCGATCAGTTGCGCAAGCAATACCAGGCGGATGCCAGCACGGGCACCCAGATGATCGGCCAGCAACCCGTAGATCACAGGCCCGGCAATTGCGCCAAGGCCGTACAACCCCCAGATCACCCCGCCGGCGTGGGTGCCAGCGCCCAGCCCACGGCTGACATAATCCACCAGGAACATCATTGGGGCCACCAAGGCCGTGGCCATCAACGCGTATTGGCCGAATAACACCTTGATTGCAGGCGAAACACTGCCTGGCTGAGGTACAGGCCCCGCCTGCTGATGCGCGTGCTCGGCTGGCCAGCCGGCCCAGCTGCTGAGCGTGAGCAGCAACGAGAGCGCCGCGAGCCCCAGCCAGGTCTGCTGCAGGCCCTTGCCCAGCAGCCATGGCACCAGGCTGGCGGCACCGGCGATGCCCAGGCCAATGCCAAGGAAGATCGCGCCACTGGCCAGCCCGCGGCGCGCTGCCGCCACATGCGGCAGGATCGCGCTGGCCGCCAGCACCATGATTACGCCGCCCGCCACCCCCGATAGCAGCCGCCAGCCGAAGAACCACCCCACCGACAGTGGCCAGGCGCACGCCAGGAACGCCAGGCTGACCAGGACCATCATGCCGCGCAGCACCGCCCGGCTGGACCAGCGCGCCGCCAGCGGCCTGCCCAGCAGCGCGCCTATCAGATAACCCGCCAGGTTGGCCGCCCCCAGGTAGACCACCGCCGAGCTGGCGAACCAGTGCGCATCGATCAGTGCCGGGATCAGCGGTGTATAGGCGAAGCGTGCCAGCCCGATACCGACAAGGCTGGCACACAGCCCGCCCCAGATAGGCAACCAGGGTGCACGTTGAGTCGAAATATTCATGATCTGCCCTCGCGCCGGCTGGGGCGCTTGTTTGTAAGGATGGGAAGAGCATAAAGTCGATTCTCGATGAAATAACGCAGCGATTTCTCAGCACTGCCCTGCATTTTTGCATCACCGAGGACACCCGCGATGAATTGGGACGACACCCGCGTTTTTTTGGCCCTGTGCCGCGAGCAGACCTTGCGCGCCGCTGCCCGCAGCTTGGGCGTGGACCAGGCAACGGTGGGCAGAAGGCTCGGGTCGCTGGAGAACGCACTGAACGCCACCTTGTTCCTGCGCACCTCCAGTGGTTACGCACTGACCAGTGCCGGGGAGGTCGCGATGCACGCCGCGCTGGAGATGGAGGCTGCCGCCGCAGGTCTGCAGCGGCAGATCCTTGGCCTGGATGAGCGCTTGAGCGGTGTGGTGCGGGTCACCACCACCGACTCGTTCGCCATGGATTTCATCATCCCGGCCGTCGCCAGCCTGCGCTTGACGCATCCGGGTGTCGAAGTCCAGCTACAGGCCTCGACGCAGATGCTCAACCTCACTAAACGCGAGGCGGATATCGCCGTACGCACGCACAAACCCGACAACCCCGAACTGGTGGTGCGCCGCCTGGCGCGCTGGCAAAGCGGGCTGTTTGCCTCAGCCGCCTACCTCGAGCGCTGTGGTGCGCCGGTACCGGGCAGCGGCTTCGCCGGGCATGAGCTGGTGCTATACCAACCCTACCTGGACAGCGGCAAGGAGGTGACCCTGGCCGGCGAGCCCATCGCTCAGGGCCGGGTCGCCCTGACCTGCACCTCGGGGTTGATGGTGCGCCGGGCCCTGGCCAGCGGTATCGGGCTCGGTGAGTTGCCGCTGCCGCTGGGCGAGCGGGACGGCTTGCGCAAGGTATGGCCGCAGGGCAAGCCATACGATATCTGGCTGGTCACCCACCAGGATGTCAGGCACACAGCCCGGGTGCGGGTGGTGATCGAAGCGATTGCACAGGCGTTCTCGAACTGACCCAGCACACCCTTACAAGACCCTGGCCTGTTCTTGCTCCACAGTCCGGCATCATCCACCCCGGAGCCCCCATGATCCGCGCCACTCACGGGCCAGGCCGCGCCCTGCTCGCCACCCTCGCCCTCTGCCCGGCCTTCGGCCAGGCGCAGGAACCCGGCTGGTCGCTGCTCAGCCGCAACTACTTCCTGCACAGCGACTTCCGCTCCCCTTCCGGCAGCGGTCAGAACTACCGCCAGGAATGGGCTCAGGGCTTCATCGGCGAAATTCGCTCCGGTTTTACCGAAGGCACCGTCGGTGTCGGCATCGACGCCCATGGTTTTCTCGGCCTCAAGCTCGACGGCGGCCGCGGCCATGCCGGTACCGGCCTGCTGCCCCGCGACAGCGATGGTCGCGCCGAGTCCGACTATTCCAGCGCTGGCGCCGCCTTGAAGCTGCGTATGGGCAACACCCAGTTGCATTACGGCGAGATGACCGTCGAAACCCCGGTGTTCGACACCGCTGACAAACGCCTGCACCCGGAGTACGCCACCGGCTGGCTGCTGGAAAACACCGACCTGCCTGACTGGCGCCTGCAAGCAGGGCGCTTCACCGCGTTCAACAACCAGGACAACAGCTCGACCCACGACGACTTCACAGGCTATGGCGCCACTACCCATGGCCGCACCATCAGCCTGGCCGGCGCGACCTTTGCCCCCGCTGGCCCGTTCGGCGGTGCACTGTACGCAGGGCAGCTGCAGGACACCTGGCGCCAGGCCTACCTCAACGTAAACCTGGCCGAGGGTAACTGGCGCTTTGACGGCAACCTGTACCAGACCCGCGACACCGGCAGCGCCAGTGCCGGCGCCATCGACACCCTCGCCTACAGCCTGTCGGGCAAGTACCGCCTTGGTGCCCAGGCCGTGACCCTGGCCTATCAGAAGATCGAAGGCGACACGCCATTCGACTTCGTCGGCGGCGACTCGATCTACCTTGCCAACTCGATCAAGTACGCCGACTTCAACGGCCCCGGCGAACGCTCGTGGCAACTGCGCTACGACCTCGACCTCGCCACCCTTGGCGTGCCTGGCCTGAGCCTGATGGGCCGCTACGTCAGCGGCAGCGCCATCGATGGTACGCATGCCCCGGCGGGCGGCGCTTACGCTGGCCAGCAAGGCAAAGGCGGGCGTCACTGGGAGCGCGACATCGACCTCAAGTACGTGGTGCAGTCGGGGGCCGCCAAGGACCTCAGCCTGTCGTTCTCCCACGTCAGCCATCGCGCCAATCAGGCGCAGGCGGGCGACGACATCGACCGCATCTACCTGATCATCGAGTACCCGCTCAAGGTCAGCTTCTGACACGGCCCGCCCCCCACAGGCTGGGGTGCGAAGAGGCCAGTGATGAGCGCACAAAAAAGGGGGCCCAATAACGGGCCCCCTTCACATCAGGTCAGCTTAGAAAGCGAAACACGAACACCCCAGCGCGCCCCAGAAACCCTGGTAGTCATTCACCGGCACACTCGAATGCCGCGCCTTCTCATGGCTGTGTGCGTGCACGCCACACGGCCCACTGCACTGGTGCACCGCTGCGGCCAACGATGGCGTACCGACGCGCCAGTGTCCCGGCACCTTGGCCACCGGCGACCATTCCGGCAGGACCGGCACCTGAGGTGGGCCAAGCCTGTCAAACTCGCCAGCGCCGTACACGACCTTGCCATCAACGATGGTCAGCACCGACTCGATCCCCTTGATCGCCTCTTCATCCACGCTGAAGAAGTCCAGCGACAGTGCCGCCAGGTCGGCCAGCTGGCCTACCTTGATCTGGCCTTTTTTGCCCTGCTCGCTGGAGAACCAGGCACTGCCTTGGGTGAACAGCTGCAATGCGGTGTCGCGGTCCAAACCTTCGGGGTACAGCTCCATGCCGCCCACGGTCTTGCCGCTGACCAACCAGTACAGCGAGGTCCAAGGGTTGTAGCTGGACACGCGGGTGGCGTCAGTGCCGGCACCGACCGGCACGCCCATCTCGAGCATGCGCTTGATGGGCGGGGTCTGCTCTGCAGCCTTGGAGCCATAACGGTCAACAAAGTATTCGCCTTGGAAGGCCATGCGGTCCTGAATGGCGATACCGCCGCCCAGCGCACGTACACGCTCAATGTTCTGCGGGGTGATGGTTTCGGCGTGATCGAAGAACCACGGCAGGCCATTGAACGGGATGTCGCGATTGACCTTCTCGAACACGTCTAGCATGCGCGTGATCGATTCGTTGTAGGTGGCGTGCAGGCGGAACGGCCAGCGCTGCTCGACCAGATGGCGCACCACCGGCTCCAGCTCTTCTTCCATGGTTTGCGGCAGGTCCGGGCGCGGCTCGAGGAAGTCTTCGAAGTCGGCAGCGGAGAACACCAGCATCTCACCAGCGCCGTTATGACGCAGGAAGTCGGTGCCGCTGTGCAGCTTGACGCTGGAGGTCCACTTCTTGAAGTCGTCCAGCTCTTCCTTGGGCTTCTGGGTGAACAGGTTGTAGGCAATGCGCACGGTCAGCTGGTTGTTGTCGGCCAGCTCCTGGATCACCGAGTAGTCGTCGGGGAAGTTCTGGTAGCCGCCGCCGGCATCGATGGCACTGGTCAGGCCCAGGCGGTTCAGTTCACGCATGAACTGGCGGGTGGAGTTGACCTGGTATTCCAGCGGCAACTTCGGCCCCTTGGCCAGGGTTGCGTAGAGGATCATCGCGTTGGGGCGGGCGATGAGCATGCCGGTGGGGTTGCCGAATTTGTCGCGCTGGATCTCGCCACCCGGCGGGTTTGGCGTTTCCTTGTTGTAGCCCACAGCCTTGAGCGCGGCGCGGTTGAGCAGCGCGCGGTCGTACAGGTGCAGCAGGAACACCGGGGTGTCGGGCGCGGCCTGGTTGATTTCTTCCAGGGTAGGCATGCGTTTTTCGGCGAACTGGAACTCGTTCCAGCCACCGACCACCCGCACCCACTGCGGGGTTGGCGTACGCGCAGCCTGGTCCTTGAGCATGCGCAGGGCATCGGCCACCGACGGCACGCCTTCCCAGCGCAGTTCCAGGTTGTAGTTCAGACCGCCGCGGATCAGGTGCAGGTGCGAGTCGTTCAGGCCTGGGATTACCGTGCGCTGCTTGAGGTCGATGATCTGCGTGGCAGCACCCTTGTGGGCCATGGCCTCGGCGTCGTTGCCCACGGCAATGAAGCGGCCGTCTTTGATGGCGACAGCGGTCGCGGTGGGCTTTTCGCGGTCAACGGTGTGCAGCTTGCCGTTGAACAGAATCAGGTCGGCGGTCATGGAACCTCCTTGAGTGGATGCGTGGGCGGAACCGGCGGAGCCGGTGAAGGGCAATGCGGACCAGAGCGCGCCAGCGGCACCGAGCACAGTGCTGGCGGCGAGGAACTGGCGACGGCTCTTGTCGTTGGCGTCCTGGGACATGGTCTTCTCCGTCTGGGTGCGGCGGCGGCAACTGCGGAGCATGCCGCTTCAGGCCTGGCTAGGGATTGCATGGATGTGCGGTGGGTTGAAGAAGGTTAGCCCTGTTCACATTTTGTGCTGGCAGGGCCGGCCTCCTCGCCGGCAAGCCGGCTCCCACAGGCACCGCACAGGGCTTGGAGCCGATGCGGTCGAGGTAGGAGCCGGCTTGCCGGCGATGGGCCGCAACGCGGCCCCAGCCTGCTCAGAGTTTCAAAACCGCCAGCAGGTCTTCTCTCAGCCACGCAGCCAGTTGGCACAGCGCCGCGTTACCCACGGCATGATGAAGAACACCACAGGCAGGATGACGAACAGGTTGACGATCAGGTTGCCGATCACCACCCCGCCCAACTGCGGGAAGCGTGCGAACAGCGGCGCCAGCAGCTGCGGAATGATCATGGTCATTGGGCAGATCACCAGGTAGGTCAGCAATGCCTGCTTCCAGCGCGGCGGTTGCGCGGCGTTGGCACTTGGCGGGGTGAACCAGAACTCTGGGTCGTCGTGCACCTGGGTGTGGTCGCCGCCTTCGAGCAGCGGCAGCACTTCGTTTACCAGCGCCTGGCGCTCAGCGGAATTGACCCAGGCCTGCAGCAGGCTGGCATCGGCGAAGCGCACCACGGTGGTGAAATGCAGCCCACCGTCGTCCGGGCGGATCACGTTGACATCGAGGTGCCCCGGCTGGCGCCGAGCGGTGCTGACCGTGCGCTTTAGCCAGGCTTCGTAGCCGGCCAGCGACGCGGCACGGACCTTGTGCTGAATGACCAGGGTCACCACGTTGCGGTTGTCTTGGAATGCGGTGTTCATCGGCGTTCCTTGGGATGAGCTTGCCCGCATCCACTGTGCAACGGCGGACGGGCGGAGGATTGGATGGTTGTGCTGCCCTGCTCGGGCACCGACTGACGGTGCCCTGGGCGGGCCGGCTTACTTGCCGGCGTTGAAGGCGTTGTAGCTGGTCATCAGGTTGCGGTAGTCCGGGATGTGGTTGGAGCACAGCGCGGCCAGGCCTTCGATATCGTTGCGCCAGTCGCGGTGCAGCTCACAGGCCACGCCGAACCAGGTCATCAGCTGCGCACCGGCACGGCTCATGCGGTCGTGGGCGGCGTCGCGGGTCATGGCGTTGAAGGTGCCGGAGGCATCGGTCACCACGAACACCTCGAACTCTTCTTCCAGGGCAGCCAGGGCCGGGAAGGCGACACACACTTCGGTGACCACGCCGGCGATGATCAGCTGCTTCTTGCCGGTGGCCTTCACGGCCTTGACGAAGTCTTCGTTGTCCCAGGCGTTGATCTGGCCTGGGCGGGCGATGTACGGGGCGTCGGGGAACAGCGCTTTGAGCTCCGGTACCAGCGGGCCATTCGGGCCTTGCTCGAAGCTGGTGGTGAGAATGGTGGGCAGGTTGAAGAACTTGGCAAGGTCGGCCAGCGCCAGCACGTTGTTCTTGAACGCGTCCGGCTCGATGTCGCGCACCAGGGACAGCAGGCCAGCCTGGTGGTCGACCAGCAGAACGGCGGCGTCGTCTTTGTTCAGGCGGTTGTATTTGAAGTTGGTCATGGTCGTAGCTCCTAAGGGTTTTGATTTTCAGTAAGTTGGGTGTTTCGCGCTGATGGGAGAAGATTAAAAGCTTCACCTTTGGAGCGGTAGATAGCGGTTTTTGGCTTTAGCGTTCTGTTTAGTGAACGATGAGTTGGCAAAGCCGGCGCAGTACCTGTGAGAGCGGTAATGCCCGCGAAGAAGCCAGCACAGACAGCCATTGCCTGCCCGCCCAACCTGCTCTATTACTACCCACAGCCCTCCCCTCACCCCCGAGACCACCATGCTGGCTTTAATCCAGTCGTCCCCGCTGTTGCTCGGTTGCGCCCTGATCCTGCTCGACCTTGTGCTTTGGCAACTCATCCCTGTTCAGCGCAGGGCATGGCGTATCGGCGCAAGGCTGGCGATCTTCCTGCTGTTCAGCTGGGTGCTGGTGGCTGCCGGGATGAGCCCGCTGCAACCGCCGCCCTGGGTCGACGACGTGTCGCGCAACCTGATGGCCACGGTGCTGGCGATCGGCTGGTGGTTATTTGGTGCGCGCACGGTGACGGTGGTGTTCGGCCTGCTGCTGGTGGCGCGCGGCAGCCATGGCGGGCGGTTGCTGCAGGATGTGTTGGGGGCGTTGATTTTTCTGGCGGCGGTGGTGGCCGCTGCCGGCTATGTGATGCAACTGCCGGTGAAGGGCCTGCTGGCCACCTCGGGGGTAATGGCCATCGTCATTGGCTTGGCGCTGCAAAGCACCTTGGCCGACGTGTTCAGCGGCATCGTGCTGAACACCACGCGGCCGTACCAGATCGGCGATGCGATCTCCATCGACGGCACCGAAGGCAAAGTGCTGGATATCGACTGGCGCGCCACCCGCCTGCTTACCGGCTCAGGCAGCCTGGCAGTGATCCCCAACTCGGTGGCGGCCAAGGCCAAGTTGCTCAACCACAGCCGCCCGGCCGATGTGCATGGGGTGTCGATCAGCGTGGTGGTGCCAGCCAAGGTACGGCCGAAGCGGGTTTTCGATGCGCTGGAAAAAGCCTTGCAAGGCACCCGCGCGATTCTGGCATCACCCAAGCCGAAGGTGACGGTGAAGGCTTCGAGCCTGGAATCGGTGGAGTACGAAGCCAGCGGCTTTGTCGCCGACATGGGCGGCAAGACCGAGGCACGCAACCAGCTGTTCGACCTCGCCCACCGGCACCTGGAGGCCAGCGGCGTGATGTGGAACGTCGACCTGGCCCTTCCACCGCGCAGCCGCCAGCGTGAAGTACTGGACGAAGTGCGGGTGTTCCGCTCGCTGAGCGACGAGGAGCGCGACGCCCTGAGCCAGCGCATGACCGCGGTGGAGTATCTGGCGGACCAGGTGATTCTCGGCGTGGGCGAGCTGTCCGATTACTTGCTGGTGATTGGCAGCGGCGTGGTGTCGGCGTCTGTACGTGATGGCGACAAGCTGCTGGAGGCCGGGCGCATGGGGCCGGGTGAAGTGCTGGGGATCGAGGGCATCATCGACGAGGATGACTCGTTTGCCGAGTTCCGTACCTTGACCAGTTGCGTGCTGTACCGCATCGACAAGGAGCAGGTGCGCAGCTGCCTGGTGCAGCGCGGTGAGGTGCAGGCGGCGTTGACCAAGTTGCAGCGGTTCAGGCGCCAAAGCCGGGAATCGCTATTGCTGCAGAAGCCGACCCTGATCAAGAAGGGTGGCTTCCTCAGTTGGTTGCACAAGTAATCGGTTTGTCTTTACTGGCCTCTTCGCGGGGCAAGCCCGCTCCCACAGGCACGCCACAGGACCCTGTGGGAGCGGGCTTGCCCCGCGAAGAGGCCAGTGGTTACAACACCACTCTCAAGCACTGCCCCGCGTGATACAGCGAAAACCCTGACTCGTAGAACGCCGTGCGCAACGACGGCGCACTCACCCCGGTCATCGGCGAGAACGGGATCGGCAGGCTGTCCGCCTCACCCTTGAGCAGAAACTCGGCAAACGCACGGCCGATCACCGTGCCGGTGGTATTACCCCGGCCGTTGTAGCCGGTGACCGCGACCAACCCAGGCGCCGGTTCGAACAGGCGCATCAGGTGGTCGGGGGTGAAGTCGATGCAACCGGTCCAGTGCATTTCCCACTCGACCTTGCCCAGCTGCGGGTAGTAATGGCTCTGTATGCGGTCAGCCCAGCTGCGCACGAACCACGCCGGCTTGTTGTCAACCCGGCCGAGGCTGCCGAGCAGCAGGCGACCCTGATCGTCGCGGCGGATGCTGCTGAGTACGGTGCGGGTGTCCCACGAGCCTTGGCCATGTGGCAGGACCTTGTCGGCAGCAGCACCGTGCAGCGGCTTGGAGGCGACCTGGTAGTAGTAACCACGGAAGAACTGCTTCTGCAGGTTGCTCCAATCGCCTTCGGTGTAGGCGCCGGTGGAGATCACCACCTTCTCGGCGCACACCGAGCCGCGGGCAGTCTTGACCCGCCACGCGTCGCCATCGCGCTCCAGGCCTTCGACGGCCGATTGCTGGAACAGCTTGCCGCCCAGGCGTGCAACCGCCGCGGCCAGGCCCTGGGTATAGCCCATGGGGTTGATGGTGCCGGCGCGGCGGTCAAGCAGCGCGGCGGAAATCTTGTCGGTACCGCAGTATTCCTGGCACTGGGCGCCGGTCAGCAACTGCACATCGGCGCCGCGTCGGCTCCATTGCTCATGGCGCGCTTGGAGGTCGGCGATGCCGGTGGCGTTGTGCGCCATGTGCAGGGTGCCTTTGTGCTGCGCCTGGCAAGCGATGCCAAGGCGTTCGATCATGGCGAAGACTTCGCCGGGCGCCTCGCCGAGCACCTTGTTCAAGCGGCTGCCCTGCTTCTGGCCCAACGTTGCCTCGACATCGTCGGGGCGTATCCAGGTGCCGGCGTTGACCAGGCCGACGTTGCGTCCGGAGCCACCGTGGCCGATCTTCCAGGCCTCCAGCAGGATCACCGACTTGCCCTGTTCGAGCAGGTGGATGGCCGCCGACAGGCCGGTAATGCCGCCGCCGATGACGCAGACATCGGCCTTGTGCTCACCGGCCAGGGCCTGGGCGGCGACGGTCGGTTGGCTGACGTGTTCCCACAAGCATTGTTGACGCAGTTCGGACATGGCCGGCTCCAGCAGTTTTGTTCTTATTGGGGCTGCCTTGCAGCCCTATCGCCGGCAAGCCGGCTCCCACAAGAATCGCACCGAACCCTGTGGGAGCCGGCTTGCCGGCGAACCGGGGGCAAAGCCCCCGGCCATGCAGCATCAGTCGAACACGATACCCTGCGCCAGCGGCAGCTCACGCGAGTAGTTCACGGTGTTGGTCTGGCGACGCATGTAGCCTTTCCAGGCATCCGAACCCGACTCACGGCCACCGCCGGTTTCCTTCTCGCCACCGAACGCACCGCCAATTTCGGCGCCGCTGGTGCCAATGTTGACGTTGGCGATGCCGCAGTCGCTGCCCGAGGCGCTCTGGAAGCGTTCGGCTTCACGGATATCAGTGGTGAAGATGCACGACGACAGCCCCTGCGGCACTTCGTTGTTCAGGCGCAGAGCCTCTTCGAAGTCGTCGTAGGCCAGCACGTAGAGGATCGGCGCGAAGGTTTCGTGGCGCACCACCTCGCTCTGCGCGGGCATTTCGGCGATGGCAGGCGAAACGTAGTAGGCGTTCGGGTACTGGTCGGCCAGCTGACGCTCGCCACCGAACACCTCGCCGCCTTCGTCGCGGGCCTTGGCCAGCGCGCCCTGCATGGCGTCGAACGACAATTTGTCGATCAGCGGGCCCACCAGGTTGTCCTTGCGCGGGTCACCGATACGCACCTTGGCGTAGGCGGCTTTCACACGGGCAACCACTTCGTCCTTGATGGAGCGGTGCACGATCAGGCGGCGCAGCGTGGTGCAGCGTTGGCCGGCGGTACCGACGGCGGAGAACAGGATGCCGCGCACGGCCAGGTCCAGGTCTGCGCTCGGGGCCAGGATCATCGCGTTGTTGCCGCCCAGTTCCAGGATGCTGCGGCCAAAGCGGGCGGCCACGCGTGGGCCGACTTCACGGCCCATGCGGGTGCTGCCGGTGGCGCTGACCAGCGGCACGCGCGGGTCGTCGACCAGCGCTTCGCCTGCTTCGCGGCCGCCGATGATCAGTTGCGCCAGGCCAGCCGGGGCATCGCCGAAGGCTTTCAGGGCTTTTTCGAACAGCGCTTGGCAGGCCAGCGCGGTCAGCGGGGTTTTCTCGGACGGCTTCCACACCACCGCGTTACCGGCCACCAAGGCCAGGGCGGTGTTCCAGGCCCACACGGCCACCGGGAAGTTGAAGGCACTGATCACGCCGACGACGCCCAGCGGGTGCCAGGATTCACGCATATGGTGGCCCGGGCGTTCGGAGGCAATGGTCAGGCCGTACAGCTGGCGCGACAGGCCCACGGCGAAGTCGCAGATGTCGATCATTTCCTGCACTTCGCCCAGGCCTTCCTGGGTGATCTTGCCGGCTTCGATCGACACCAGTTCGCCCAGGTCAGCCTTGTGTTCACGCAGCACTTCACCGAACAGGCGCACCAGCTCACCACGGCGCGGGGCCGGCACGCTACGCCAGGCTTCGAAGGCGCTTTGCGCCGCGTCGATGCGGGCAGTGGTCTCGGCCTTGCCAAGCAGTTTCACCGTGGCGATCTGGCTGCCGTCGATCGGCGTGTGAACAGGGTAATCGCCCTGGGTGTAAGCCGTGGCGGCAACGCCAAGGCGCTCGAGCAATCCAGCAACCATTTGTGTTTCTCCTACATCGGGTGATGGGGTGGAAAAATGATGGGGATCAGTATTAATCCGATTACACGGGTGCAACAAACGACCTTTATTCCGCTTATCATTCCGTCAGGTAATGATTCGAGCCGCAGAGAACGCTATGTCCAAACGCCTGGTGCCTTCCATGACCGCCCTGCAGTGCTTCGAGGCTGCAGCTCGCCACTTGAGCTTTACCCGTGCCGCCGAAGAGCTGCACCTGACCCAAAGCGCGGTCAGCAAGCAGGTGGCGCAGCTCGAAGAGCTGCTCCGTCACCACCTGTTCCTGCGCATCCGCCGGCGCCTGCAACTGACGCCTGCCGGTAGCCTGTACCTGGCGGAGGTCAACAAGATCCTCACCCAGGTCGACATGTCCAGCCGCTATGTCCTGACCTATGGCGAGCAGACCGAGATATTGAAGGTAGCCACTCAACCGAGCTTTGGCGTGCGCTGGCTGATCCCGCACCTCAAGGGCTTCGGCAAGCGCCACACCAACATCCACCTGGATATTCGCAACGAAATGGAGCCATTCGCCTTGCTGCAGGGCTCGGCGGATGTGGTGTTCTTCTATGGGCAAGGCACCTGGCCAGGGGCGACCTGCCTCGAGCTGTTCAGCGAAGAGGTAGTGCCCGTGTGCGCCCCGGAGCTGCTCGCAGGGCGCAAATTGAAGGAAGCCAGCGAGCTCGCCGAACTGGTGCTGCTGCAAAGCACTTCGCGGCCGGAGGCTTGGCACGAGTGGTTCCTGGAATTGGGGCTGCACAGTGTCAACGCTTACCACGGGCCGCGTTTCGATACGTTCTACATGGCCTTGAGCGCGGCGCAGGCCGGTTGCGGGGTGGCGCTGGTGCCGCGCTACCTGGCGGCGAAGGAGTTGGCCGAGGGTAGCCTGGTGGTGCCGTGGAACCATGCCATGTGCAGTGCCGGGGCGCATTACCTGGCGTATGCCGAGCATGCGGCGGAGGTTCCCAAAGTGCGGGCGTTGGTGGAGTGGATTCAGGAGCAGCTTCAGCCTTGAGATTGCCGGGGCCGCTTTGCGGCCCTATCGCCGGCAAGCCAGCTCCCACAGGCACAGCACAGTTGCTGAAACTTGTGCTGTGCCTGTGGGAGCTGGTTTGCCGGCGATAGGGCCCTGAAGATCGATCAAAAAAGGAATGACACACTCACTTTTTTTCGCTTGTGACCGTAGTGCATTCCCAGCTTTCATGTAAGCGTCCGAACCCAACCAGGAAGCTAGCGATGCACGCCCACGATTTCGTCAGCCCCGACAGCATTCGCGCGCAGTTCTCTGCCGCCATGTCGCTCATGTATAAACAGGAAGTGCCGCTGTACGGCACGCTGCTGGAGCTGGTGAGCGAAATCAACCAGCAGGTCATGGCCGAGCAGCCCAAAGTGGCCGAAGCCCTGCGCTGGACCGGCGAGGTCGAGCGCCTGGACCAGGAGCGCCACGGTGCCATCCGCGTCGGCAGCGCCGAAGAGCTGGCCACCATCGCCCGGCTGTTCGCGGTCATGGGCATGCAGCCAGTCGGCTATTACGACCTCAGTTCCGCCGGCGTGCCGGTGCACTCCACCGCGTTCCGCGCCGTGCACGAACAGGCACTGCACATCAGCCCGTTCCGCGTGTTCACGTCGCTGCTGCGCCTGGAATTGATCGACAACCCCGCATTGCGTGAGCTGGCGCAAACCATTCTGGCCAAGCGCAAGATCTTCACTGCCCGCGCACTCGAGCTGATCGCCCAATGCGAGCGCGATGGCGGCCTGAACGCAGCCGACGCCGAGGCCTTCGTGCAGGAAGCGTTGCACACCTTCCGCTGGCACAAGGATGCGACGGTCACTGCCGAGCAGTACCAGCAGCTGCATGATCAGCATCGGCTGATCGCCGATGTGGTGGCGTTCAAGGGCCCGCACATCAACCACCTGACCCCGCGCACCCTGGACATCGACGCCATCCAGCTAGGCATGCCGGCCAAGGGCATCCCGCCGAAGGCCGTGGTCGAAGGCCCGCCCACCCGCCGCCACCCGATCCTGCTGCGCCAGACCAGTTTCAAGGCTTTGCAAGAGAAAGTCGCCTTCAGCGACCAGCACGGCAGCGAAGGCAGCCACACCGCGCGCTTCGGCGAGATCGAACAGCGAGGCGCTGCACTGACGCCGAAGGGCCGCCAGCTGTATGACCGGTTGCTCGACGCTACCCGTGCGGCCCTGGGCGGTGCGCCAGCGGAGGCCAATGCCGAGCGTTACGTGGCGCTGTTGCAGGCACACTTTGCCGAGTTCCCCGATGACCTGGCGCAGATGCGTGAGCAAGGCCTGGCGTACTTCCGTTATTTCGCCACCGAAAAAGGCCTGGCCGCGCGAGAGCAGGCTGATCGCCCGACTACCCTGCAGGGCTTGATCGACGCTGGCCATGTGCATTTCGAGGCCTTGGTGTACGAGGACTTCTTGCCGGTGAGTGCGGCGGGGATTTTCCAGTCGAACCTGGGTGACGATGCCCAGGCTGAATATGGCAGCAATGCCAACCGCGATGCGTTCGAGGCGGCGCTGGGGCTGCGGGTGCAGGATGAGCTGGCCTTGTATGCGCAGAGCGAGCAGCGGTCGCTGCAGGCTTGTGCGCAGGCGTTGAACCTGCGGTCGCTGTAAAAAAGGGCCGCTTCGCGGCCCATCCCGGCTGAAGCCGCTGCTACAGGTACGGCGCAGGGAGTGCGGTCAACGGGTTATCTATACCCGAAACCGATCCACTTCCTGGCGCAACTGCGCCGCCAACCCCTCCAGCTCACGCGCGGTAAAGGCCAGTTCATTGGCCACATCCCGCTGTTCACTGTTGGCCTGGGCAATGCTCTGCAGGTTGCGGCTGAGCACGGTCGCGGTGCTGCTCTGCTCCTGGGTGGCCGTACTGATCACCGTGAACTGCTCACCCGCCACCCGGCTCTGCTCGTCGATACGCGCCAGGGCCTCGGCCACCTTGTCGTTGCGCTGCAGGCCTTCCTGCATCAACTGATTACCCTGCTCCAGCGTGCTGATGGCGTGGCCGGTCTGTTGCTGGATGCTGGCAATCATCCCGGAAATCTCATCGGTCGCCTGGCGAGTACGTGCCGCCAGGCCGCGGACCTCATCTGCGACCACGGCGAAACCGCGGCCCTGTTCGCCAGCGCGCGCCGCTTCGATGGCAGCGTTGAGGGCCAGCAGGTTGGTCTGCTCGGCGATTGCGGTAATCACCCCGACGATGCCGCCGATCTCTTGCGAACGTGCGCCCAGCGTGTCCATCACGGTCGCGGTGCCTCCCAATGCCTCGGCGATCTGGCGCAAAGAGCTCGACGCTTCATCCATGGCCGTGCGGCCAATCCGGGTCTGCTGGGCGTTGTCGCGGGCCATGCGCTCGGTACCAGCCATGTTGTCGGCAATGTTCATCGAGGTGGCGCTGAACTCTTCCACCGCACCGGCCATGCTGGTGATTTCACCGGACTGCTGGTCCATGCCCTCACAGGCGCCCGCCGACAGGCCGGCCAACGAACGGGCGCGGCCACTGACCTGCTCGGAAGCTCCGCGAATGTGCTCGACCATGGTCGCCAGCGCTTCGCCCATCTTGTTGAAACTGCGCGCCAGCTGGCCGATCTCGTCATGGCTGGTCACGGCAAGGCGCGCATTAAGGTCGCCGGCGCCCAAGGCATTGGCCTGACGTACCAGGTCGTCGAGCGGGCGCAGTTTGCGGCGCAGCAACCACAGGGTGGCGGCCACGGCCAGCAGCATCGCCAATAGGCTGCCGATGGCCAGGCGCAGGCCAACGCTCCAGGTTACCTCGCGGATCTCTGCCAAGGGCATGCTGGCGACCACAGTCCACGGGCCTTCGGCAAACGGCGCGGAGGCGCTGAACGAGGGCAGGTCGGCATTGGCTGGCGGCACCAGCCACTGACCCTGCTCGTCGCGAATGGCCAGCGACCCGGTTTCACCAATACGGAAGCGCTTGAGGTTGCTGAACTGCGCATTCTGCGCGTCGGTGTAGTCGAAACCGACGAACAGTACTGCAATGACACGGCCGTTGCCGTCGTTCACCGGTACATAGCGGGTCATGTAGTTGCGCTCGAACAGCACTGCCCGGCCCACGTACATCTGCCCCGCCAGCAGCTTCGCGTACGCCGGATGCTGGCGGTCGAGCTGGGTACCAATTGCGCGGCTGCCATCCTGTTTTTTCAGGTTGGTGGTGATGCGCACGAAGTCGTCGCCGCTGCGCACGAACAAAGTGGCGATGCCAGCGGTCATCTGCTGGAATTCGTCCACCTGCTGGAAATCGTTGTTCAGGAGGTGGTCACCCAGGTACAGGGCCGGCGTGGGCTGCCCGGCAACCTGCACGGTTTCGCCGGCATGCAGCGACAGCCCGGAGGCAAAGCGACGCTCGAACAAGCCGCTAAGGCGTTGGGTATTGTCCTTGAGCGAACCATGGAAGGTTTCCAGCTGGTCAGCCAGCAGCCGCGCTTCGCTGGCCAGGTGCGCCTGGCGCGTGGCGAGGTTGGCGTCGTCCAGGGAACGGAGGGCGAACAGAGTACTGCCGGTGATCACCAACGCCAGCACAATGGCGAGGGCGATACCGAGCTGCGAAGCGATTCGGGCACGCGGTTGAGACATGGGGGAAGCTCCTGGCAGGTGGCCTGGATCATCCTGATCACGTGGACCGCCTGCTGTTTGTCGACGGAGAATCGCGCCCTCTTTCCGGGACGCTGGTGCAAGTAAATCGGCGTCGGTGGCGAATACTTGAGTGTCGGACCGGGGTATTCGCAAACGTTTTCTTTAGCCTGCACTGGCCTCATCGCGGGCAAGCCCGCTCCTACAGGGATTGCGGGGTTTGAAGCTCTGCGCTGTGCCCGCGAAGAGGCCAGTGCAGGCGATCAAAGACCCGGCAGAATGCGCACATCCGGCAAGTTCACCGCCGCCGCCTCTTCCTGCAAAAACACACTCAAGCGCCGCAACCGCTCACCCCCTGGGCGGGTGCGCGGCCACACCAGGTAGTAATCCATGCCACTAGGCACTGCTGTCGGCCAGGGCAGGCTCAAGCGCCCATGGGCCACGTCTTCGGCAACCATCAGCAGGTCGCCCATCGAGACCCCGTAGCCGCGGGCCGCAGCGATCATGCCCAGCTCCAGCGTGTCGAATACCTGCCCGCCCTTGAGCGAAACGCTGTCGGCCAGGCCCATGCGCTCCAGCCATTCGCGCCAGTCACGCTTGTCGGGGGTGGGGTGCAGCAGCTCGATGCCGGCCAACCGGCGTTGGTCCAACGGGCCTTCCTTGAGCAAGTCCGGTGCACCCACCGGAATCAACAGCTCGGAGAACAACCGCCGGACCTCCCAGTCCGGCGGGAACACGCCGTCACTGAGCAGTACTGCGCAGTCGAAGGGCTCCTGATTGAAGTCGACATGATCGACGTCCATCCAGGCGCTGGTCAGTTGCACTTCGTTGCCGGGCTGCAAGTGACGGAACTGGCTCAGGCGCGCCAGCAGCCAGCGCATGGTCAGGGTTGAAGGCGCCTTCATGCGCAAGATGTCGTCTTCGCCACGCAACGTATCGCACGCCCGCTCCAGTGCGGCGAAGCCCTCACGCACGCCCGGCAACAGCACCCGCGCGGCCTCGGTCAGTTGCAGGCTGCGGCCGCTGCGGATGAACAGGCGGCAGGCGAAGTGATCCTCCAGGGTACGGATATGCCGGCTGACCGCACTCTGGGTGATCGACAGCTCATGGCCGGCACGGGTGAAAGAGCTGAGCCGGGCGGCGGCTTCGAATGCGCGCAGCGCATACAGCGGGGGCAGCTGACGGGACATGGGGCACCTGCATACGGGGCGGCGAAGGGATGCTTGTGATCATATATGCATGAGTTGAACTCATGCCAACCATCGCTTTTATCCTTTTGTGCAAAGTTGACCGAAGCCTCAGAATCGTCCCTCGCTCACAGAGTCAGGCAAAAGGACCCCACCATGCACGTTGCGCCCACCACAGAACTCAAGGCTTTGCTGCGCCTGGCCGGGCCGCTGATCGCCTCGCAGTTGGCGCACATGCTGATGGTGCTCACCGACACCCTGATGATGGCCCGCATCAGCCCCCAAGCCCTGGCGGGCGGTGGCCTGGGCGCGGCGAGCTATTCGTTCGTGTCGATCTTCTGCCTGGGCGTGATTGCGGCGGTCGGTACGCTGGTGGCGATTCGCAAGGGCGCCAATGACATCGAAGGCGCCACCCGCCTTGCGCAAAACGGCCTGTGGCTGGCCTGGGGCCTGGCACTGGTCGCGGCGCTGGCCCTGTGGAACCTCAAACCGGTGCTGCTGCTGTTCGGCCAGCAGCCCGAAAACGTCGAGTCGGCCACGCAATTCCTCACCTTGTTGCCGCTGGCGCTGCCCGGTTACCTGACCTTCATGGCCTTGCGCGGCTTCACCAGCGCTTTGGGCCGTTCGACGCCGGTGATGGTCATCAGCCTGGTCGGCACGGTGCTCAACTACCTGTTCAACGTCGCGCTGATCGAAGGCATGTTCGGCCTGCCCAAGCTGGGGCTGATGGGCATCGGCATGGTCACTGCCGTGGTATCGATGGGCATGGCAATCGCCTTGGCCCTGTACATCCGCTGGCACCCGGCCTACGCCGAGTACCCGCTGCGCAAGGGCCTGTCGCGCCCTTCCCTGCCCGCCCTGCGCGAACTGTGGCGGCTGGGTTTGCCAATCGGCGGCACCTACATGGTGGAAGTCGGCCTGTTCGCCTTTGCCGCTTTGTGCATGGGCGTGCTTGGCAGCACGGAGCTGGCGGCCCACCAGATTGCCCTGCAGATCGTCTCGACCGCATTCATGGTGCCAACCGGGCTGTCCTATGCGGTGACCATGCGGGTCGGGCTGTACTACGGCGCCGGCAACCTGCTGGCAGCACGCAGTGCCGGGCGCGTGGGCATCAGCTTCGGCGCGATGATCATGTTCGCCTTCGCCGCGCTGTTCTGGCTGCGCCCGGAAATGCTGGTGGGCCTGTTCATCGATGGCAATGACCCGGCGTTTGCGCAGATCTACCAGTTGGCGGTGAGCCTGCTGATGGTCGCGGCCTGGTTTGAACTGTTCGACGGCGTGCAGACCATTGCCATGGGCTCGATACGGGGGCTGAAGGATGCCAAGACCACCTTCCTGATCGGGCTTTGCTGCTACTGGCTGGTCGGGGCGCCGAGTGCGTGGCTGCTGACGTTCAACTTCGGTGGCGGCGCGGTGGGTGTGTGGTGGGGGCTGGCGTTGGGCTTGGCCTGTGCATCGGTGGCGTTGACCATTGCCTTCGAGTGGCGAATGAAGCGGATGCTAGGGAAGGCCGGTGTCGGCAAAAAGGCTGCGGTTTCGGCCTGACTTCAGGGCCCCATCGCCGGCAAGCCGGCTCCTACAGGGATGCCACAGCCCTAGAGGTCGGCGTGGGAGCCGGCTTGCCGGCGATAGGGCCTAGAGCACCTGCGCCAGCTTGCGCTCGGACGCCTGCTGCAAATACGCCACCAACTCCCCCACCGGCAGCGGCTTGCTGACCAGAAACCCTTGCACCTGGTCACAACCAAACCCGCGCAGCAAAGCCATCTGTTCGTGGCTCTCGACACCCTCGGCCACGACCTCGAGGTTGAGGTTGTGGGCCAGGTTGATCATCGCGTGCACCAGCTTGCGGTTCTCTTCGCGCATCTCCATGCCAGCGACGAAGCTGCGGTCGACCTTGAGCAGAGTGATCGGCAGGCTGTTCAAATGCACGAACGAAGAGAAGCCGGTGCCGAAATCGTCAAGCGAGAACCGCACACCCAGGCGCCCCAAGGCATCCATGGTCTGGCGGACCAATTCGTTGCGGCGCATGACCGCCGTCTCGGTCAATTCGAACTCCAGCCAGCGGGCATCGACGCCGTGCTCGATGATCAAGCGGCTCAGTGTGGCCAGTAGCTGGCTGTCCTGGAACTGGCGAAAGCTCAGGTTTACCGCCATGTGCAGTGGCGCCAGGCCGCTCTCGCGCAGGGCCTGCATGTCGCGCAACGCGCGGGAGATGACCCAGTAGCCCAGCGGCACGATCAGCCCGCTCTGTTCGGCCAGCGGCACGAATTCGCTTGGCGGCAACAGGCCGCGCTCGGCATGGCGCCAGCGCACCAGGGCCTCCAGGCCAACGATGCGGCCGTCGGCCAGGTTCAGCCGCGGCTGGTAGTGCAGCTCAAGTTCATCGCGGCGCAGGGCCCGGCGCAGTTCGCCTTCCAGGTCGGCCAGGCTGCGGGCGTTGCGGTTGATCCGTTCGTTGAACACATGGAAGGTGCAGCCCTGGCTGCTCTTGGCCTGGCGCATGGCGATGTGCGCATGCCACATCAACGGGTCCGCGCCACTTTGCGCGCGGGCGTGGGCCAAGCCCAGGCTGCAGCCGAGCAGCAGGCTTTCGCCGTCGATCCAGTACGGCTCGGCCAAGGCCTCGACGATGCGTTCGGCGATGAACTCGGCGCGGCCAGTGTCGCGGCGCGTGTCGATCAGCAAGGCGAATTCGTCGCTGCCCAGGCGCGCCAGCTGGTCACCGGCCTCCAGTTGCAGCTTGAGGCGCGACACCACCTGCAGGATCAGGCGGTCGCCACCCTGATGGCCGAGGGCATCGTTGACGTGGCGAAAGTTGTCCAGGTCCAGGTGCCCGAGCGCCACCCCGCGCCCATCGTTCTCGGCCAGGCGAGCGGTCAGCAGGGCTTGGAAGCCCTGGCGGTTGGCGATACCGGTCAGCGGGTCCTGTTCGGCCAGGCGCTGCAAGGTGGCAACCAGCACCCCGCGTTCGCGCACATGACGCAACGAACGGCGCAGGGCATCGGCATTGAGTTGGTCACGCACCAGCCAGTCGCTGACACCCGTGGGCTGCGCCTTGGGCTCGTGATCGAGCAACAGGATGGTCGGCAAGTCGCAGCGCCCGGGCGCCGGTTGCAGGGCCGGGGTGGCCAGTATCACCGCCTGACGGTCATGGCTGAACAGGCTGTCGACCGCCGCCCAGTTCGGCGCGGTCAGCAGTACCGCTGAACCTTCCAACGGCAGCAGGCATTCGCGCAGCAAGGCGGCCCACTCCGGCTCATCAGCCAACAACAGCAAACGCAAAGGTTCGACAGGCGTGGACAAGCGGGCTCCTTAAAGCTTGGACGGTGACACGAGGGAGGCCGGGTATGCTACTGCAGAAATGAAAATGATTTTCACTTTTAGACATATCCTTGCCCACAGCGCGTCCCGACACATTTTGACGTGCATCCTGCTCGAAAGTCGCTCAACCGGCAAATACGATTTTTTCAGTTAATAGCATTAGCCAAACTAATGATCTGCGCAGGCAGAAAGTCTGACTCACACGTCAGACGGTCGCGCCACAACGGCCCCATGCCTGTTAGAATGCGCGGCTATTTTCTGGCGACCCCCGGTTTCTAGCATGTCCCGACTCAATCCCAGGCAACAGGAAGCCCGTGACTACGTCGGCGGCCCTCTTTTGGTGCTCGCCGGTGCAGGCTCCGGCAAGACCAGCGTGATCACCCGCAAGATCGCCCACCTGATCCAGAACTGCGGCATCCGTGCCCAGTACATCGTCGCGATGACCTTCACCAACAAGGCCGCGCGCGAGATGAAGGAACGGGTCGCTACGCTGCTGCGCCCGGGGGAAGGCCGGGGCCTGACGGTGTGCACGTTCCACAACCTGGGGCTGAACATCATCCGCAAAGAGCACGACAAGCTGGGCTACAAGCCAGGCTTCTCGATCTTTGACGAGTCCGATATCAAGGCGCTGCTGTCGGACATCATGCAGAAGGAATACTCGGGCGACGACGGCATCGACGAGATCAAGAACATGATCGGTGCCTGGAAGAACGACCTGATCCTCCCCGCCGAAGCCCTTGAAAAAGCCCGCAACCCGCGCGAACAGACCGCCGCCATCGTCTACACCCACTACCAGCGCACGCTCAAGGCGTTCAACGCAGTGGACTTCGACGACCTGATCCTGCAGCCGGTCAAGCTGTTCCAGGAGCACCCCGAGGTGCTCGAACGCTGGCAGAACCGCGTGCGTTACCTGCTGGTGGACGAATACCAGGACACCAACGCCAGCCAGTACCTGCTGGTGAAAATGCTCATTGGCATGCGCAACCAGTTCACCGTGGTGGGTGACGACGACCAGTCGATCTACGCCTGGCGTGGCGCGCGCCCCGAGAACCTGATGCTGCTCAAGGAGGATTACCCCTCCCTGAAGATCGTCATGCTCGAGCAGAACTACCGCTCCACCAGCCGCATCCTGCGCTGCGCCAACGTGCTGATCGCCAACAACCCGCATGCGTTCGAAAAGCAGCTGTGGAGCGAAATGGGTGTGGGCGACGAGATCCGCGTGATCCGCTGCAAGAACGAGGAAGCCGAGGCCGAACGCGTGGCCATGGAAATCCTCACCTTGCACCTGCGCACCAACCGCCCATACAGCGACTTCGCCATCCTCTACCGCGGCAACTACCAGGCCAAGCTCATCGAACTGAAGCTGCAGCACCACCAGGTGCCCTATCGCCTGTCGGGCGGCAACAGCTTCTTCGGCCGCCAGGAGGTCAAGGACCTGATGGCCTACCTGCGCCTGTTGGTGAACCCGGACGACGATAACGCTTACCTGCGAGTGATCAACGTGCCGCGCCGGGAAATCGGCTCGACCACCCTGGAAAAGCTCGGCAACTACTCGACCGAGCGCGGCATCTCGATGTACGCCGCCAGCGAGGAGCTGGGCCTGGGCGAGCACCTGGACGCTCGCTATACCGAGCGCCTGCAGCGCTTCAAGCACTGGCTCGACGGGGTGCGCCACAAGGTGGCCCTTGATGACCCGATCGCGGCGCTGCATGAGATGATCCGCGACATCGACTACGAGAACTGGATCCGCCAGCAGACCGCCAGCGACAAGGCTGCGGAGTTTCGCATCAGCAACGTCTGGTTCCTGGTCGAAGCGCTGAAGAACACCCTCGAAAAGGATGAAGAGGGTGACATGACGATCGAGGACGCCATCGGCAAGCTGGTGTTGCGCGACATGCTCGAGCGTCAGCAGGAAGAGGAAGAAAACGCCGAGGGCGTGCAGATGATGACCCTGCATGCCTCCAAAGGCCTGGAATTCCCTTACGTGTTCATCATGGGCATGGAGGAGGAAATTCTCCCCCACCGCTCGAGCATCGAGGCCGACACCATCGAAGAAGAACGCCGCCTGGCCTACGTGGGCATCACCCGCGCACGCCAGACCCTGGCCTTCACCTTCGCCGCCAAACGCAAGCAATATGGCGAAATCATCGATTGCACGCCCAGCCGGTTCCTGGATGAACTGCCGCCAGACGACCTGGCCTGGGAAGGCCTGGACGATGCGCCCGTTGAAGTCAAAGCCGCGCGAGGCAACAACGCGCTGGCCGATATCCGGGCAATGCTCAAACGCTGATCAACCATTACTCTTTAACTTTGCCGCTTCTTGCGGCCACCTTTGCTACATCGGAGATACACAGTGGAAGCACTGCAGCAGAAGATTCGCGAAGAAGGCATCGTGCTTTCCGATCAAGTTCTCAAAGTCGACGCGTTTCTCAACCACCAGATCGACCCTGCCCTGATGCAGCTGATCGGTGACGAGTTCGCCCGCCTTTACGCCGATGCCGGCGTGACCAAGATCGTCACCATCGAAGCCTCGGGCATTGCCCCGGCGGTGATGACCGGCCTGAAGCTGGGCGTACCGGTGATCTTTGCACGCAAGCACCAGTCGCTGACGCTGACCGAGAACCTGCTGACTGCCACGGTGTACTCCTTCACCAAGCAGACCGAGAACACCGTGGCCATTTCGCCGCGCCACCTCAACAGCAGCGACCGCGTGCTGGTCATCGACGACTTCCTGGCCAACGGCAAGGCGTCGCAGGCGCTGATCTCGATCATCAAGCAGGCCGGCGCCACCGTGGCAGGCCTGGGTATCGTCATCGAGAAGTCGTTCCAGGGCGGCCGTGCCGAGCTGGACAGCCAGGGCTACCGCGTTGAATCGCTGGCTCGGGTGAAGTCGCTGGAAGGTGGCGTGGTCAGCTTCATCGAGTGATGGCCACTGGGGCCGCCTAGCGGCCCTTTCCGACCGGTCCGGCGCCCCGGCAAGCCCCGCTGCTCCTACAGGGCAACCCATAACCTTGTAGAAGCGGCCTTATGCCGCGATGGGCTGCAAAAAGCAGCCCCGGCAGTCTTCAGGTCGCCGCCAACCCTGCCAGCAAAAGCCGCTGATACAGCTCTTCCTTCAAGCCCTGCGGAGCGTCCAGCCCCATCCGCTCCAGGTGTCGCTGGTACCCCTCCGGCCCCGGCGCATCCAGCGCGGCCTTGCCCAGCTCCAGCACCTCGCTCAACCTGAACTTGCTCTTCAGCCAGTTCAATGCCCGCAGCAAGTCCCGCTCCTCGGCGGTAAAATCCGTACCCAGCGGATACTCCGGGAACAGCCGCACATGCCGCGCTCTGATTGCTTCAAGCCGCTCAGGTGTGTTGTCGGTAAACCGCGCATCCAGCTGAAAATCTTTTGCCAACTTGCCGGCCTTTTTGGCCTGCTCGATCAGCTCAGCCTGAAACCGCGAATCACTGACCGCCAGCAACCGCGCAATCACTTCACTGTCGGTCTGCCCGCGCAGGTCAGCGATGCCGTACTCGGTCACCACAATGTCACGCAAGTGCCGAGGGATGGTGCAGTGGCCGTAGGCCCAAAGCAGGTTGGAACTGACGTCGCCGCCCGCCTCACGCCAACTGCGCAGCAGCAGGATCGAGCGCCCGCCCTCCAACGCATGGCCCTGGGCGACGAAGTTGTACTGCCCGCCGACACCGCTGAGCACGCGCCCATTCTCCAGCTGGTCGGCCACCCCCGCGCCGAGCAAAGTCATGGTGAACACCGTGTTGATGAAGCGCGCATCGCGGCGTTGGCGGCGCTTGAGCTCCTCCTGGCCATACAGCTCATTGATGAAGCTGATACGCGTCATGGCAAAGCGCGCGCGCTGCTCCAGTGGCATGTCCCGCAAACGTTGGTAGAACGCCCGCGGGCCGAGGAAGAAACCGCCGTGCACCAGCACACCCTGCTCGTCGGCCGGGCGCCGCACCACACCTGCCTCGGCCAACGCCAGCAGGCCGTTGACGAACATCTCGCTGCAACCGTAGAGGCCTTGGGCGAAGGCATCCAGCCCCCCTTCACGCTCGATCAGCGCCTGCCATGGGCCGACGTCCAGTTCATCCATCAAGGCCCGGTAGCCAACGTTGTCGCCCTGGCGCGCCAGCAACGCGGCGGCCACCGCATCGCCCATGGCACCAATGCCGATCTGCAGCGTGCCGCCATCGCGCACCAGCGTGCTGGCGTGCAGGCCGATGCAATGGTCCTGGGTGGTGACCGGCATGTTCGGTGTAGAGAACAGGCGGCGTTGTTCGGCCTGGTCGATCAACAGGTCGAATGCTTCCATGCCCAGCTCGGCGTCGCCGGGCATGTAGGGCAGCTCGGCATGCACCTGGCCGAGCATGAGGATCGTTTCACCGGCCTCACGTCGCTTGGCGACCATCGGCAGCAGGTCGAGGGTGATGTCGGGGTTGCAGGCCAGGCTCAAGTGCACCGGTTTTTCCGGCGTGGCGGCGACCAGTTGGGCGATCAGGTTCAAACCCTTGGCGTTGATGTCGCGGGCGGCGTGGCTGTAGTTGCTGCTGATGTAGCCCTGCTGGGCGCAATCACTGTGCAGCAGGCTGCCGGGCTGCATGAAGAACTGCTCGACCCGGATGTTCGGCGGTAGCTGATCGTTGCGCAGGTCGGCGAGGTAGGTGAGTTCTTCGTAATCGGCGAATACGCGCTCGATGAAGGGCTCGAGAAAACGCCGTTGCAGGCCGTCGCCCAGGGGTGGCCGCCCAAGCGACAACGCCGTGTAGATCGTCAGCTGTCGCTCCGGCAGTTCGCGCACCCGGGCATACAGCGCATTGACGAAGGCATTGGGTTTGCCAAGACCCAGGGGCAGGCCCATGTGAATGTGGGCCGGCAGGCGTGACAAGACCTGCTCGACTGCCTGGTCGATGGAACAGAGGTGCATCTTGGCCTCCTGAGTCTTCCGTGGGTTCAGGGGTTGGACATGAATCGGCGCGGGTTCGTTGCCTGCACAAAAACAAAGCCCGCCATTGCAGGCGGGCCGTGGGTGACTCAGCCGTGGCTCAAAGCCCGGACATCTTCTGGATGGCGCCCTTCAGGTCATCATCCGAGCAATCGGCACAGGTGCCTTTCGGTGGCATGGCGTTGATGCCGGTAATGGCCTTGGCGAGTATGCCATCCAGGCCACCCTGATGGTCGGCGCGCTCTTTCCAGGCGGCGGTATCACCGATTTTCGGTGCACCCAGCAGGCCGGTGCCGTGGCATGCGTTGCAGTGCTTGGCGATGATGTCATCCGGGGTCTTGGCGCCGCCCCCGCCGGCGGTGGCCGCCACTTCCATGCCTTTGCATTCCTGGCCCTGAACACACACCTGGCCAACCGGCTCCAGGCGTTTGGCGATGTCGTCGTTGGTCGCAGCGGTTGCGCTCATTGCCCATAGGGCGAATACGGCTGCTGGTACGGCCAGCATCTTCTTGATTTGGTTCACGCGTACACCCTCATGGTGGCTAATCACGCCCGCGGCCACGGTAATGCGAGCGTTGAAAAGTATAGCGGGAACCCGGAAGCCGTGAAACGACCCTACTCGGGAAAGGGATATTGCCGAAACAATGCACTGCGCTGGATCAAAAGTTCGACGGCGTGGCGGCGCTGATCAGCCGGGCGGGCTCATTGAACGGGTTGCGAAAGCGGTGCGGGCGGGTGCTTTCGAAGTAGTAGCTGTCGCCTTCCTCGAGGATGAAGATCTCGTTGCCGACTACCAGTTCCAGGCGGCCCTCCAGGAGGATGCCGGTTTCTTCGCCATCGTGGGTGAGCATCTCGGCGCCGGTGTCGGCACCCGGTGGGTAGACCTCGGTGAGAAACGCTATGGCACGGTTGGGGTGCGACTTGCCCACCAGCTTCATGGTCACCGCGCCATCGGAGATGTCGATCAGCTCATGGGCCTTGTAGACGATCTGGGCAGGGCTTTGTGCTTCAAGCTCCACCGAGAAGAACTCGACCATGGACATGGGAATCCCGCTCAGCACCTTGCGCAGCGAGCTGATCGAGGGGCTTACGCTGTTTTTCTCGATCATCGAGATAGTGCTGTTGGTCACACCCGCGCGTTTGGCGAGTTCACGCTGGGACAGGCCCTTGAGCTTGCGGATGGCTTGCAGTCGTTCGCCGACGTCCAAAGCTGGAGCCTCCTGAAACGGTGAGATGGCGGGGTGAATGTGAACGATATCATGGCAATGCCGTTCAGTATTTACAACACACCGCCCCTCAGGCTGTCCGCTTCAGCGTGTCATTCGCCGTAATAGTCCAGCGGCACGCGCTTCAGGTTGCAGAAGATCTGGTAGGGGATGGTCCCGGCGTGCATCGCCACTTCGCTGGCCAGCACGTGCTTACCCCACAACTCGACCGGGCTGCCGATGTTCGCCTCGGGCACATCGGTGAGGTCGATGCACAGCATGTCCATTGAGACGCGGCCAATCAGCTGGCTGCGCTTGCCGGCGACCATCACCGGTGTGCCGGTCGGCGCCTGGCGAGGGTAACCGTCGGCGTACCCCATGGCGACCACACCGACCCGGGTCGGCCGCGGGCTGATGAACTTGGCGCCGTAACCCACTGGCTCGCCGGCTGGCAGTTCACGCACGCTGATGACGCGCGATTGCAGGGTCATTACCGGCTGCAGGCGCTCGGCCTGGGCCTGCTCCACTTCGAACGGTGTGGCACCGTACAGCATGATGCCGGGGCGTACCCAGTCGCTCGGGGCCTGCGGCCAAGCCAGTACACCGGGCGAGTTGCGCAGGCTGCATTCAGCGGCCAAGCCTTGGCGGGTGGCGTTGAACACGGCTATCTGCTGGGCGGTGGCATCGTCGTCCAGTTCGTCGGCACGGGCGAAGTGGCTCATCAGGACGATGCGCGAAACTTTGCCGCTGGCCAGCAGGCGCTGGTAGGCCTCTTGATAATCCTTGGCGTGCAGGCCGACACGATGCATGCCGCTGTCGAGCTTGAGCCAGACAGTCAGCGGCTTGTGCACCGAAGTCTTTTCGATGGCCTCCAGTTGCCACAGCGAATGCACCACACACCACAGGTCGTGTTCGGCCATCAGTGCCAGTTCGCTGGCTTCGAAGAAGCCTTCGAGCAGCAATATCGGGGCCTTGATACCCGCCCCGCGCAGCTCCAGAGCCTCTTCGATGCACGCCACGGCAAAGCCGTCTGCTTCGGTTTCCAGGGCCAGGGCGCAACGCACGGCGCCATGCCCGTAGGCATCGGCTTTGATCACGGCGAGGGCTTTGGCGCCGGTCAGTTCACGGGCGAGGCGGTAGTTGTGGCGCAGGGCCTGCAAGTCGATCAGGGCACGGGCGGGGCGCATGGCGGCAGCCTTATGGTGGTTCAGGTTGAAAACAGGGTTGGATTCATCGCCGGCAAGCCGGCTCCCACAGGTACGGCACAGTGTTCAGACCTGTGCCGCCCCTGTAAGCGCGGGCTTGCCCGCGAGAGGCCGGTGCAGGCGAACTTACTACTGGTGAACAGGTGCGGTCTGCCCTTGCTTGGCGTCTTCTCGGGTGTTGCCATACCGGGAAATATCCAGGCCTTCGGCGCTGATCTGCGGCTTTCTGCGCGCAATCAGGTCGGCCAGCAGGCGACCGGAACCACAGGCCATGGTCCAACCCAGCGTACCGTGGCCGGTGTTGAGGAACAGGTTGCGGAACTTGGTGGCACCTACGATCGGCGTACCGTCCGGGGTGGCCGGGCGCAGGCCAGTCCAGAAACTCGCCTGGCTCAGGTCACCGCCACGAGGATAAAGGTCGTTGACGATCATCTCCAGCGTTTCGCGCCGGCGCGGGTTCAGCGACAGGTCAAAACCGGCGATTTCAGCCATGCCGCCGACCCGGATGCGGTTGTCGAACCGGGTGATCGCAACCTTGTAGGTTTCGTCGAGAATGGTCGAGGTCGGTGCCATGTCGGCGTTGGTGATCGGTACGGTCAGTGAATAACCCTTCAGCGGGTACACCGGCGCCTTGATACCCAGCGGCTTGAGCATCTGCGGCGAGTAGCTGCCCAGCGCCAGCACGTAGCGGTCGGCGGTTTCCAGCTTGCCGTCGATCCACACACCGTTGATACGGTCGCCGGCGAAGTCCAGGCGCTGAATGTCCTGGCCGAAACGGAATTCGACGCCCAGGTTGCGGGCCATTTCGGCGAGCTTGGTGGTGAACAGCTGGCAGTCGCCGGTCTGGTCGTTGGGCAGGCGCAGGGCGCCGGCGAGGATATCCTTGACCCCGGCCAGCGCCGGTTCGACGCGGGCAATGCCATCGCGGTCGAGCAACTCATAAGGCACGCCGGAATGCTCGAGCACGGCGATGTCCTTGGCGGCGGCATCCACCTGAGCCTGGGTGCGGAACAGCTGGGTGGTGCCCAGGGTACGGCTTTCGTAGGCGATGCCCGTTTCGGCACGCAGTTCGTCGAGGCAATCGCGGCTGTACTCGGACAGGCGCACCATGCGCTCCTTGTTCACCGCGTAACGGTTGGCGGTGCAGTTGCGCAGCATCTGCGCCATCCACAGATACTGATCGACGTCACCGGTCAGCTTGATGGCCAGCGGTGCGTGGCGCTCCAGCAGCCACTTGATGGCTTTTAGCGGGACACCGGGGGCAGCCCAGGGCGAGGCATAGCCGGGCGAGATCTGGCCGGCGTTGGCAAAGCTGGTTTCCATGGCCACCGCCGGCTGGCGATCGACCACCGTGACCTCAAAACCTTGCCGGGCCAAATAATAGGCACTGGCGGTTCCGATGACACCGCTCCCAAGTACCAGAACTCGCATTGTTGATCCCTCGCACGCGGCGCACCGCATTTTTGTTGAAATGGCTTGGATGCGCGCAGTATAAAAATTACAGACCAGTGCAATTCACTATATAAAAGCCTATATTTGGCGAGAATTCTCGGCAAAATCGCCTTTCACGGAGGGGCATCCCCTATGAGAACCCAGCACCAGAGCAAGCGTGAACTGGACAAGATCGACCGCAACATCCTGCGGATCCTGCAGAATGACGGGCGTATTTCCTTCACCGAACTGGGCGAAAAAGTTGGGCTGTCCACCACCCCTTGCACCGAACGCGTACGCCGCCTGGAGCGTGAGGGCATCATCATGGGCTACAACGCCCGGCTCAACCCGCAGCACCTGAAGGGCAGCCTGCTGGTGTTCGTGGAGATCAGCCTGGACTACAAGTCTGGCGACACCTTCGAGGAATTCCGCCGCGCGGTGCTCAAACTGCCGCACGTTTTGGAATGCCACCTGGTATCGGGTGATTTCGACTACCTGGTGAAGGCACGTATTTCGGAGATGGCGTCGTATCGCAAGCTGCTGGGCGACATCCTGCTCAAGCTGCCGCACGTGCGCGAATCGAAGAGCTACATCGTGATGGAAGAAGTGAAGGAAAGCCTCTGCCTGCCGATCCCGGACTGAGGCTAGACCAGCACTTGGCGGGTAGTGGCAATGAACCGGTGAACCAGTTGCTCGGCCTCGGGCTCGATCATCGGGTCCGGGCCGCGCCCGCGCGGGCAGGCCATGCGTGGGGTGGTGCCGAACAAGCGGCAGATCATCGGCCGCTCTTCGTACACCGTGCAGCCGTTGGGGCCCAGGTGCACGCAGTCCAGGCGCTGCATGGCCGCCTCCTGCTCGGCCTGCGACTTGCGCGGCAGGCGGGCCATTTCTTCGGCAGACGTGGTCACCGGGCCGCAGCAATCGTGGCAGCCGGGTTCGCATTCGAAAGAAGGGATGAGTTCACGCAGGAACTGGATCTTGTGGCGGTTGCAGGACATGGTGGATACAAGGCAAGAATTTGGGTTGGATTATAGGCCCATTCGCCGGCAAGCCGGCTCCCACAGGTAACCCACTGGTCTCAAGAGAAGTGGAGATTCTGTAGAAGCCGGCTTGCCGGCGATGAGGCCGGTTGCCCCACCTTGAAACCCCACTTATCCTGCCCTTTCTGTCTAGACACCCAGGACCTGCCCAATGATCCACAGCGCGCAGCACGCCGCCTCCTACTACGCCGCCAGCAGCGCGCCACACCCTGACCACCCCTTCCTGCAAGGCGAGCACAGCGCAGACGTGTGCATCATCGGCGGCGGCTATTCAGGCCTTAACACTGCCATCGAGCTGGCCGAACGCGGCCTGTCGGTGATCCTGCTGGAGGCACGCAAGCTTGGCTGGGGTGCCAGCGGGCGCAATGGTGGCCAGCTAATTCGCGGCGTCGGCCATGGCCTGGAGCAGTTCCTGCCGGTTATTGGTGAGGACGGTGTGCGCAGCATGAAGTTGATGGGGCTGGAAGCCGTGGAAATCGTCCGTGAACGGGTCGAGCGCCACGCCATCGCTTGCGACCTGACCTGGGGCTACTGCGATTTGGCCAACAAGCCCGGCGAGCTGCAAGGCTTCGCCGAAGAGGCTGAGGAACTGCACAGCTTGGGCTACCGTCACGAACTGCGGCTGGTGCAAAAGGACGATATTCACAGCGTGGTCGGCTCCAACCGTTACGTCGGTGGCCTGATCGATATGGGCTCGGGGCACCTGCACCCACTCAACCTGGCACTGGGTGAAGCGGCGGTGGCCAGCCGCCTGGGTGTGCAGTTGTTCGAGCAGTCAGAGGTCAGCCGGATCGAGTACGGCCCTGAAGTAAAGGTGCACACCGCCCAGGGCCGGGTGCGCGCCAAGACCTTGGTAATGTGCTGCAACGCCTACCACAACGACCTCAACCGCGAGCTGGGCGGTAAGGTGCTGCCTGCCGGCAGCTATATCATCGCCACCGAACCGCTTGGCCAGGCACGCGCGCGCCAGCTGTTGCCGCAGAACATGGCGGTGTGCGACCAGCGCGTGGCACTGGACTACTATCGCCTGTCCGCCGACCACCGCCTGCTGTTCGGTGGCGCCTGCCATTACTCCGGCCGCGACCCGCAGGACATTGCCGCCTACATGCGGCCAAAGATGCTCAAGGTCTTCCCCGAGCTGGCCGACGTGCGCATCGACTACCAGTGGGGTGGCATGATCGGCATCGGCGCCAACCGCCTGCCGCAGATCGGCCGCCTGGCCAGCCAGCCGAACGTCTACTACGCCCAGGCCTACTCCGGCCATGGGCTCAACGCCACTCACCTGGCTGCGCGCCTGCTGGGCGAGGCGATCAGCGGCCAGCAGAGCGGGCGCTTTGACCTGTTCGCCAAAGTGCCGCACATCACCTTCCCCGGCGGCAAGCATTTGCGCTCGCCGCTGCTGGCGTTGGGGATGCTCTGGCATAGGCTCAAAGAGCTGGCGTGAAGCCGAAGCGATTGAGGTGGGCGCCGCCTTGCCGGGGCGCTCCCACAAGGGGCCGTTTCAATCCTTCCAGAAGGGTTTCTGCCCTTCAACCCGGGCCTGCTCCCAGCTCAGCCCGATATCACGCAGCTGATTGTCATCCAGCTGCAACAGCGCCCTGCGGGTGCGCCAGCGATGCAGCATCAGCCCCCAGCGGCCCAGGTCGGCCGGTGCATTGCAGACCTTGGCCTTCTGCCCCGCTTCCAGCTCCTTGGCCATCAGTTGCAAGCGCACATCGCTCATGCCACCCATCGCTGCGTTCTCCCATTCAGTAGTTACCGTGGAGAAAGCATGCGCGCTGACGACCTAAGCAATACAGAACCAACACAGCCTTATTATTCCCATACAGAATTGGCGGCAAACCAGCTGAATGCTGTATTTTCGGCAAAACTGTACCGGTCTATGCTGTGAGTTATCGCTGGAGTATGCCGTGACGCTCTACCTGAACCTCGCCGAACTGCTCGGCGCCCGTATCGAGCAAGGTCTTTACCGCCCCGGCCAGCGCTTGCCGTCGGTGCGCGCCTTGAGCATGGAGCATGGCGTCAGCTTGAGTACCGTGCAGCAGGCCTACCGTATGCTGGAAGACAGCGGCATGGTGTCGCCAAGGCCCAAGTCGGGCTATTTCGTCAGCGACCATCGCCACCCCGCCGCCCTGCCCGCCGTCAGCCGCCCGGCCCAACGCCCGGTGGACATCTCCCAGTGGGAGCAGGTGCTTGAGCTGGTGCGCAGCACCCCGCGCAAGGACGTGATCCAGCTCGGCCGCGGCATGCCCGACATCGACAGCCCTAGCCTCAAGCCCTTGCTGCGCAGCCTCGCCCAGCTCAGCCGCCGGCAGGACATGCCGGGGCTGTACTACGACAATATCCACGGCAACCTCACCCTGCGCGAACAGATCGCTCGCCTGATGCTCGACTCCGGCTGCCGCATGGGGCCTGCCGACCTTGTGGTAACGACCGGTTGCCACGAGGCGCTGTCGTGCAGCATCCGAGCGGTGTGCGAGCCAGGTGACATTGTTGCGGTCGACTCGCCAAGCTTCCACGGTGCCATGCAGACCCTCAAGGGCCTGGGCATGAAAGCGTTGGAAATCCCCACCGACCCGATCACCGGCATCAGCCTGGAAGCGCTGGAGCTGGCCCTGGAGCAGTGGCCGATCAAGCTCATCCAGATCACCCCGAGCTGCAACAATCCGCTCGGCTACATAATGCCCGAAGCACGCAAGAAGGGCCTGCTAAGCCTGGCCCAGCGCTATGACGTGGCGATCCTGGAAGACGATGTGTATGGCGACCTGGCCTACACCTACCCGCGCCCGCGTACCCTCAAGTCGTTCGACGACGACGGCCGTGTGCTGCTGTGCAGCTCGTTCTCCAAGACCCTCGCCCCTGGCCTGCGCATCGGCTGGGTCGCCCCTGGGCGCTACCTGGAGCGGGTGCTGCACATGAAGTACATCAGCACTGGTAGCACCGCCACCCAGCCACAGCTGGCCATCGCCGATTTCATCGCCGCCGGGCATTACCAGCCGCACGTGCGGCGTATGCGCAGCCAGTACCAGCGCGGCCGCGACCTGATGAGCGATTGGGTAAGCCGCTACTTCCCAGCGGGCACCCGCGTCAGCCGGCCCCAGGGCGGCTTCATGCTATGGGTGGAATTACCTGAACATTTCGATACGCTGCGGCTGAACCGCGCTTTACTGGAACAGGGCGTACAGGTGGCCGTAGGCAGCATCTTTTCGGCCTCGGGCAAGTTCCGCCACTGCCTGCGGATGAACTTCGCCGCGCGGCCAACCCCGCAAATCGAGGATGCGGTGCGCAAAGTGGGTGAAACCGCCCTTCGTCTACTGGATGAAGACAACACTGGCGGGTAACTTTGCGCCGCCTTCCACGGTCCAACCTCTCAGGCCTTTGCTGTACAGGACAATTCACCTTTGAGACTCCAGCGAGCTCTGCCTCTGCTGCTGTTGCTGCTCGGCCTTGCAGGCTGCGCCAGCGTCGGCATGCCCCGTGAAACCAGCCAGGCGCTGCCGGCCAAGGATTCTGCCTTCGGCCGTTCGGTGCTGCGCCAGGCCGCCCCCTATGAAGGGCGCTCCGGCTTTCGCCTGCTGCCCAACAGCAACGAGGCCTTCCGCGCCCGTGCCGAGCTGATCCGCAACGCTCAGGCGAGCATCGACCTGCAGTACTACATCGTGCACGATGGCCTCAGCACCCGGGCCCTGGTTCACGAACTGCTGCGCGCCGCCGACCGGGGTGTGCGCGTGCGCATCCTGCTCGACGACACCACCAGTGATGGCCTGGACACCATCATGGGCACCCTCGACGCCCACCCGAATATCCAGATCCGCGTGTTCAACCCGCTGCACCTGGGGCGCAGCACCGGCGCCACCCGGGCGGTGGGCCGCCTTTTCAATCTGTCGCGCCAGCACCGGCGCATGCACAACAAGCTGTTCCTGGTGGACAGCAGCATGGCGATCGTCGGCGGGCGCAACCTGGGCGACGAGTATTTCGATGCCGAGCCCAACCTCAACTTCACCGACATCGACATGCTCGGCGTGGGCCCGGTCGCGGAACAGCTCGGGCACGGCTTCGACCAGTACTGGAACAGCGCCCTCAGCCGGCCTATTGGTGACTTCCTCTGGCAGCAGCCTGACGCTGACGACCTGCGCGCCAGCCGCCATCGTCTGGAGGTATCGCTGGCCGAGGCACGGGTAAAACGCAAGGCGCTGTATGACCGTTTGATGGCCTACCAGTCCCAACCGCGCCTGGATGTCTGGCGCAACGAGCTGATCTGGGCACACAGCTCGGCCCTCTGGGATGCGCCGAGCAAGGTGCTGGCCGATGACGAACCGGACCCGCACCTGTTGATGAGCCAGCAGTTGGCGCCGGACCTGGCCAGCGTGCACAAGGAGCTGATCCTGGTATCAGCCTACTTCGTGCCGGGGGAGCCAGGCCTGTTGTACCTGACTGGCCGTGCCGACGCCGGAGCGTCGGTGAGGCTGCTGACCAATTCGCTGGAAGCCACCGATGTGCCGGCGGTGCATGGTGGGTATGCGCCGTACCGCCGGGCGCTGCTAGAACATGGCGTGCAGCTGTTCGAGCTGCGCCGCCAGCCTGGCGACCCCAGCGCCGGCCGGCTGAGCTTCCGTGGCAGCTCCGATTCGAGCCTGCACAGCAAGGCGATCGTCTTCGACCGGCGCAAGACGTTCATCGGCTCGTTCAATTTCGACCCGCGCTCGGTGCTGTGGAACACCGAGGTGGGCGTACTGGTGGACAGCCCGGAACTGGCCGAATACACCCGCGAGCTGGCCTTGCAGGGTATGGCCCCAGCGCTGAGCTACCAGGTCAGGTTGGCGGATGACAAGCTGGTCTGGGTGACCGAGGACAACGGCCAGCTGCACACACTGACGGCAGAGCCCGGCGGGCTCTGGCGGCGTTTCAATGCGTGGATCAGCAAGGCTGTAGGTTTGGAGAAGATGCTGTAGCTACCGTGGGCGCGTTGCGCCCCACAGTACATCAGGCAGCGGCAGGTTCGAAGGCGTCGCGACGGCGGGTCAACACCACCAGCCCCGCCGCCCCGAAAGCCATCAGCAGCGGCAACGCATGGCCACTGAGCCACTGGCTCCCCGCACCGGCCAGCAACGGCCCCAATAGGCAGCCTATGCCCCACAACTGCGCCACATGGGCGTTGGCGCGCACTAGCGCATCATCCCGATAACGCTCGCCGATCAGTATCAGCGACAAGGTGAACAAGCCACCGGCACTGGCCCCGAACAGCACCCACAACGGCCAGATCACCGGCGTGTGCAGCAGCAGCGGAATCGCCAGGCTGGAACACAGCAAGGTGACTGCGCAACCGGTGAACAGCGTGCGCCGCGACATATGGTCGGCCAACGCACCAATGGGCAGCTGCAGCACCGCGTCACCGACCACCACCGTGCTGACCATGAACAGCGCAAGCTCGGTGCTGAACCCCTGCTGCAGGCAATACACCGGCAACAGGGTGAGGATCATGGCTTCGAAAGAAGCGAACAATGCAATCGCCCAGGCGATCACTGGCAGACGACGGCAGAAGGCGAACAGGTCGCTGAAGGTAACGCTGCACGCCTCGGTGCTAGGCGCACCGCCACGCCCCAACAGCATCATGGGCGCCAGCAGCAGCAGGCCGGTCGCGGCCCAGAAACCGAAGTCATCGTCGGACCCGAGAAAGCCCAGCACCAGCGGCCCGGCCAGTTGGCTCAAGGCATAGCTGCTGCCATACAGCGCTACCAGCCGACCACGCCATTGCTCGACCACCAACTGGTTGATCCAGCTTTCGCCGAGAATGAACACCACGGTCAGCGACATGCCGATCAATAAGCGCAGCGCCAGCCACACCGGGTAGCTCGGCAGCAACGCCAGCAGGCCAATCGACAACGCCCCGCCCCACAGGCACAGGCGCATGGCCGAAGGCACGCCGACCCAACCGGCCAGGCGGCTGGCCAGGCTGGCGCCAATCAGTACGCCGAGCGCCGGCATCGCAGCCATCACGCCGATGGCAAAGCTGCCGTAGCCCCAGGCCTCCAGGCGCAGGGACACCAGCGGCATGCTCACACCAAGCGCCAGCCCGACACTGAGCACCGATGCCAGTACGGCGAAGTAGGTACCCCAACGCATTGCAGCCTCCCAGGCAGAATTCGTGAACAGCAAAAACGACGAAGCCGGGGCAGCGTGAGCCGACCCGGCTATTGTTGGGGCTGCTGTGCAGCCCATCGCCGGCAAGCCGGGCTCCCACAGGTACATCGAAGCCCTTGAGGGCTGCAAAGAGCCTGTGGGAGCTGGCTTGCCGGCGATTGGGCCGCAACGCGGCCCCCTGGAATTACAGCTTGATCCAGGTCGCTTTCAGCTCGGTGTACTTCTCCAGCGCATGCAGCGACTTGTCACGGCCGTTGCCCGACTGCTTGAAGCCACCGAACGGCGCGGTCATGTCGCCGCCGTCATACTGGTTGACCCAGACGCTGCCAGCGCGCACGGCGCGGGCGGTCTTGTGGGCCTTGGAGATGTCCGAGGTCCAGATACCAGCGGCCAGGCCGTACGGGGTGTCGTTGGCGATGGCGATGGCTTCTTCGGCGGTGTCGAAGGTGATCACCGACAACACTGGGCCGAAGATCTCTTCCTGGGCAATCTTCATGGCATTGGTCACGCCGTCGAAGATGGTTGGCTCAACGTAGGTGCCGCCCGTCTCTTCGAGGATGCGCTTGCCACCGGCCAGCAGCTTGGCGCCGTCCTGATGCCCGGCGTCGATGTAAGACAGCACGGTGTTCATCTGCTGGGTGTCGACCAGCGCGCCGACGGTGGTCTGCGGGTCCAGTGGGTTGCCGGGTTTCCAGCCTTTGAGGGCCTCGACCACCAAAGGCAGGAATTTGTCCTTGATCGAACGCTCGACCAGCAGGCGCGAACCCGCAGTGCAGACTTCGCCTTGGTTGAAGGCGATGGCGCTGGCAGCGGCTTCGGCAGCGGCCTGCAGGTCCGGCGCGTCGGCGAAGACGATGTTCGGGCTCTTGCCGCCGGCTTCCAGCCAAATGCGTTTCATGTTCGATTCGCCGGCGTAGATCATCAGCTGCTTGGCGATCTTGGTCGAACCGGTGAACACCAGGGTGTCGACGTCCATGTGCAGGGCCAGGGCCTTGCCCACGGTGTGGCCGTAACCCGGCAACACGTTCAGCACACCGGCCGGGATGCCCGCTTCGATGGCCAGCTGGGCAATGCGGATGGCGGTCAGCGGGGATTTTTCGGAAGGCTTGAGCACCACCGAGTTACCGGTGGCCAAGGCCGGGCCGAGTTTCCAGCAGGCCATCAGCAGCGGGAAGTTCCACGGTACGATGGCACCGACCACACCCACTGGCTCGCGGGTAACCAGGCCCAGCTGGTCGTGCGGGGTTGGCGCGACTTCGTCGTAGACCTTGTCGATGGCTTCGGCATTCCAGTGCAGGGCTTGGGCCGCGCCAGGGATGTCGATGCTGGAGGAGTCGCCGATCGGCTTGCCCATGTCCAGGGTTTCGAGCAGCGCCAGCTCTTCAACGTTCTTGCGCAGCAGTTCGGCGAAGCGAATCAGCTTGGCCTTGCGCTTGGCCGGGGCCAGGCGCGACCAGACGCCGGAGTCGAAGGTGGCGCGGGCATTTTCCACGGCGCGGTTGGCGTCGGCCAGATCGCAGCTGGCGACCTTGGCCAGGAAGCGTCCGTCGACCGGGCTCAGGCAGTCGAACGTTTCACCGGATGCGGCGTCGGTGTATTCGCCGTTGATGAAGGCACGGCCTTCGATCTTCAGTTGCTGGGCACGTTGTTCCCAGTCCGCACGGGTCAGGGTGGTCATACGAAACTCCTCCTCTTGTTTAGGTGCAACGCCGCACTGAGGACTCACAGGCGTTGTCAGAATTCTGGCCGGGCGACAAGCGCACACTGGCAAGCGATACCCTAAACCAGGCCGTGTAAACTATCAATATATTTGACACGAAAGGCCTAAAAGCCTACTGATGTGCATTTTATTAAACAATAACAGGAGCCGCACCATGAGCATCGCCAGCATCATCGACTTCGCCCAGGTCCTCACCGAGGCCGAACGCTACCGCCCGGCGGCGGAAAAAATCCTCAAGGGCGAGCCGGATCAGGCGGTCTACAACCACTACTCCAGCCCTTGCGGCCAATTTGCTGCAGGCGTCTGGGAAGGCGAAGTGGGGCAATGGACCGTGAGCTACACCGAGCACGAGTATTGCGAGATCGTCCAAGGCGTTTCGGTGCTGCGCGACCAGGATGGCGGCGCCAAGACCCTGCGGGCCGGTGATCGGTTCGTCATCCCGGCGGGGTTCAAGGGCACTTGGGAGGTGCTGGAGCCGTGCCGCAAGATCTATGTGATGTTCGAGCAGAAATAATTATATAGCGCATGCTTTACGCAGCAGTGAAAGAGGATGGCCCTGCCCGCTTCGGGCCATTCTCTTTCATAGGAAGTCATCATGAACAACGAACAAGCCCTGCAAGCCCTGGCACACCTGATCGGCACCCCATACGAGCCCTCGGTAAAAGCCACCATTTCTGAGATCACTGGCCGCGCTCGGGTCGTGGGGCCAAACGAAATGACCACCAAGGAATACGACATCAATCGCATTCACATCAACGCCGACGCCAACAGCCTGATCCAGGGCTTCACTTTCGGCTGATCTGTTGCGCAAGCATAAAAAAACCCGCGTCCTTTCGGATGCGGGTTTTTTTCAGGTCGCCGATCAATTACTTGATCTTGGCTTCCTTGTACACCACGTGCTTGCGAACAACCGGATCATATTTCTTGATCTCGATTTTGTCCGGAGTGGTGCGCTTGTTCTTGTCGGTGGTGTAGAAGTGGCCGGTACCGGCACTCGAAACCAGACGGATCAATTCACGCATGATGTTCTCCCTTAAACCTTGACGCCAGCTTTACGGATGTCAACCAGAACGGCGTCGATGCCGCGCTTGTCGATGATACGCATGCCCTTGGCAGAAACGCGCAGACGCACGAAACGTTTCTCGGTTTCAACCCAGAAACGGTGGTGCTGCAGGTTCGGCAGGAAACGACGACGGGTTTTGTTGTTTGCGTGGGAAATGTTGTTCCCGGTTACTGGACCCTTACCAGTAACTTGACAGACTCTCGACATGACTCAGCCCTCTAAAACCACATGCCCAACCCGGCATGGGTTGGCCGCTTAATCTCTCAGTCTTTGGCGCCAGGCGCCGTGATTCTGGAGGTCTTATCGACCGGATCCGCTGATGCGACAGGCCGAGCCCCTAGAAAAGAGCGCTGCTTTATACCAGAAAGACTGCATTGCAACAACAGATGATGAGCATCTAGCTGAGACAAATGGTGCGCGAGCAGCATAGCGACTGGCTCGCCGCGCTGTCGACCACTCGTCGCCAACCGGCAGAAAAAGAGGGTGGTCATTTGCTGATCCGCGCACTAGGGTAGGACGTTTCCAGACTGCACTGGCAGATGGGCCACTGACAGCCAAGGAGTCACGATGCGTGCCGCCGCCTTTTCCTTATTGATTACCTCCCTGTTTGCCGCCGGCATCGCCCAGGCAGCCCCGCTGAGTGTCTGCAGCGAAGCCAGCCCCGAAGGTTTCGACGTGGTCCAGTACAACTCGCTGACCACCACCAATGCCTCGGCAGACGTGCTGATGAACCGCCTGGTGGAGTTCGACCCGGCCCAAGGCAAGGTCGTACCCAGCCTGGCGCAAAGCTGGACGGTTTCGGCTGACGGCCTGACCTACGACTTCAAGCTGCGCGATGGCGTCAAATTCCACACCACGCCGTACTTCAAGCCAACCCGTGAACTGAACGCCGACGACGTGCTGTTCAGCTTCCAGCGCATGCTCTACCCCGCCCACGCCTGGCACAAGACCGCGCCGGGTGGCTACCCGCACGCGCAGTCGTTGCAGCTGAGCAGCCTGATCAAGTCGATCGATGCGACGGAGCCGAACAGCGTACGCTTCACCCTGAGCCACGCCGACGCCACCTTCCTGGCCACCCTGAGCATGGGCTTCGCCTCGATCTACTCCGCCGAATACGCCGACAAGCTGCTCAAGGCCGGTACGCCGGAGAAACTCAACAGCCAGCCGATCGGCACCGGCCCGTTCGTCTTCCAGCGCTTCCAGAAGGATGCCGTGGTGCGCTATCGCGCCAACCCTGACTACTTCCACGGCAAACCTGCCGTCGACCCGCTGATCTTCGCGATCACCACCGATGCCAACGTGCGCCTGCAGAAGCTCAAGCGCGGCGAATGCCAGGTAGCCCTGTCGCCCAAGCCCTTGGACATCGCCGAAGCGGGCAAGGACAGTAACCTCAAGGTCGCGACCACGCCTGCCTTCATGACTGCCTTCGTCGCCATCAACAGCGAACACCCGCCGCTGGACAAGCCCGAAGTACGCCAGGCCATCAACCTGGCCTTCGACAAGCAGGCCTACCTCAAGGCCGTTTTTGAAGACACCGCCACCGCCGCCAATGGCCCCTACCCACCCAACACCTGGAGCTATGCCAAGGACCTGCCCGGCTACCCGCGGGACCTGAACAAAGCCAAGGCTCTGTTGACCAAGGCCGGCTTTGCCGATGGTTTCAGCACCACTATCTGGACCCGCCCATCGGGCAGCCTGCTCAACCCCAACCCGAGCCTGGGCGCGCAGATGCTGCAGGCAGACCTGGGCAAGATCGGCATCAAGGCCGAGATCCGCGTGATCGAATGGGGCGAGCTGATCCGCCGGGCCAAAGCGGGCGAGCATGACCTGCTGTTCATGGGCTGGGCCGGTGACAACGGCGACCCGGACAATTTCCTCAGCCCGCAGTTTTCCTGCGCAGCGGTCAAGTCGGGCACCAACTTCGCGCGGTTTTGCGACAACCGCCTCGATCAGCTGATCAGTGCCGGCCGTACTACCAACGACCAGAGCGTGCGCAGCCGGCTTTACCAGCAGGCGCAAACCTTGATTCAGCAGCAGGCTTTGTGGGTGCCGCTGGCGCACCCGACGGCAGCGACGCTGTTGCGTGACGGGGTCGAGGGGTATCAGGTGAGCCCGTTCGGGCGCCTGGATTTCAGCAAGGTTTCGGTAAACCGCTGACTCCGAGGGCGCCTGCACGGGCCCTTTCGCGGGGCAAGCCCGCTCCCACAAGAACTTCACTCCCCGCCGGGAAGGCGGAGGACCTGTGGGAGCGGGCTTGCCCCGCGAATGGACACCGTTAAGCAACGATCCACCCCTGCTCCACCATCGACAATGGCTCCCCATCACCGACAATGATGTGATCGAGTACCCGCACATCGATCAGCGCCAACGCGCGCTTCAACGATAGCGTCATGTGCACATCTTCCTGGCTCGGCTCGCTGTTCCCCGAAGGGTGGTTGTGACAAAGAATCAACGCAGCCGCATTGTGCAGCAACGCCCGGCGCACTACTTCGCGCGGGTAGATGCTGGCCCTGTCAATCGTCCCCCTGAACAGTATCTCGAACGCCAGTGGCCTATGCTTGGTATCCAGAAAAAGGCAACCGAACACTTCACTGGTCTCATGGCGCAGCATGGCCTTCAGGTAACGCCGCACCGCCACTGGGCTTTCCAGAACAGGCGTGCGCTCGATGCCTTCATCCAGATAACGCCGGCCAATCTCCAGCAGCGCCTGCAACTGGGCGTACTTCACCGGCCCCAGGCCAGGCTCGCGCAAAACGGCTTCGCGATCCGCTTCAAGGAATTGCCGCAGGCCTCCAAACCGCACCAGCAGCCCGCGCGCGAGGTCCAGCACGTTACGCCCGGCAACGCCCGAGCCCAGCAACACGGCCACCAGTTCGGCATCCGATAACACCACCGCCCCTCGCGACAGCAACTTCTCCCTCGGCCGCTCATCAACCGGCCACTCCCTGATATTCATCCCTGCTCCTTGGTCCTGCTGCGGCACGTTTGGGCCCTGTGTTAATCTATTTCGCCTCGTACATGCGACGTTCTGCCGCAGGCAGTCTTGTTCGTCGCCGCCCGCTCTCACTGGAAAAAGGCAAGCCTATGCAGCGGCTGTATCGCAAGCGCATCGTTCTCGGCGTAGGGGGCGGCATTGCCGCCTACAAGAGCGCCGAACTGATTCGCCGTCTCCTGGAGCACGGCGCCCAAGTGCGCGTCGTCATGACCCGCGGTGGTGCTGAATTCATCACCCCGCTGACCTTGCAGGCGCTGTCCGGCCACCCGGTACACATGGATCTGCTCGACCCCGCCGCCGAAGCGGCCATGGGTCACATCGAACTGGCCAAGTGGGCCGACCTGGTGCTTGTCGCCCCGGCTACCGCCGACCTCATGGCACGCATGGCCCAAGGCATGGCCGACGACCTGCTGACCACCCTGGTGCTGGCCACGGACGCCACCGTGGCCGTGGCCCCGGCCATGAACCAGGCGATGTGGCGCGACCCCGCTACCCAAGCCAACCTCGAAGTGCTCAAGGGCCGTGGCATCCAGGTGTTCGGCCCGGCGTCCGGCAGCCAGGCCTGCGGCGACGTGGGCCTGGGCCGCATGCTCGAAGCCACCGACCTGGCCTGGTGCGCCGCCGAAAGCTTCAAGCGCCGGGCGCTCACCGGCAAGCACGTGCTGATCACCGCCGGCCCGACCCAGGAAAACATCGACCCGGTGCGCTACATCACCAATCATAGCTCGGGGAAGATGGGCTTCGCTCTGGCCGAAGCGGCCGCCGAAGCCGGTGCTCGGGTGACCCTCGTCACTGGCCCGGTGCACCTGCATACGCCCGACCGGGTCAACCGGATCGACGTGGTCAGCGCGCGGGACATGCTCGCAGCCTGTGAGGCGGCCATGCCATGCGACCTGTTCATCGCCTCGGCAGCGGTTGCGGACTACCGCCCAGAGGTGGTTGCCACGCAAAAACTCAAGAAGGATCCTACGACCGGCGACGGCATGCTGCTGCAGATGGTGCGCAATCCCGATATCCTTGCCACCATCGCTGGCCGCAACGACCGCCCGTTCAGCGTCGGCTTTGCCGCCGAGACCGAACATTTGCTCGATTACGCCACGCGCAAGCTCAAGGACAAGAACCTCGACCTGATCGTCGCCAATGATGTGGCCAACCCCAGCATCGGCTTCAACAGCGAAGAGAACGCCTTGACCGTGATCGACCGCCAGCAGCACCAGACCCTCTTCGCGCAGACCAGCAAGGGCAAGATCGCCCGGCAACTGGTCGCCTTCATCGCCGAACGGCTCAATCAGGTTCAATAAGCTCCATGCACGCTCTTCAAGCCAAGATTCTCGACCCACGCCTGGGCAGCGAATTCCCGCTGCCGCAATACGCCACCCCCGGCTCTGCCGGCCTCGACCTGCGCGCCCTGCTGAAAGAAGACACCGTCCTCGAGCCGGGCCAGACCCTGCTGATCCCTACTGGCCTGTCGATCTACATCGGCGACCCGGGTTTGGCGGCCATGATCCTGCCCCGCTCGGGCCTGGGCCATAAGCACGGCATCGTGCTGGGCAACCTGGTCGGCCTGATCGACTCGGATTACCAGGGCGAGCTAATGGTGTCCTGCTGGAACCGCGGCAATACGCCATTCACCATCGCTGTCGGCGAACGCATCGCCCAGCTGGTGCTGGTGCCAGTGGTGCAAGCGCATTTCGACATCGTCGAGGCGTTTGACGAAAGCCAGCGCGGCAGCGGCGGGTTTGGCCACTCTGGCAGTCACTGACCGCCCGTCGAACGTTCAGGCCATGGATGGCGAACTCTCTGACGAAACCACCGTCCAAGCGTTCAGTTTGCGCCTGCCCAGACAGCCTTTGACTAATGGAGCTTCCAGAGATGAACGATATGGCCCACCTGGTCCCCGCATTGCCTGACAGTATTTTCCGCGCCTATGACATCCGCGGCGTGGTCGGCAAGACCCTCCACGCCGAAACCGCCTACTGGATCGGCCGCGCCATCGGCGCCCAGACCCTCGCCCAGGGCGAGCCACAGATCTCCGTTGGCCGCGACGGCCGCTTGTCCGGCCCGATGTTGGTCGAGCAACTGATCAAAGGCCTGGTCGACGCCGGTTGCCAGGTCAGCGACGTCGGCCTGGTGCCGACACCCGCGCTGTACTACGCAGCCAACGTGCTGGCCGGCAAGTCCGGTGTGATGCTTACCGGTAGCCACAACCCGTCTGACTACAACGGTTTCAAGATCGTCATCGCCGGCGATACCTTGGCCAACGAGCAGATCCAGGCCCTGCTGACCCGTCTGAAAACCAACGACCTGACCCGTGCTGAAGGCAGCGTGGAAAAGGTCGAGATCCTTCAGCGCTATTACCAGCAAATCGTCGCCGACGTGAAGCTGGCGAAGAAGCTCAAGGTGGTGGTGGACTGCGGCAACGGCGCTGCCGGTGTGATCGCACCACAGCTGATCGAAGCCTTGGGCTGCGAAGTCATCCCGCTGTTCTGCGAGGTGGATGGCAACTTCCCCAACCACCACCCGGACCCGGGCAAGCCCGAAAACCTTGAAGACTTGATCGCCAAGGTCAAGGAAACCAACGCCGACATCGGCCTGGCCTTCGATGGCGACGGCGACCGAGTGGGCGTGGTGACCAACACCGGCAGCATTGTCTACCCCGACCGCCTGCTCATGCTGTTTGCCCAGGACGTGCTGTCGCGCAACCCGGGTGCCGAGATCATCTTCGACGTCAAATGCACACGCCGCCTGACCCCGCTGATCGAACAGCACGGCGGCCGCGCGCTGATGTGGAAGACCGGCCACTCGTTGATCAAGAAGAAGATGAAACAGACTGGTTCGCTGCTGGCAGGCGAGATGAGTGGGCACATCTTCATCAAGGAACGCTGGTTCGGCTTCGACGACGGCATCTACAGCGCCGCCCGCCTGCTGGAGATCCTCAGCAAGGCCGGGCAAGACGCTGAAAGCCTGTTCGCGGCGTTCCCGAACGATATTTCCACGCCGGAAATCAATATTGATGTGACCGACGAGGGTAAATTCAGCATCATTGATGCACTGCAACGCGACGCCGACTGGGGCGACGCCAGCCTGACCACCATCGACGGTGTGCGGGTCGACTACGCCCAGGGCTGGGGCCTGGTACGCGCCTCCAACACCACTCCGGTGCTGGTACTGCGCTTCGAGGCCGAAAGCGACGCCGAATTGCAACGTATCAAGGATGTTTTCCGCGCCCAGTTGCTGCGGGTTGCCCCTGAGCTGCAACTGCCGTTCTGACCGACTATCTGTTCCTTACAGGAGCCCTGCATGACCCTCGATCGCGATGCCGCTTCCCATGTAGCCGAGGTTTTGTCCGAAGCACTGCCTTACATCCGCCGCTTTGTCGGCAAGACCCTGGTGATCAAGTACGGCGGCAACGCGATGGAGAGCGAAGAGCTCAAGACCGGCTTTGCCCGGGACATCGTGCTGATGAAGGCCGTGGGCATCAACCCGGTGGTCGTGCACGGCGGTGGCCCGCAGATCGGTGACCTGCTCAAGCGCCTGTCGATCGAAAGCCACTTCATCGATGGCATGCGCGTCACCGACGCGGCGACCATGGACGTGGTTGAAATGGTGCTGGGTGGCCAGGTCAACAAGGACATCGTCAACCTGATCAACCGCCACGGTGGCAGCGCCATCGGCCTGACCGGCAAGGACGCGGAGCTGATCCGCGCCAGGAAGCTCACCGTGAGCCGCCAGACGCCGGAGATGACCCAGCCGGAAATCATCGACATCGGCCACGTAGGCGAGGTGGTCAGCGTCAATACCGACCTGCTCAACATGCTGGTGAAGGGCGACTTCATCCCGGTGATCGCGCCCATCGGCGTGGGTGCCAACGGTGAGTCGTACAACATCAACGCCGACCTGGTCGCGGGCAAGGTGGCCGAAGCACTGAAAGCCGAGAAGCTGATGCTGCTGACCAACATCGCCGGCCTGATGGACAAGCAAGGCCAGGTGCTGACCGGCCTGACCACCGAGCAGGTCAACGAACTGATCGCCGACGGCACCATCTACGGCGGCATGCTGCCGAAGATCAAGTGCGCGCTGGATGCGGTGCAGGGCGGCGTCACGACCTCGCACATCATCGACGGCCGCGTGCCGAATGCGGTGCTGCTGGAGATCTTCACAGACAGCGGCGTGGGCACCCTGATCAGCAACCGCAAGCGTCACTGATTCGTCTGCACTGGCTTCATCGCCGGCAAGCCGGCCCCCACTGGTAACTCACTGAACGAGAAATCAGCGGAAATCTTTGTGGGAGCCGGCTTGCCGGCGACAGGGCCCGAAAGGGCAACAGATACAAAAAAGGCGACCCGCAAAGGTCGCCTTTTTCGTTACCGAGCCGGACTCAGATTCCGTACTGCGCCCGATAAGCCTCGACAGCAGGCAGATGCTGCTTGAGCTGCGGGTCATCAGCCAGAAACTCCAGCACCTGGGTCAGCGAAACGATGCTGACTACCGGGATACCGAAGTCACGTTCCACTTCCTGGATCGCCGACAGCTCGCCATTGCCGCGCTCTTCGCGGTTGAGGGCGATCAGCACGCCAGCGGCCTTGGCCTGCTGGGCGTTGATGATCTGCATGACCTCGCGGATGGCGGTACCGGCAGTGATCACGTCGTCGATGATCAACACTTCACCGGCCAGAGGCGCGCCTACCAGGCTGCCGCCTTCACCGTGATCCTTGGCTTCCTTGCGGTTGAAGCACCATGGCACGTCGAGCTGATGCTGATCGGCGAGGGCCACGGCGGTGGTCGCCGCCAGGGGGATGCCCTTGTAGGCCGGGCCGAACAACACGTCGAAGGGGATCTTGCTGTCGACGATGGCCGCCGCGTAGCAACGACCCAGCTCAGCCAGGGCGGAACCTGTGTTGAACAGGCCGGCATTGAAGAAATACGGGCTGGTACGCCCCGATTTCAGGGTGAATTCACCGAAGCGCAGAACGCCGCGATCGATGGCAAAACGGATAAAGTCGCGCTGATACGGCTGCATGGAAAGTCCCGGACACCACGGATTTAGCTAAATGGGTTGAGCTCGGGTATCATACACGCACGAGATTTTTGGGGCCATTTATGCGGATCATCAGTGTGAACGTAAATGGCATTCAGGCTGCGGCCGAGCGTGGATTGCTCAGCTGGTTGCAAGCCCAGAATGCCGACGTCATCTGCCTTCAGGATACCCGCGCCTCGGCCTTTGAACTCGACGACCCAGCTTTCCAGCTCGATGGCTATTTCCTTTATGCCTGCGACGCGGAGGTGCCCGCCCAAGGTGGCGTGGCGCTTTACTCGCGCATGCAGCCCAAGGCAGTCATCACCGGCCTGGGCTTCGAGACAGCCGACCGCTACGGGCGTTATCTGCAAGCAGATTTCGACAAAGTCAGTATTGCCAGCCTGCTGTTGCCTTCGGGCATGAACGGCGACGAAGACTTGAATCAGAAATTCAAGTTGATGGACGACTTCGCCAAGTACCTGGACAAGCAGCGCCGCAAGCGCCGCGAATACATCTACTGCGGCTCGTTCTATGTGGCACAGCAGAAGCTCGACATCAAAAACTGGCGTGACAGCCAGCAGTCGCCGGGCTTCCTGCCGCCGGAGCGTGCCTGGATGGATGCGATCACTGGCGACATGGGCTACGTGGATGCCCTGCGCGAAGTCAGCCGTGAAGGCGACCAGTACAGCTGGTGGCCAGACAACGAACAGGCCGAGATGCTCAACCTGGGCTACCGGTTCGACTACCAGATCCTCACCCCGGGCCTGCGCCGCTTCGTGCGCAATGCTCGCCTGCCGCGTCAGCCGCGCTTCTCGCAACACGCGCCGCTGATCGTCGACTACGACTGGACGTTGACCATCTAAAAAGCATTGGGGCCGCCTTGCGGCCCCAATTGCTATCAATCAGTCAGCGAGCGCGGCGTTCTGCAGCTCGAAGATATCGTTCATGCCCTTTTGCGCCAGCGCCAGCATGGCGTTGAAGTCTTCAGGCTGGAACGGCGCACCTTCGGCGGTGCCCTGCACTTCGATGAAACCACCGGCGCTGGTCATGACCACGTTCAGGTCGGTTTCAGCAGCGGAGTCTTCCGGGTAGTCCAGGTCGAGCACCGCTTCGCCCTGGTACATGCCAACCGATACCGCGGCGATCATGTGCTTGAGCGGGTTGCCAGCCTTCAGACCGCCACGCTTCTTGATCACTGCCAGGGCATCGACCAGCGCGACCATGGCGCCAGTAATCGACGCGGTGCGGGTACCGCCGTCGGCCTGGATCACGTCGCAATCGATGTACAGGGTGATGTCACCCAGCTTGCTCATGTCCAGCGCGGCACGCAGCGAGCGGCCGATCAGGCGCTGGATTTCCAGGGTACGGCCACCCTGCTTGCCACGGCTGGCTTCGCGCTGGTTACGCTCACCGGTGGAACGCGGCAGCATGCCGTATTCGGCAGTCAGCCAACCTTGGCCCTGACCTTTGAGGAAGCGCGGCACGCCGTTTTCAACGCTGACCGTGCAGATGACCTTGGTGTCACCGAACTCGACCAGTACCGACCCTTCGGCGTGCTTGGTGTAGTTGCGGGTGATGCGGATCGAGCGGAGCTGATCGGCGGCGCGACCACTTGGACGTTTCATCTGGGATACCTGTACTGGGACTTTGAATCTGCCCAGCATTATAAAGCCCGCTGCCCGGCGAGGACATGCTTATTGTCGCGTCGCGGACAGCCTGTCGCCTTTTCCCCCTACCAGATGGCGGCTCTGTAACATGGGCGGATTGGGCGCCGAGGCGCCACTGCGCTACAATCCTGCGCCTTGCAGCCGAAAGGCTGCCCCCCCCCCCGTTCACTTCATCTACGCGAGGTAGTCCCCATGGTGCACAGCATGACCGCTTTTGCTCGTGTCGAGCGCGCAGGCAGCCAAGGCACCCTGGTCTGGGAACTGCGCTCGGTCAACCACCGTTACCTTGAACCCCACCTGCGCCTGCACGACGCCCTGCGCGACCTCGAAGGCGCGGTGCGTGAAGGCCTGCGCCAAGGCCTGTCGCGCGGCAAGGTCGAGTGCACCTTGCGCCTGCACGAAGACAGCAACGGCAAACCGCTGAAAGTTGACCACGTGCGCGCTGCACAACTGGTCGCCGCCGCCGAAGAGGTGGCCGGCCTGATAAAGCAGCCGGCGCCGCTCAACCCGCTGGAAGTGCTGTCCTGGCCGGGTGTGCTGGTGGCCGACGCCAGCGACCCGCAGGCACTCAATGCCGAAGCCTTGGCGTTGTTCGACGAAGCCCTGGCAGAACTCAAGGCCGGGCGCCTGCGCGAAGGCCAGGAACTGGCCAGGCTGATCAACGAGCGCCTGGACCAAATGGCCACCGAGGTCACTACCTTGCGCGCCCTGGTCCCTCAGATGCTGGCAGCCCAACGGCAGAAGATCATCGACCGCTTCGGCGACCTCAAGGCCGAGCTCGACCCACAGCGCCTGGAGCAGGAGATGGTGCTGCTGGCGCAAAAGAGCGACGTCGCCGAGGAACTCGACCGCCTCAGCACCCACGTCAACGAAGTACGCCGGGTGCTCAAGTCCGGCGGTGCTGCCGGGCGGCGCCTGGACTTCCTGATGCAGGAACTCAACCGAGAGGCCAACACCCTGGGCTCCAAGGCCTTTGACCCGCGTAGCACGCAAGCGGCGGTCAACCTGAAGGTGCTGATCGAACAGATGCGTGAACAAGTACAGAACATCGAGTAGGGCCACCCCAACCATGAATCACAGCAGCGGCACACTTTACATCGTCTCGGCCCCGTCTGGCGCCGGCAAGACCAGCCTGGTAACGGCCTTGACCAAGGACGACCAGCAGATCCGCGTCTCGGTCTCGCACACCACCCGCGCCATGCGCCCGGGCGAGCAGCACGGGGTGAACTACCACTTCGTCGTTCACGAAGAATTCAAGGCATTGATCGACCAGGGCGACTTCCTGGAGCACGCCGAAGTATTCGGCAACTTCTACGGTACCTCGCGCAGCGCGCTGCAGCAGACCCTCGACCAAGGCTTCGACCTGATCCTAGAAATCGACTGGCAAGGCGCCCAGCAGGTACGCAAGCTGATGCCTGAGGCCCTGTCGGTATTCATTCTGCCGCCAAGCCAGGAAGCCCTGCGCCATCGCCTGAACGGCCGCGGCCAGGACAGCGAAGCGATCATCGACGGGCGCATGAAGGAAGCGGTCAGCGAGATGGTGCACTACGACGAGTACGACTACGTCATCATCAACGATGAGTTCGGCGCGGCGCTGGAGGAGTTGAAGGCGGTATTCGTTGCCAACCGGCTGTTGCTGAAGAAACAGCAGCAGCGTCACGGGGCGCTGCTGAAAGAACTGCTTTCCTGATAGAGCGAACGGGGCTGCTCTGCAGCCCAATCGCCGGCAAGCCGGCTCCCACAGAACATGCAACACTGCCATAACTATGGGGCTCTCACAGAATATGCAACGCTGCCATAGCTGTGGGAGCCGGCTTGCCGGCGATTGGGCCGCAAAGCGGCCCCTTTTGTTTATTCCTGCAGCTGCAGGGTCGCCTGCTGTCGCAGGGTAGCCCCCAGGAAGTAAGCCGGCGCGCGCATCCGCGAGAGCATCATCAGCACGATACCCAGTGCAGAGATGATCGCCGCAATCACGAACACCAACCCAAGCCCAGCCACATGCGAGCCGCTGCCGAATTCCGGCGAGGCGCTGTCGATGGCGGTGCGCACGAAGATTACCGACAGGATCACCCCACCCACCAGCGGGCACAGGCCGCGCATTAAGAAGTGGCGCAGGCTGGTGAACAGGCTGTGGCGGAAGTACCAGACGCAGGCGAAAGCCGTCAGCGAATAGTAGAAGCAGATCATCATGCCCAGCGCGGTGATGGTGTCAGCCAGCACGTTTTCGCTCAGGGTACGCATGGTCACGTAGAACAGGCCTGCGGCAATGCCGGCGCAGATGGTCGCGTAGCGCGGCGTCTGCGAGCGCGGGCACACCTTGGCGAAGCGTTCTGGCACCGCCCCGTAGTAACCCATCGCAAGCAAGGTACGCGCCGGCGAGACGAAGGTCGACTGCAGCGAAGCTGCGGTGCTGGCCAGCACGGCGATGGACATCAGAATCGCCAGCGGCCCCATCACCGGACCTGCCAGGTGAGCGAAGACGTTCTCCTGGATGCGCGGGTTGTTCAGGCCCAGGCCGTGCTCGCTGATACCGGCAAATTGCAGGGTAGCGATGGCGGTCAGCAGGTACAGGCCGAGAATCAGCAGTACCGTCCAGGTCGCCGCCTTGCCCGGCACCTCGTCGCTGCCTATCGATTCTTCGCTGACGGTCAGGCACACGTCCCAGCCCCAGAAGATGAAGATCGACAGCGACAGGCCCGCGGCAAAGGCTGAGAACGACTCGACCCCGAATGGGTTGAACCAGGCGAAGTCGAATTCCAGCGGCGGCGGCGCGGTAGTCTCGCCGAAGGCGGCGAAGGCAAAGCCGATCAGTACCAGCAGCTGCAACGCCACCAGGCCATATTGCACGGTCATGGTAGTGGCCATGCCGCGGCAACAGATCCACACCGCCATGGCGATGAACACGCAACAGGTCGTGATGTTGATCAGCAGGTTGTCCGCCAGGGCCGCCAGCTCAGGGTTGCCGGTGATCTGGCCAAGGAACAAGTAGAAGAAGTCGACGGCAACGCCCGCCAGATTGGACAACACGATGGTGGTGGCGACGACCAGCCCCCAACCACCGATCCAGCCGATCATTGGGCCGAAGGCGCGGGCCGACCAGGTAAAGGAGGTACCGCTGTCAGGCTCCGCTGCGTTCAGCTCGCGGTAGCCCAGGGCAACCAGCAGCATGGGCAGGAAACCAACGATGAAAACGGCCGGAAGGTGAGCACCGACCTCCCGCACGGTGGGGCCAAGGGCGCCAGTCAGGGTGTAGACCGGAGCGATCGTGGAAATGCCCAACACCACGCTGGCCAGCAGGCCGAGTCGGCCTTTGGCCAAGCCTTTGCTGCGCTGAGTGCTGCCCGAGTCGGCCACATCGGGTGGGCGGCCGGCTTCTGAATAATTGCTCATGAGTATTTGCCGTCAATATTGGTATTGTTTTCGCAGGCCCTGCAAACAGGCCTGCGTTCACTCATAGAAAGCGTGCAGCGGGAGGTGCGTCATCCAGGACTTGCGGCTGACATCAACCGGCCTTGCGGCGTGAAACCTCCCGAGCAGCATGGGCAATGCAGGCCTCGCGGAACGCCTGGAAAAGGCGCCGGGAGACCGGGTTTTCGGCGAAACGCCATTCCGGGTGCCACTGCACGCCGAGGACAAAGCCCGGCGCATCAGGCATCGACACCGCTTCGATCAGGCCATCCGGGGCCCGTGCCTCGACACGCAGGCCTGGGGCCAGGCGGTCGATGCCCTGGCTGTGCAGCGAGTTGACCTCGAATTGCGCAGCCAGGCCCAGGCGCTCGAACACCCCGCCAGGCTCTATGCCGACAGGGTGACGAGGGCCGTACTGCACCTCCAGGGGTGCATCCTCAGGTTCTCGGTGGTCCAGGTAGCCCGGCAGCTCCTGCACACGCTGGTGCAAGCTGCCGCCAAGGGCCACGTTCAATTCCTGAAAGCCACGACAAATGCAGAACACCGGCACGCCGGCGGCAATGGCTGCCTGCAGCAGCGGCAAGGTCAGGCGGTCACGTGCAAGATCGTGCCGGGTCCCTTCCGCACTGGGGGCGCCATTGTAATGATGCGGCTCGACATTTGAAGGCGAGCCGGTAAAAAGAATACCGTCGAGCTGGGCCAGCAGCGCCTGTGTGTCGCTGCCGCCATCGCGGGCCGGCAGGATCAGCGGAAGCCCGGCAAAGCCGGCGGCCTCGACATACTTGTCGCCCACCGTGTGCGACGAGTTCTTCCCCACCTGCTGGCGGCAGGCGCTGACACCGATCAAGGGGACCGCATTTGCGCTCATGGGCTTACACCGTGTGCAGGTACCAGTTGTACTCGAGGTCGGAAATCGACACTTCGAACTCGGCCAGCTCGCTTTCTTTGCAGGCCACGAAGATATCGATGTAGTCCGGGCTGATGTATTGGTTGAGCACTTCGCTGTCATCCAGCGCACGCAGGGCGTCACGCAGGTTGTTCGGCAGGCTCTGCTCCAGCTGCTCGTACGAATTGCCTTCGATCGGCGCGCCAGGCTCGACCTTGCTGGTCAGGCCGTGGTGGATGCCGGCAAGCACGGCTGCGAGCATCAGATACGGGTTGGCGTCGGCGCCGGCAACGCGGTGCTCGATGCGCACGTTTTCGCTGCTGTCGGTCGGCACGCGAACGGCTACGGTGCGGTTGTCCAGGCCCCAGCTCGGCGCGTTGGGCACGTAGAACTGTGCGCCAAAGCGGCGGTACGAGTTGATGTTCGGGCAAAGAAACGCCATCGACGCCGGCATGGTCTCCAGCACGCCGCCAATGGCATGGCGCAGGGCATCGCTTTGCAGCGGGTCGTCATGGGCGAAGATGTTCTTGCCGGTTTTCTTGTCCAACAGCGAAATATGCACGTGCAGCCCGTTGCCCGCCTGGCCGGGGTAGGGCTTGGCCATGAAGGTTGTGTCCATTTCATGGTCGTAGGCGACGTTCTTGATCAGGCGCTTGAGCAGGATCGCGTAGTCGCAGGCCTTCAGCGGATCGGCCACGTGGTGCAGGTTGACTTCGAACTGCGCCGGGGCGCTTTCCTTGACGATCGCATCGGCCGGCAGGCCTTGCTCCTTGGCCGCTTCCAGCATGTCCTGGAGGCAGTCGGCATATTCGTCGAGGTCGTCGATGAGATAAACCTGGGTCGATTGCGGACGCTTGCCGGAGATCGGCGAACGCGGCGGTTGCGGGCGACCGTTGAGGTTGTCCTGGTCGATCAGGTAAAACTCCAGCTCGAACGCAGCGCAGATATCCAGCCCCAGGTCGTCGAATTTGCTCACCACCTGGCGAAGCACCTCGCGCGGGTCGGCGAAAAACGGCTCGCCTTCAATCTCGTGCATGGTCATCAGCAACTGGGCGGTGGGGCGTTTTTGCCAGGGTTCGTTGCACAGGGTGCCGGGGATCGGGAAGCAGATGCGGTCGGCATCGCCGATATCCAGGCCCAGGCCGGTGCTTTCAACCGTAGAGCCGTTGATATCCAGGGCAAACAACGAAGCCGGCAGGTTGATCCCCTTCTCGTACACCTTGTGCAGGCTGGCCCGCTCGATGCGCTTGCCGCGTACCACGCCGTTCATGTCGGAGATCAGCAGATCGACGTACTGGGTGTCCGGATGGGCCTGGAGGAAGTCTTTCATCTCGCTGGAAGAACTGGCGCACGGGGTGACCGACGTCATGGTGTACATCCTTTGATTTGCTGCGGCGATGTGGGGATACGGCTGGCGCCTCACGGGCGACGATGGTTGCAGCTGTTGTTTTTTTCACTTTCCCATCGTGGGGATTGGTTACCCGACCGGGCGCATTGATTCCCAGGGGCGGTTCCACTATAAAATGGCCTCAACGCAACAGACATTGGCATTTCGGCAAGCAGAGCGTGCACCAATGCAATATCAGATTACCCATGCCGACCTCTCGTTGGTCCTGGCCCTGGAGCGCGGGCGCTCATTGGCCAAGGCCGCCGAGCTGCTCAAAGTCGACGTTTCGACCGTGTTCCGTTCGATCCGACGGCTTGAATCGGCACTCGGCACCGCGCTGTTCGTCAAAAGCCGCAAAGGCTACCTGCCGACCGACACCGCGCAGGCCCTGGCCGAGCAGGCCGAACGCGCCGAGCAGGCGCTGGAAGCCGCGCGCATAGCCATGACCAGTGGCGAGCAGGTGGTCAGTGGTACCGTTCGTCTGACCTGTACCGAAGCGGTGATGCATAGCCTGCTGCTGCCGGCGCTGGCCGAATTCATGCCGAATTACCCGGCGCTGTCGCTGGAAATGGGCACCTCCAACACCTTTGCCAACCTCAGCCGGCGCGATGCCGACATCGCCCTGCGGCTGACCAATACACCGCCGGAGCACCTGGTCGGCCGCTGCCTGGGTTCCACGTCCTACGTGATCTGTGGCCAGCCGCAGTGGCGCGAGCGCTTGGCCGAGGGGCATGCGAGCGTGCCATGGATAGCCCCTGACGACTCGATGCAGGACCACCCAACCGTGGTCTGGCGCAACCAGCAATACCCGGGGCTGAGCCCCCGTTACCAGTGCAGCAGCATGTCGACCATCGCCCAGTTGGTAAGCACCGGGCTGGGCGTGGCGGCCCTTCCCGACTACATGGTGCATGCCCTGCCCGGCGTCGACGCCCTCAGCGGGCCACTGGCGGGGTGCGATACTCAGCTGTGGTTGCTGACCCGGCCAGATTGCCGCGCGTTGCGATCGGTGCAGACATTGTTCGAGGAACTGACACCGCGGTTGCGTGGCGCGATGTTGTGAGATACAAGATGAAGGTGTCTGTTCCGGGCCTTCGCGGGCAAGCCCGCTGCTGCAGCGATCGGCCCTGGCCTGTTGATTTACACTGATCCTGTGGCAGCGGGCTTGCCCGCGAAGCAAGCGCCACAGGTCTGCAAGGCAACCAGCCGGCAAAACAGCGCTTCCCTATTGGCTGGTGATTTTTTAAACTATCGAGTCCGCCTGCCCATATTGGGCTGCACGCCCATCGCATTTGCTACTGAGGAAGACCATGGCCCGCGTAACTGTTGAAGACTGCCTGGAACACGTGGATAACCGTTTTGAGCTGGTCATGCTCTCGACCAAGCGCGCCCGTCAGCTGGCTACCGGCGGCAAAGAGCCACGTGTAGCGTGGGAAAACGACAAACCAACCGTCGTTGCGCTGCGTGAAATCGCCGAAGGCATCGTCACCAACGAATTCATCGCTGCTGAAGAGATCGTCACCGAGGATCCGGTCTTCGCCGCGTTCGAGGACGAGTCCAACGAGGCTGTCTAAGCCATGCCTGGTCGACGTCGCGCGGCACAAGGCCCTCTTCCTCGGCAAGAGGTGAAACCATGCCGGGCATAGAAGCCTTAGCCGAACGGCTGTCGACCTACCTGGGCCCCGAGCAGGTCAACCTGGTTCGCCGGGCCTATTTTTACGCCGAACAGGCCCACGACGGGCAGCGCCGCCGCAGTGGCGAGCCCTACGTGACCCATCCGCTGGCTGTGGCCAGCATCCTCGCCGACATGCACATGGACCATCAAAGCCTGATGGCGGCCATGCTGCACGACGTAATCGAAGACACCGGCATCGCCAAGGAAGCTCTCAGCCAGCAGTTTGGCGAGACGGTTGCCGAGCTGGTCGATGGGGTCAGCAAACTGACCCAGATGAACTTCGAGACCAAAGCCGAGGCGCAGGCCGAAAACTTCCAGAAGATGGCCATGGCCATGGCCCGCGACATCCGTGTGATTCTGGTCAAGCTGGCCGACCGCCTGCACAACATGCGCACCCTGGAAGTGCTGTCTGGCGAAAAACGCCGACGCATCGCCAAGGAAACCCTCGAAATCTACGCCCCCATTGCCAACCGCCTGGGTATGCACACGGTGCGCGTCGAGTTTGAAGACCTCGGCTTCAAGGCCATGCACCCGATGCGGTCATCGCTGATCCACCGGGCGGTGAAAAGCGCTCGCGGCAACCGCAAAGAGATTGTCGCCAAGATCGAACACTCGCTGGCCAACTGCCTGGCCGCCGACGGTATCCAGGGCGAAGTCAGCGGGCGGCAGAAACACCTCTATGGCATCTACAAGAAGATGCGCGGCAAGCGCCGCGCCTTCACCGAGATCATGGACGTGTACGCCTTCCGCATCATCGTTGACAAGGTCGACACCTGCTACCGCGTGCTCGGCGCCGTGCACAACCTGTACAAGCCGCTGCCCGGGCGCTTCAAGGATTACATCGCGATCCCCAAGGCCAACGGCTATCAGTCGTTGCACACCACGCTGTTCGGCATGCACGGCGTACCCATCGAAATCCAGATTCGTACCCGCGAGATGGAAGAGATGGCCAACAACGGCATCGCTGCGCACTGGCTGTACAAGTCCAACGACGACGAGCAGCCCAAAGGCAGCCACGCCCGCGCCCGCCAGTGGGTCAAGGGCATCCTCGAACTGCAGCAGCGTGCCGGCAACTCGCTCGAGTTCATCGAGAGCGTGAAGATTGACCTGTTCCCCGACGAGGTCTACGTCTTTACGCCCAAAGGCCGGATCATGGAGCTGCCCAAAGGCTCCACCGCCGTCGACTTTGCCTACGCGGTGCACACCGATGTCGGCAACAGCTGCATCGCCTGCCGCATCAACCGGCGCCTGGCGCCGCTGTCCGAGCCACTGCAGAGCGGCTCGACGGTCGAGATCGTCAGCGCCCCGGGCGCACGGCCAAACCCGGCCTGGCTCAACTTCGTGGTCACCGGCAAGGCCCGCACGCACATCCGCCACGCGCTCAAGCAGCAACGCCGCTCCGAGTCGATCAGCCTCGGCGAGCGCCTGCTGAACAAAGTGCTGACCGGCTTCGACAGCAGCCTGGAGAAGATCCCGCAGGAGCGCGTCAACGCGATCCTCGCCGAGTACCGCCTCGAGCTGATCGAAGACTTGCTCGAAGACATCGGCCTGGGCAACCGCATGGCCTATGTGGTCGCCCGCCGCCTGCTGTCCGCCGAAGGCGAACAGCTGCCGGCACCGGAGGGCCCGCTGGCCATCCGAGGCACCGAAGGCCTGGTATTGAGCTACGCCAAGTGCTGCACGCCGATCCCGGGCGACCCGATCGTCGGCCACCTGTCGGCTGGCAAAGGCATGGTCGTGCACTTGGAGAACTGCCGCAACATCAGTGAAATCCGCCATAACCCCGAGAAATGCGTGCAGCTTTCCTGGGCCAAGGACATCACCGGCGAATTCAATGTCGAATTGCGTGTCGAGCTGGAGCACCAGCGTGGCCTGATTGCGTTGCTGGCCAGCAGCGTCAATGCCGCCGACGGCAACATCGAGAAGATCAGCATGGATGAACGCGACGGCCGCATCAGCGTTGTCCAACTGGTGGTCAGCGTGCACGACCGCGTGCACCTGGCTCGTGTGATCAAGAAGCTGCGTACGCTGACCGGCGTGGTCCGCATCACCCGCATGCGTACGTAGTCCGCCAACCGCAAGGAGTCATCATGAGCAAGACCGTCATCAACAGCGACAAGGCCCCTGCCGCCATCGGTACCTACTCGCAAGCGATCAAGGCCGGCAACACCGTGTACATGTCGGGCCAGATCCCGCTGGACCCGAAAACCATGGAGCTGGTCGAAGGCTTCGAAGCCCAGACCGTGCAGGTGTTCGAGAACCTCAAGTCGGTGGCCGAAGCCGCTGGCGGTTCGTTCAAGGACATCGTCAAGCTGAACATCTTCCTCACCGACCTGAGCCACTTCGCCAAGGTCAACGAAGTGATGGGCCGCTACTTCGAGCAGCCGTACCCAGCCCGCGCCGCCATTGGCGTTGCCGCGCTGCCGAAAGGCGCCCAGGTCGAAATGGACGCCATCCTGGTCATCGAGTGATGCCGCAGGTGACGGGCGCCCTGCCCGTCACCTTCCTGTTCAAGGTTACCCACCATGCGTCAAGCACTGCCCCTCGCGCTGGCAGCCCTGCTTCTGAGCGGCTGCGCCAGTCACAAACCCGAAGATTTCAACGGCACCTGGATCAACCAGGACGCCATCAAAGCCGCCGTCAAAGGTGGCAGCCTGCGCCAAGCGCTGAACGAACATGGCCCGGTCTTCGAGTGGAAGCTCGATGTGGCCAATCAGCAAGCCAGCTTCAGTAACGGCTTCGAGGCTGCCGATGGCCAACTGATCGCCAACGACAAGCAATGGCAAGCCAGCTTCCCGGGCGGCCAGACCGATCAACTGGCACTGGATGGCGACGAACTTAAAACCGTCGACCCGTCCGGCGCCGAACAGACCTTCATGCGCGCCCAGCAGCCCGGCAATGCGCCGCTGGGTGGCAGCTTTGAAAAAGCGCTGTACCAGGCGTACCTAGGTGGTGAGTGGAAGATCATCGAAGGTGAGGGCAAAGGCAGCATGGTGCGTTTCGCCGACAACGGCAGCGTGACCGGCCTGCCCGGCCCCGACCGTTATGCGCTGTGCCTGGCGGGCGACTGCGCCAGCATGGGCGGCAGCAACGACAGCCTGTGGCTGGAGCGCAACCAGCGCGGCGCGCCGTTCATCTTCAAGCGTGATGACGACAAGCTGGAGATCTTCCAGGCGGTGAACCGTGCGCAGCCGGATGAGATGCCACAGTTGGCTGCTGGTGCTCGTCAGTGGGTGCTGGAGAAGGACTGACTCACGTCCCGCGTGACTTCACAGACCTCATCGCCGGCAAGCCGGCTCCCATGGTTACAGTGCGGGCCTCAGGCCTGACACTACCCAGAGTGGGAGCCAGCTTGCCGGCGATAGGGCCAGCAGGACACAGCAGGTTTCAGCCTTCGCCTTTCAGGATGGCCGCGTACCCTTCTTTGTAACTGGCATACTGCGGCACCCAGCCCAACGCTCGCACCCGGGCATTGCTGCAACGCTTGCTGCCGGTACGGCGCACCCGCTGTTCATCGGACCATTCGGTGACGCCCATGTACGAACGAAGCCAGGCCACCACATCGGCCAGTGGCGCCGGGTCATCGTCGACACCTATGTAGCAATCGTCCAACGCCACGCCATCGGCGTCGGCCTGCAGCAGGAACGCCAACAGGCTGGCAGCATCCTCGGCATGAATGCGGTTGCCATAAAGTGGCGGCTCTTCAGCCACTCGGTACCCTTGGCGCACCTGGCTCAGTAACCACTCACGGCCCGGCCCGTAAATACCGGTCAGCCGCACGATACTGGCCGGGATGCCGCTGCCCAGCGCCAGCCGCTCGGCCTCCAGCATCACACGGCCCGAATACCCTTCAGGCTCGGTGGCCGCGGTCTCATCGACCCACTCACCGTCTTTTTGTGCAAATACGCTGCTGCTGGATACGAACAGCAGGCGCCGCGGCTGTTGCCCGCGCTCCGCCAGCCACACCAGCACATGGCGCAAACCTTCAACGTACGCAGCCTGATAGCCGGCTTCGTCATGCTGGCTGGCGGCTACGCAGTACACCAGGTAATCGGGCGCGCGCTGCGGCCAGGCTTGCGGAATGCCTGGGTCGGCGAGGTCGGCAGCGACCGGCACAACACCCTGCGCAAGCTGATCGATCGAGCGCCGCAGGCCACTCACCTGCCAGCCACGAGCAAGCAGTTGCCGGGCCAAGCGACCACCTACATCGCCACAACCTACGATCATTGCGGAAAGGTCTGACATCACAAAACTCCCTAGACCAAAGGCTCAGGCTAGCCGGATTACACGATAGGCGGCTAGACCATAGGCGAAAAAAGCAACAAGATTACTTTTGTTAACAAGAATTACTTGCAATAATGGCGCCCCTATATGTTCTCGGCCTATCTCGAGGCCTTGGAGAACGCTCACTCTTTTTCTTCATCAGGTCCGGCCAGCATGACACGTACTCAACCTTCCGCTTCGCCAACCCCGTCGCGCGCCTGGCGCGCCATCGCCGCGCTGATGTTCAGCCTGGTGCTGGCCCCAGTGGCCATGGCCGATGAGCCTAACGCCAACGCCGCCACCCCGGCTGCCGCAGCTGCCCCGGCCAATCCGGCACCGGCTGCAGCCGATGGCCAGGCCGCCACTCCGGTCGATGCCGCTGCACCCGCCGCCGCCGACCCAGCCGTGCAGGAACTGGTCGAAGATACCTCGCTAGGCATGGCCCACGACCTGTCCCCATGGGGCATGTACAAGAACGCCGACATCGTGGTCAAGATCGTCATGATCGGCCTGGCCATCGCCTCGATCATCACCTGGACCATCTGGATCGCCAAAGGCTTCGAGCTGATGGGCGCCAAGCGTCGCCTGCGCGGCGAGATCGCCCAGCTGAAGAAATCCGCCAGCCTCAAGGAAGCCAGCGACGTCTCCAACAAGGAAGGCACACTGGCCCATACCCTGGTCCACGATGCCCTCGAAGAGATGCGCCTGTCGGCCAACGCGCGCGAAAAAGAAGGCATCAAGGAACGCGTCAGCTTCCGCCTGGAGCGTCTGGTTGCCGCCAGCGGTCGTACCATGAGCAGCGGCACCGGCGTGCTGGCCACCATCGGTTCCACCGCACCGTTCGTGGGCCTGTTCGGTACCGTGTGGGGCATCATGAACAGCTTCATCGGCATCGCCAAAACCCAGACCACCAACCTGGCCGTGGTCGCCCCAGGTATCGCCGAAGCCCTGCTGGCCACTGCCCTGGGCCTGGTTGCAGCAATCCCTGCCGTGGTGATCTACAACGTCTTCGCTCGCTCCATCGCCGGTTACAAGGCACAGGTTTCCGACGCGTCGGCGCAGGTCCTGCTGCTGGTCAGCCGTGACCTCGACCATCAGGGTGGCGAGCGCGCCGCCCCGCACATGGTGAAAGTGGGGTAAGCCATGGGCCTGCATCTCAACGAAGGTGGCGACGACCTCGCCGAAAACCACGAAATCAACGTCACGCCGTTCATCGACGTCATGTTGGTACTGCTGATCATCTTCATGGTTGCTGCGCCCCTGGCCACAGTCGACATTAAAGTCGACCTGCCAGCCTCGACCGCCAAACCGGCACCGAGGCCCGAAAAACCGGTGTTCGTCAGCGTCAAGGCCGACCAGAAGCTGTATGTCGGCGACGATCAGGTGCCTGCCCCCGACCGCCTTGGCCCGATGCTCGACGCCAAGACCAAGGGTGACAAGGAAACCACCATCTTCTTCCAGGCCGATAAAGGCGTGGATTACGGTGACCTGATGGAAGTGATGAACAACATGCGCGCGGCCGGCTACCTCAAGGTCGGTCTGGTAGGTCTAGAGACGGCAGCCAAGAAATGACGAAACCGCGCTCAAACGTGGCGCGCTACGGTGGCAGCCTGGCGATCGTGCTGGGCGTGCACGTGGTCGCTGTGCTGCTGACGCTCAACTGGTCGGTGCCCCAGGCCATCGAACTGCCCCCGGCAGCCATGATGGTCGAGCTGGCACCGCTGCCCGAGCCCGCACCGCCACCACCCCCCAAGGCCGCACCACAGCCGCCGGCACCGGTTGAAGAACCGCCGTTGCCAAAAGTTGCCGAGGCGCCAAAACCGAAAATCGCCATCGCCAAGCCGCCCAAGCCCAAACCCAAGCCTCAACCGCCGAAGCCTGAGAAAAAGCCTGAGCCGCCGAAAGATGAACCACCGGCCAAGGAACAAGTAGCCGACACGCCGCCAAGCAACACGCCACCGCAGAAGTCGGCGGCACCGGCGCCAAGCATTGCCTCCAATAGCCAAGCGTTGCCGACCTGGCAGAGCGACCTGCTGCGCCACCTGGCGAAGTACAAGCGCTACCCGGAAGACGCACGCCGTCGCGGCCTGCAGGGCATCAACCGCCTGCGGTTCGTGGTCGACGCCGAAGGCAAGGTGGTTTCGTACTCGATGGCTGGCGGTTCGGGCAGCGCGGCACTGGACCGGGCAACCCTGGAAATGATCCGCCGAGCTGGCACCGTACCCAAGCCGCCAGCAGAGTTGCTGAACAACGGCACGATCGAAGTAGTGGCACCGTTCGTCTACTCGCTGGACCGTCGCTGATACTTTTGTTTCTGTCACAAATCGGCAAGTCTGATAACGTGCGTCTATCAATTGCAGCCGCTATGCTGGGCTCGCAACTTCATGGACGCACGTTATGACCCTCACAGAATTACGCTACATCGTCACCCTCGCCCAGGAGCAGCACTTCGGCCACGCCGCCGAGCGTTGCCATGTTAGCCAGCCGACCCTGTCCGTCGGGGTGAAGAAGCTCGAGGACGAGCTTGGCGTGCTGATCTTCGAACGCAGCAAGAGCGCGGTGCGCCTGACCCCGGTCGGCGAAAGCATCGTCGCCCAGGCGCAGAAGGTACTGGAGCAGGCCCAAGGTATTCGTGAGCTGGCCCAGGCCGGTAAGAACCAGCTGACCGCCCCGCTCAAGGTCGGCGCCATCTATACCGTCGGCCCTTATCTGTTCCCGCACCTGATCCCCCAGCTGCACCGTGTGGCGCCGCAGATGCCGCTGTACATCGAAGAAAACTTCACCCACGTGCTGCGCGAAAAACTGCGCAACGGCGAACTGGACGCGGTGATCATTGCCCTGCCGTTCAACGAGGCCGACGTGTTGACCCTGCCGCTGTACGATGAGCCTTTCTGTGCCCTGATGCCTGCCGACCACCCATGGACGGCGAAAAAGACCATCGACACCGCCATGCTCAACGACAAGAGCCTGCTGCTGCTCGGCGAGGGTCACTGCTTCCGCGACCAGGTCCTGGAAGCCTGCCCGACATTGAACAAAGGCGGTGAAGGTGCCAAGCACACCACGGTCGAGTCCAGCTCGCTGGAAACCATCCGCCACATGGTCGCCTCGGGCCTGGGCGTGTCGATCCTGCCGCTGTCGGCGGTGCACAGCCACCATTACGCACCGGGCATCATCGAAGTGCGCCCGCTTACCGCGCCAGCACCGTTCCGTACCGTAGCCATCGCCTGGCGCGCCAGCTTCCCCCGGCCGAAGGCCATCGAGATCCTTGCCGACTCGATCCGCCTCTGCTCGGTGGCCAAGCCGGCTGTGGAACAAACGGCCTGATTCATGACTGAGCTGTCGAAGGTCTCGGTCACCGCGCTCAAGGGCGTAGGCGAAGCCATGGCGGAAAAACTCGCCAAGGTCGGCCTGGAAAACCTGCAGGACGTACTGTTCCACCTGCCCCTGCGTTACCAGGACCGCACCCGCGTGGTGCCTATCGGTGCCCTGCGCCCGGGTCAGGATGCCGTGATCGAGGGTGTGGTCAGTGGTGCCGATGTGACCATGGGCAAGCGCCGCAGCCTTGTCGTGCGCCTTGGTGATGGCACCGGCGTGCTGAGCCTGCGCTTCTATCACTTCAGCAATGCGCAAAAAGAAGGCCTCAAGCGTGGCACCCACTTGCGCTGTTACGGCGAGGCCCGGCCCGGCGCCTCGGGCCTGGAGATTTACCACCCCGAGTACCGTGCACTGAATGGCGATGAGCCGCCGCCCCCGGTCGAGCAGACCCTGACGCCGATCTACCCGTCCACCGAGGGCCTCACTCAGCAGCGCCTGCGCCTGCTCTGCCAGCAGAGCCTGGGCATGCTGGGCCCGCGCAGCCTGCCAGACTGGCTGCCGGACGAGTTGGCCCGGGATTACCACCTGGCGCCGCTGGACGACGCTATCCGCTACCTGCACAACCCGCCAGCCGACGCCGACCTCGATGAACTCGCCGAGGGCCAGCACTGGGCCCAGCACCGCCTGGCCTTCGAAGAGCTGCTCACCCACCAGCTGTCGCAACAGCGCCTGCGTGAAAGCCTGCGCAGCCTGCGGGCGCCAGTGCTGCCCAAGGCCAAGCGCCTGCAGGCGCAGTACTTGGCCAACCTGGGCTTCCAGCCCACCGGCGCGCAACAGCGGGTGGCCAACGAGATCGCCTACGACCTCAGCCAGGCCGAGCCAATGCTGCGCCTGGTGCAGGGCGATGTCGGCGCCGGAAAGACCGTGGTTGCCGCCTTGGCTGCACTGCAGGCGCTGGAAGCCGGCTACCAGGTGGCGCTGATGGCCCCGACCGAAATCCTCGCCGAACAGCACTACATCACCTTCAAGCGCTGGCTCGAACCGCTGGGCCTGGAGGTCGCCTGGCTGGCCGGCAAGCTCAAGGGCAAGGCCCGCGCCAGCGCCCTGGAGCAGATCGCCAACGGCGCACCGATGGTGGTGGGTACCCATGCGCTGTTCCAGGAAGAAGTGCAGTTCAAGCACTTGGCCCTGGCGATCATCGACGAGCAGCACCGGTTCGGTGTGCAGCAGCGCCTGGCCCTGCGCAAGAAGGGTGTTGCCGGCGAATTGTGCCCGCACCAGCTGATCATGACCGCCACACCAATCCCGCGAACCCTTGCCATGAGCGCCTATGCCGACCTCGACACCTCGGTGCTCGACGAGCTGCCGCCAGGACGTACGCCGGTGAATACCGTGCTGGTCGTCGACAGCCGCCGCTTCGAAGTGGTCGAGCGGGTGCGCGCCGCATGCGCCGAGGGGCGCCAGGCCTACTGGGTCTGCACCTTGATCGAAGAATCCGAAGAGCTGACCTGCCAGGCGGCCGAAAGCACTTATGAAGAGCTTGGCAGCGCCTTGGGCGAGCTGCGCGTGGGCCTGATCCACGGGCGCATGAAGCCTGCGGAAAAGGCCGCAGTGATGGCTGAATTCAAGCAAGGCAACCTGCAGCTACTGGTCGCAACCACGGTGATCGAGGTGGGCGTGGATGTGCCCAACGCAAGCCTGATGATCATTGAGAACCCTGAGCGCCTGGGCCTGGCCCAGCTGCACCAGCTGCGCGGTCGTGTAGGCCGGGGCAGCGCGGTTAGCCACTGTGTATTGCTCTATCACCCGCCGTTGTCACAGATCGGCCGCGAACGCCTGGGGATCATGCGCGAAACCAACGACGGCTTCATCATCGCCGAAAAAGACCTGGAGCTGCGCGGCCCTGGCGAAATGCTCGGCACGCGCCAGACCGGCCTGCTGCAGTTCAAGGTCGCCGACCTGATGCGCGATGCCGACCTGTTGCCAGCCGTGCGCGATGCAGCCCAGGCCCTGATTGCGCGCTGGCCGGAGCATGTCAGCCCACTCCTCGACCGCTGGCTGCGTCATGGCCAGCAATATGGCCAAGTGTGACGCCAGTACCAGAATGGATCCAGCTTTGCGACCAGACTGGTTATACTTCGCGTTTAAAAGAATCAGTGGATACGGACCATGACTGAAGTTGCCCTGGACACCGCAGCCCCACACACACCGTCTGTCATCCGGCTGTTGCTCGAAAAACTCGGCATAGCCTACCGCGAGGTGCCAGAGCACCCGCAACTGCCAGCCAGCTCACGCGTGCAGGCGATCCTGCTCGACGACGAGATTGGCGCATTGATGGTGCTGTTTCCGCAGAGCAAGCTGCTGGACCTCAATCGCCTTGAGGAACTGACCGGCCGCAAGCTCAAGGCCGTGCCGGTGGCACGCCTCACGCAGATGCTCGACAAGCACCACCTCAAGGCCCTGCCGGCCATTCCGGCACTCACCAGCTCGCCCTGCCTCTACGAAGAAAAGTTGCTCGGTGCCGAAAGGTTGCTGATCCAGTCCGGCGAAGCCGGCCTGTTATTGGAAATCGAGCCCGACGACTTCAAGCGCATGTTGAAAAAGGCCAGCGCTGGCAGTTTCGGCCAACCGGTTCGGGAGATTCGCCCCAACCTCGACCGCCCGGACGACGACTCCAAAGAGATTACCCAGGCCGTTCAGGCATTCACTGCCCGGCGCATCCAGAAACGCCTGGAAGAAACCATCGAGATTCCACCGCTGGCCAATACCGCGCAGAAGATCATCAAGCTGCGTGTCGACCCTAACGCCAGCATCGACGATATCACCGGCGTGGTCGAAACCGACCCGGCGCTGGCCGCCCAGGTGATCAGCTGGGCGGCATCGCCCTACTACGCATCACCTGGCAAGATCCGTTCGGTGGAAGATGCCATCGTTCGGGTGCTGGGCTTTGATCTGGTCATCAACCTGGCCCTTGGCCTAGCGCTGGGCAAGACCTTGAGCCTGCCCAAGGATCAACCGCAGCAGGCCACCCCGTACTGGCAGCAGTCGATCTACACTGCTGCGATCATCGAAGGCCTGACCCGCGCCATGCCGCGCGCAGAGCGGCCTGAAGCCGGCCTGGCTTACCTGTCGGGGTTGCTGCACAACTTCGGTTACCTGCTGCTGGCGCACGTGTTCCCGCCGCACTTCTCGCTGATTTGCCGGCATCTGGAGGTCAACCCGCACCTGTGCCACACCTATGTTGAACAGCACCTGCTGGGCATCAGCCGCGAGCAGATCGGTGCCTGGCTGATGAAGCTGTGGGACATGCCTGAAGAGCTGTCCACTGCGCTGCGCTTCCAGCACGACCCGGCGTATGAGGGCGAGAACGCGGCGTACCCGAACCTGGTATGCCTGGCGACTCGCCTGCTGCGCACGCGCGGGATTGGCTCGGGGCCGCAGGAGGCGATTCCCGATGAATTGCTGGAGCGCCTGGGGATCACCCGGGACAAGGCTGAGGACGTGGTGAACAAGGTGCTCGAGGCCGAGACCTTGTTGCGCGAGCTGGCTTCGCAGTTCAACGCGCCGCATTGATTTGCCTGGGGGCCGCTACGCGGCCCCAACGATTTCAGCCCTTCTTCTTCTTCGGCTTCAGGTACTTCATCAAGCCCTGGAACCACATCACCAAAGCCGGATTGCCCTTGATCTGGATGCTCTTGTCCTGAATCCCCTGCATGAACGCCAGCTGCTTGTTGCTCGCCTGCATCGTGGCAAAGCCGTAGGCCGCGTCCTTGAAGGCTATGGCGAAGGCCGGTTGGGGATGGCTGCCGCCCTTGCTGCTGATGCGTTCGCCGCTGACGATGAAGTGCCGGGCAACCTTGCCGTCCAGCGTCTGCATCTGGAACACCAGATCCTTGTCCTTGAGCTGTTGCTGAAACGCCGGGTTGTTACGGCTGGCCCTGGCCATCAGCAGCCCCATGGCCCAGAGCAGAAAGCGAAACTTCATCAACGTGCCCCGAATAAAAAATGACTGAGGCGCGCAGTTTAGCCTTTTCCGGAACTATTTATGCAAGTTCGCTGCACGATGTTTGCAGAACGAACAACGGGCGCCCGGAGGCGCCCGTTTGGACAGAGGCTGAGGGTTTGTCAGGCGTCGATCACTTGGCTTTCTTGGCCGGCTTGGCGGGAACGTTGACGCTGTCGCGCAGGTTCTTGCCAGGTTTGAAGGCAACGGTATTGCTGGCCTTGATCTTTACCGGCTCACCGGTCTGGGGGTTCTTGCCGGTACGCGCACCCCGATGGCGTTTTTCGAAGGTGCCGAAACCGACCAGCGTAACGGTGTCCTTGTCCAGGGCACCGGTGATGCTGTCGAGAATCGCATTCAGCACCTCATTGGCCTTTTCCTTGGTCAGATCGGCCTTTTCGGCGATGACGGCGGCGAGTTCTGGTTTACGCATAGTGAAGCCTCTTTGACGGGATTTCTTGTTGTTATTGCCGTGCTGCCAGAAAGCAGCGTTCAAGGCACCGCAGGCTCTAATCTGCGGCAGACGGAAGTGAGAATGGCACGCCCTCCGGGGCCGCGCCAGTATCTGGGCGGCCATTGTGCAGGCAATAACAGGATAAACCCGACAGAACGCCCGCTATTTACGCCATGAGCGCCGGTAACTGCCGATTCAACGCCAGTTTTTCCATGACCGCGTTACCCGTCAGGGCGTAACCCAGCAACTGGCCATCGGCGGCGTAACAGAGGGCTTTCAGGTCACTGCCCTGCCCTTCGACCTGCCAGTTACCTTCACGGCCCTGGGGCACAGGGGAAACCACCAAGGGGCAAGCCGGCGTCTTAACCGTGACCGGCATCGGCCCATAGCTGACCGCTGTAGGGGTGCCTGCCAGGGTCTGCGCCAGGGCACGTGCGCAGGCCATCAGGGGCATCACATAGAGCAGGTTGATGCCATCGACCTCGGCGCAATCGCCCAGCGCAAAGATGTTGGCGTGGGAGGCCCGCAGTTGGCGGTCCACGACCACCCCGCGATTGGTCTGCAGGCCGGCCGCAGCAGCCAGGTCGGTGCGCGGGCGCAGGCCGATGGCCGACACCACCAGATCGCAGGGGATGACACTGCCATCGGACAGATGCGCTTCAAGGCCATCACTCACCTGCTGCAGGCGTGTCAGCACCGGGCCGAGGTGAAAGCGCACGCCCAGGCCCTGCAGGCCACCCTGCACCGCAGCGGCCGCTGCGGGGTGCAGTAACGTCGGCATGACTTGTTCACACGGCGCCACCACATCCACCTGGAAGCCGCCCAGGCTCATGTCATTGGCGAACTCGCAGCCGATCAGGCCGGCGCCGAGGATCAACACACGCCGCTTGCCAACTGCGGCGGCACGGAAACGCGCATAGTCTTCCAGGTCATTGATCGGGAACACCTGCCCGGCGCCATCGCCCTCGATGGGCACCTGGACAGTCTGCGCGCCCCAGGCCAGCACCAGGTCGCGGTACTCCACCGCCTCTTCACCGATCCACAGGCGCTTGTGGCCGGGGTCGATGCCGCTGATACGGGTGTGCGTGCGGACCTCGGCCTTCAGCTGCGCGGCCATGGCGCCCGGCTCGGCCATGCACAGGCCGTCTGCGTCCTTCTGCTTGGCAAAGCCTGTAGAGAGCATGGGCTTTGAATAGGAGCGGCCGTCGTCGGCGGTAATCAGCAGCAGCGGCGTCTCGCCATCAAGCTTGCGAAATTCGCGGGCCAGGTTGTAGCCGGCCAGGCCGGTACCGATGATCACCACGGGGGACGTCATGTCGTGCTTTCCTCTGTTTAACGGAAGTGCGATCAGCCGATGGCGATCATTTCAAAGTCGCTTTTGCCGACGCCGCAGTCGGGGCACAGCCAGTCTTCAGGCACGTCTTCCCAGCGGGTGCCCGGCTCGATGCCATCATCCGGCCAGCCTTCGGCTTCGTCATAGATCAGGCCACAGACAATACATTGCCACTTCTTCATCGATTCTGGTTCCTCGGCGTTCAGGCTTCGTTATTTGGGCTCGTGGCCCGTTCACGGGCATTATGCAAGCAGTCGAGGCAATCATGCTAAGCTCGCCGCCTCTCTGGCTGTAACAAAGCATACCGACGTGTCGTACGAATCCCCGCAAGCAGCCGCTGTCGCGTGGCTGCCGTATTCACAGCTGGCGAATATCGACCAGCCTACTCTCGACTGGCTGTTCGACGAAGGTTCCCTGACTCGCCGCCTGACCCGCCTGTCCCACGACCACTTCAGCGTCACGCCCCTGTTCGAAGGCTGGCAGCCGCTGCGCGATGACGAATGCCTGGCGCTGGGCATCGTACCGGGCGCAGAAGGCTGGGTGCGCGAGGTGTACCTGCGCGGCCACGGCGAGCCTTGGGTGTTCGCCCGCAGCGTGGCCAGCCGCAGTGCGTTGGAGCGCGGCGGGCTGGACCTGGAAACCCTGGGCAGCCGTTCGCTAGGCGAACTGCTGTTCTGCGACCAGGCGTTCGTCCGCCACCCCATCGAGGTGTCCACTTATCCACAGCGCTGGTTGCCTGCCGAAGCAGCCCATGACGGGTTGTGGGGGCGGCGTTCGCGCTTCGAACGCGACGGCCTCGACCTGCTGGTGGCCGAGGTGTTCCTGCCGGCATTGTGGCGAGCGGCCAAGGAGGATAACCGCTGATGTACATGCAACTGCTCAAATCCCTCAACCGCGTGCACCCACGCGCCTGGGACTTCGTCCAGCTCAGCCGCATGGACAGGCCGATCGGTATCTACCTGTTGCTGTGGCCGACCCTGTCGGCGGTGTGGATTGCCGGCCAAGGTTCGCCCACCCTGGCCAACGTGCTGATCTTCGGCCTCGGCGTAGTGCTGATGCGCGCCGCTGGCTGCTGTATCAACGACTTCGCCGACCGCAAGGTGGACGGCCACGTCAAACGCACAGCCGACCGCCCACTGGCCAGCGGCCGGGTCAAACCGCGCGAGGCGTTGGCGCTGTTCGCCATCCTGGTGGCCGTGAGCTTCCTGCTGGTGCTGTGCACCAACAGCCAGACCGTGTGGCTGTCATTCGGCGCGGTGGCCCTGGCGTTCTGCTACCCGTTCATGAAGCGCTACACCTATTACCCGCAGGTGGTACTGGGCGCGGCCTATTCCTGGGGCATTCCCATGGCCTTCACCGCCGCCGGCGGCGAGCTGCCGGCCAGTGCCTGGCTGCTGTACATCGCCAACCTTTTGTGGACGGTGGGCTATGACACCTATTACGCCATGGTGGACCGGGACGATGACCTGAAGATTGGCGTGAAATCGACCGCAATTCTGTTTGGGGATGCCGACCGGAGCATCATTCTGACCCTGCAGCTGCTGTCGCTGGGTTGCTTGCTGCTTGCGGGTAGCCGCTTCGAGCTGGGTGGCTGGTTCCACCTCGGGCTGCTGGGTGCGGCGCTGTGCTTTGCCTGGGAATACTGGTCTACGCGCAAGCTGGACCGCGAGTCGTGCTTCAAGGCGTTTCTGCACAATCACTGGGCGGGGCTGCTGGTGTTCATCGGGGTAGTGCTCGACTACACACTGCGTCAAGGCTGATGGCCCTATCGCCGGCAAGCCAGCTCCCACAGGTACAGCGCTGCCTGCGAGGCCTGCACAACAACTGTGGGAGCTGGATTGCCGGCGATGGGCCGCGAAGCGGCCCCCGGCAGGCTCAAGGCTTGGCGACATGCCAGACGTCTTTCACCCCGTCACCGGTCATGTCACCGGCTTTCTTGTCCTTGACGAAGGTGTACAGGGGTTTGCCATCGTAGGCCCATTGCATCTTGCCGTCATTGCGCGTGACATGCGTCCACTTGCCTTTCGGCGCTTCATCATCCTTGTTCACAATCAGCGGCGGCCAGTTCTTGGCGCAATCGTCATTGCACACCGACTTGCCGCCCGCATCCTTGTCAAAGGTGTACAGGGTCATGCCGGCATGATCGACCCACATGCCGTCCTTCTCCATGGCATGGTGGGCCGACGCCACCCCTGGCAGCGCCAGCGCAGCGAAAAGGGCCATCCAGCTCAGCGTGTGTCGTGTCATTGGAATCACCATAAATTCGGGGGTGGAGAGAGTTCAGATTGCCGCCGCGGCGGCCCTTTCAAGCCTAGCCCAGTCATGCAATGTCGCCAGAACGGCCAACCCTCTGTCACACAGCTGCAATAATTCCGTTATCTAATGCGGGCCAGACACGATATTCCAGGAGAGGTTTAGAGCATGGTTGGCAGAAACATTCTGATCGTCGACGACGAAGCACCTATTCGCGAGATGATCGCCGTTGCCCTGGAAATGGCCGGCTATGACTGCCTGGAAGCCGAGAACTCGCAGCAGGCCCATGCGATCATCGTTGACCGCAAGCCTGACCTGATCCTGCTCGACTGGATGCTGCCCGGCACCTCCGGCATCGAACTGGCCCGCCGCCTCAAGCGCGATGAGCTGACCGGTGATATTCCGATCATCATGCTGACCGCCAAGGGTGAAGAGGACAACAAAATCCAGGGCCTGGAAGTCGGCGCCGATGACTACATCACCAAGCCGTTTTCGCCACGCGAGCTGGTGGCGCGCCTGAAAGCCGTGCTGCGCCGCACCGGCCCGAGCGACAGCGAAGCGCCGATCGAAGTCGGTGGCCTGCTGCTCGACCCGATCAGCCACCGCGTGACCATCGACGGCAAACCGGCCGAAATGGGCCCCACCGAATACCGCCTGCTGCAGTTCTTCATGACCCACCAGGAGCGCGCCTACACCCGCGGTCAGTTGCTCGACCAGGTCTGGGGCGGCAACGTCTACGTCGAGGAGCGCACGGTCGACGTGCACATCCGTCGCCTGCGCAAGGCGCTGGGTGAAGCGTATGAAAATCTGGTACAAACCGTCCGGGGCACTGGCTACCGCTTCTCGACCAAAAGCTGATCGAGCACCTGAGCGCAAGCCTGCACGTCGTTGTACAAGGACCGTCAATTGAACCAGAACTGGCACGCGACCCTGATTCGCCACTTGTTGCTGCTGATCACTGTCTGCCTGATTGGCGGCCTGGTCAGCGGCTATTACGGCTGGAGTCTGGCCATCGGCCTGGGCTTCTACCTGGGTTGGACCCTCAAACAGCTGCTGCGCCTGCACGACTGGCTGCGCAACCACAAGCCCGATGAGGCACCGCCCGATGGCTATGGCCTGTGGGGCGAGGTATTCGACAGCATTTACCACCTGCAGCGCCGCGACCAGCGCGTACGCGGCCGCTTGCAGGCGGTGATCGACCGGGTGCAGGAGTCCACCGCCGCCCTGCGTGACGCGGTGATCATGCTCGACAGCGACGGCAACCTGGAGTGGTGGAACCGCGCAGCCGAAACCCTGCTGGGCTTCAAGACCCCGCAGGATGGTGGCCAGCCGGTCACCAACCTGGTGCGCCACCCACGCTTCAAGGAATACTTCGAGTCGGAAAACTACGCCGAACCGCTGGAAATCCCCTCCCCGATCAATGACCGCATGCGGGTGCAGCTGCACCTCACCCGCTATGGCAACAACGAGCACCTGATGCTGGTGCGCGACGTCACCCGCATCCATCAGCTCGAACAGATGCGCAAGGACTTCGTGGCCAACGTCTCGCACGAGCTGCGTACGCCGCTGACGGTCATCAGCGGCTACCTGGAAACCCTGCTGGATAACGTCGAGGACGTGAACCCGCGGTGGAGCCGGGCGCTGCAGCAGATGAGCCAGCAAGGTTCGCGCATGCAAACGCTGCTCAACGACCTGCTGCTGCTGGCCAAGCTGGAAGCCACCGACTACCCGTCGGACAACCAGCCGGTGCCAGTCGATGCGTTGCTGGCCGCGATCAACAACGACGCCCAGGCGCTGTCCGGCCCCCGCAACCAGCGCATTACCCTGGAGGCCTCGCCAGGCCTGCGTTTGAAGGGCAGCGAGTCGGAACTGCGTAGCGCGTTCTCCAACCTGGTGTTCAACGCGGTGAAATACACCCAAGACGCCGGCAGCATCCGCATCCGCTGGTGGGCCGACGAACAGGGCGCCCACCTGTCGGTGCAGGACTCGGGGGTCGGTATCGACGCCAAACACCTGCCACGCCTGACCGAACGCTTCTACCGCGTCGATTCCAGCCGAGCCTCCAATACCGGGGGTACCGGGCTGGGGCTGGCGATCGTCAAGCATGTGCTGATGCGCCACCGCGGGCGCCTGGAGATCAGCAGCGTGCCAGGCCACGGCAGCACGTTCACCTGTCACTTCCCGCTGGCACAATTGGCCAACGACAAGGGTTGATGCCAAGGGCCACTTTGCTTTTGTCGCCCCAGCCGCTACATTGGATCCCCTGTGCCAGCAAACGCTGGCACTTTTCTTTCTACCTTTTCTAAGACGGACCCCGTAAAAACTCCATCATGGACCCTTCCCCTGGTATCAGCCTCACCTCGCTCTTCGCCGATTTCGGCATGATCCTTTTTGCCTTGTTCCTGGTGCTGCTCAACGGCTTCTTCGTTGCCGCCGAGTTCGCCATGGTCAAGCTGCGCTCCACGCGCGTCGAGTCCATTGCCGAACAGCACGGCTGGCGCGGCAGCATCCTGCGCAAGGTACACAACCAGCTCGACGCCTACCTGTCGGCCTGCCAGCTGGGTATCACCCTCGCCTCGCTGGGCCTTGGCTGGGTCGGTGAACCGGCATTCGCCCACCTGCTCGAACCGCTGCTGGCCTATTTCGGGGTCGATACCCCCGAACTGATCAAGGCCGTGTCGTTCTTCGTCGCCTTCTTCGTCATCTCGTACCTGCACATCGTGGTCGGCGAGCTGGCGCCCAAGTCCTGGGCGATCCGCAAACCCGAGCTGCTGTCGCTGTGGACGGCCGTGCCGCTGTACCTGTTCTACTGGTTGATGTACCCGGCCATCTACCTGCTCAACGCCAGCGCCAACACCATCCTGCGCATTGCCGGCCAGGGCGAGCCAGGCCCGCACCACGAGCACCATTACAGCCGCGAAGAGCTCAAGCTGATCCTGCACTCCAGCCGAGGCCAGGACCCAAGCGACCAGGGCATGCGCGTGCTGGCCTCGGCCGTGGAAATGGGCGAGCTGGAGGTGGTCGACTGGGCCAACTCCCGTGAGGACATGGTCAGCATCGACGCCCATGCACCGCTCAAGGAAATCCTCGCCCTGGTGCGCCGCCACAAGTTCAGCCGCTACCCGCTGTACGACGCCGAGCGTGAAGAATTCACCGGGCTTCTGCACATCAAGGACCTGCTGCTGGAGCTGGCCGAGCTGGAACACCTGCCGGAAACCGTCGACCTCGAAGACCTGGCCCGCCCGCTGGAGCGCGTGTCGCGGCATATGCCGCTGTCGCAGTTGCTGGAGCAGTTCCGCAAGGGTGGCGCGCACTTCGTGCTGGTCGAGGAAGCCGATGGCAAGGTGATCGGTTACCTGACCATGGAAGACGTGCTGGAAGTGCTGGTGGGTGACATTCAAGACGAGCACCGCAAGACCGAGCGCGGCATCCTCGCCTACCAGCCGGGCAAGCTGCTGGTGCGTGGCGATACGCCGCTGTTCAAGGTCGAGCGCCTGCTAGGCATCGACCTTGACCACATCGAGGCGGAAACCCTGGCAGGGCTGATCTACGAGACCCTCAAGCGCGTGCCTGAAGAAGAGGAAGTGCTGGAGGTCGAGGGCCTGCGCATCATCATCAAGAAGATGAAAGGGCCGAAGATCGTGTTGGCCAAGGTGCTCAAGCTCGATTGACGCAACCGGGCCGCATCGCGGCCCGGTGGATAATGCTGGTCAGTGTGCAGGTTTTATGTGCTTGCGGGTCGTCAGGTCCAAACCAACGGCTCGCATCACCGCCAGCATTGTTTTCAAGGTGGGGTTGCCCTTTTCCGAGAACGAACGGTAGAGGTGCTCCCGGGAAACGCCTGCCTCATTCGCTATGGCCGACATTCCCTTAGCGCGAGCGACCACACCAAGAGCCTGCGCGATGTAGGCTGCATCACCCGTTTCGAAAGCGTCCTCCATAAACACGGCGATTGATTCTGCGTCCGTCAGCGCTTCGGCTGGATCATAGTCATAGAACTGTTCTTTCATTCGTCGTCACTCCACTGGCTGGCCAGGGTTTTCGCTGTCTCGATATCGCGTGCCTGGCTGCTCTTGTCTCCACCACACAACAACAATACCAGCTGATGTCCACGCTGCTGGAAATACACGCGGTAACCGGGGCCGTGGTGGATACGCAGTTCACTGATGCCTTGACCCACAGGCTGAACATCACCTAGCAATCCATGCGCCAGACGAAAAATACGTGCGGCGATGATAGCCCTTGCCTGCTTGTCCCGAAGCTTGCGTTCCCAATTCCTGTAGGTGGCAGTTTGTTTGATGCTCTTCATAAAGCATTTGTAGCTTATAAATCACACAGGAGCAAGTATCCTCAAGGGTTGCCGGCCGTGAAGTCCGGCAGCCCGCCGATCGGCCGGTCGAACTGAAAGGGTATCGACTCCAGCGCCAGCCCGACGTTGCGCTGCACCACGAAGTGCAGGTGCGGCCCGCTGCTGTTGCCGGTATTGCCCGACTTCGCCAGCGCCTGCCCCAACGCCACCTGCTGCCCCTCGGCTACCACTACCGAACCGCGCATCAGGTGCAGGTACACGCCCATGGTGCCGTCCGGGTGCAGAATGCGCACGAAATTGCCTGAGGGGTGGGTGCCTCGCCCGGTCTGGTTGTTCTCGACTTTCACCACCATCCCACCCCGCGCCGCAATGATCGGTGTGCCTTCCGGCATGGCGATGTCTATGGCGTAACGGCCCTTGGGGCCGAAATGGCTGAAGCGGCCGTTGGGCCCCTGGCTGAGCCGGAACGGCCCGCCTTTCCACGGGAAGGGGTAGCGATAGGCCTGCGAACGCTGGCCAGGGTCGCCCATGGCGTATTGAAAGTTGCTGGCATACTTCAGCGGCCCGCCGGGCGCCGCCAGTACCGAGCTGAGCACCTTGGTAGAGCGCGGCCCGACCACGGCACGTATCAGCCGGGGGCCATTGCCGCCGAAGGCATTGGCCAGCTGGTCGATGCGCAGCTCGACCTGCATGGGCACGTAAAGCTCGTTACGCACCACGAAGCGAACACCGCCGGGGAACGGCTCGGTCTGCAGGCGCACCTGGCCGTCCAACCGCTCGAACATTGGCTCGCGCAGCTCGAAGGCTTTTGCGCCTGGGCTGGGCCGCTCGGAATAGGAAGCTACGCCGAAATTGTCAGTGGTCTTGTAGATGGTCATGCCCAAACTCGACGCCGAGGCCGAAAGCAAGGCACACAAAAGCAGCAAGCGGGCGATGGCGGGCATGATAGTGGCTTTTTGACAGATGACGTTCTGTCGAAGCCTAGCAGCGGGATTTGCGCAGCGGTATGACAGTTGGTCGGATGCCGGCTCCCACAGGGTGGCCACAGACTGCAGGCCCGCGAGCGCGCCGCATACCCTGTAGGAGCGGCTTCAGCCGCGAAGCAGGCGCCGCGGTGGTTGGCACCGGCTTCGCCGGTGTTCGCGGCTGAAGCCGCTCCGACAGGATCCCCGCCAAATCAGTAAGTTAGCGTTTTTTCTGTGGGAGCCGGCTTGAGGCCAGATCAGGCGCCGGGGGTGAAATGCTTCTGCGCAGTACCACGGGCGATCAACCGCGACAGGTAATCGAGCTTCTGCGCATCCTGATCGACGAACTTGAACGTCAGCTGCAACCAGTCGCTGTCAGGCTTCTGCTCCAGCGCTGCCACGGCATGCAGGTAACCATTCAAGCGGGCCACCTCGGCGCTCTCGCCCTGCTCCAGGTCAAGCACCGCCCCTTCCAGCACCTGGGGCAGGTTGGCACTGCGACGCACCACCAGCAGCGCCTCCTTGAGGCTCAGGGCCTTGATGACGCAAGGCTGGGTGCCGCTGGACAGGCGCAACTGGCCCTGGCCACGGCCGGACTGTGCAGCAGCGGCTGCAGTCTGCGGCTGCGGCGCGTTGATCAACGGTTTGGCCGCTGCAGGTGCCGCAACCTTGACCGCTTCAGGCTTGCCGCCAGTCAGCGCGCTCAAGGAGTCGTTGGCAAATGCCGAGTTGACCCGCGCCGGGCCACCTGCCATAAGGCTGTCGAGCTTGCCGATCCTGGTCAGGGCCTTTTTTACCTTGGTCAGCAGCTGCTCATTGGTGAACGGCTTGCCGACGAAGTCGGACACGCCGGCCTGGATGGCCTGAATCACGTTCTCCTTGTCGCCACGGCTGGTCACCATGATGAACTGCAGGCTCTTCATCTCTGGCTGCTGACGGCACCAGGTGAGCAGTTCCAGGCCGGACATTTCCGGCATCTCCCAGTCGCACAGGACCAGGTCGAACTGCTCTTTGCCCAATAGGGTCATGGCCTTGCGGCCGTTGACCGCGTCTTCGATGACCATGCCGGGGAAGGCATTACGCAGGCACTTCCTTACCAGATCACGAATGAACGGCGCGTCATCCACGACCAGCACATTGACTTTACTCATCGATACTCCTCTTGAACCCGGACTAGCCTACCGTCGATTGGTGGCCATTTGCCAATACCTGGGCCACGCCGGGACTTCTTTGCATCGTTCGCGGGTGCCTGCTGACTGCTCTGGCGCAAACGAAAACGCCCGGCGAAGGCCGGGCGTCGATGCTCGGGAGCAATCTTATTTATCGTCCGGTTCAGCCGGAACATTAGCGATTTCGGCCTCATCCAGCGCAGTACCCTGGACTTCTGCCTTCATGCGCTTGAGGCCCATGTGGCGCACATCGGTGCCGCGAACCAGGTAGATCACCAGCTCCGAGATGTTGCGCGCGTGGTCGCCGATACGCTCCAGCGAACGCAGGGCCCAGATAACGCTCAACACCCGCGAGATCGACCGCGGGTCTTCCATCATGTAGGTCACCAGCTCGCGCAGAGCGGTCTTGTACTCACGGTCGATGGTCTTGTCGTACTGCGCCACCGACAGCGCCAGGTCGGCGTCGAAGCGGGCGAAGGCGTCGAGCGCGTCACGCACCATGTTGCGTACCTGGTCGCCGATGTGGCGCACTTCGACGTAACCGCGCGGCGACTCGCCTTCCTCGCACAACTGGATGGCGCGGCGGGCGATCTTGGTCGATTCGTCACCAATGCGCTCCAGGTCGATCACCGACTTGGAGATGCTGATGATCAGCCGCAGGTCGGAGGCCGCCGGCTGACGACGGGCGAGGATGCGCACGCACTCCTCGTCGATGTTCCGCTCCATCTGGTTGATCTGCTCGTCGACTTCCCGCACCTGCTGGGCCAGGCCCGAGTCGGCCTCGATCAGCGCGGTGACCGCGTCGTTGACCTGCTTTTCGACCAGGCCGCCCATGGCCAGGAGGTGGCTGCGCACCTCCTCCAGCTCGGCGTTGAACTGTTGGGAAATATGGTGCGTCAGGCTTTCTTTGTTGATCATCGTTTCGCTCCGCGAAGAAGCTGCAAGCTTCAAGTAGTTCGTATCGTTCCCTGGCCCCCGCTCCCACGGGGGGAGGTGCCTAGCCGTAGCGACCGGTGATGTAGTCTTCGGTCTGCTTCTTCGCCGGGTTGGTGAACAGGGTGTCGGTATCACCGAATTCGACCAGTTTGCCCATGTACATGAAGGCGGTGTAGTCCGAAACACGGGCCGCCTGTTGCATGTTGTGGGTCACGATAACGATGGTGTACTTGGATTTCAGTTCGTAGATCAGCTCTTCGACCTTCAAGGTCGAGATCGGGTCAAGTGCCGAGCAAGGTTCGTCGAGCAGCAGTACTTCGGGCTCCACGGCGATGGTACGGGCAATCACCAGACGCTGCTGCTGGCCACCCGACAGGCCCAGAGCCGAGTCGTGCAGGCGGTCCTTGACCTCGTCCCACAGGGCGGCGCCCTTCAGGGCCCACTCGACGGCCTCGTCGAGCACGCGCTTCTTGTTGATGCCCTGGATCCGCAGACCGTAGACCACGTTCTCGTAGATGGTCTTGGGGAACGGGTTGGGCTTCTGGAACACCATCCCGACGCGGCGGCGCAGCTCGGCCACGTCCTCGCCCTTGCGGTAGATGTTGTTACCGTACAGGTTGATGGCGCCTTCAACGCGGCAGCCGTCAACCAGGTCGTTCATGCGGTTGAAGGTACGCAGCAGGGTCGATTTGCCGCAGCCGGACGGGCCGATGAAGGCGGTCACGCGCTGCTTGGGGATATTCAGGCTGACGTCGAACAGGGCTTGCTTGTCGCCATAGAACAGGCTCAGGCCCGGTACTTCGATGGCAACGGTTTCTTCGGCCAGGCGCAGGCTCTGCTTGTCGCGGCCCAGGGCAGACATGTCGATGCCGTGGGTGTGGGATTCTTGCTGCATGGTCAACTCCATACGCTATCAATTCGTTTCAAAGGGCCGCCCGGCTGCGGGCGGCACGCTTGCAAATCAGGCTCAGTGGTCGAGCGCCTTGTACTTCTCGCGCAAGTGGTTACGGATCCACACCGCCGAGAGGTTGAGGGTGGCAATCACCATTACCAGCAGCAGCGCGGTGGCGTACACCAGTGGCCGCGCGGCCTCGACGTTGGGGCTCTGGAAGCCGACGTCGTAGATGTGGAAGCCCAGGTGCATGATTTTTTGGTCCAGGTGCAGGTACGGGTAGTTGCCGTCCAGCGGCAACGACGGCGCCAGCTTCACTACACCCACCAGCATCAGCGGCGCTACTTCACCGGCAGCGCGGGCCACGGCGAGGATCATGCCGGTCATCATCGCCGGGCTGGCCATCGGCAGCACGATCTTCCACAGGGTCTCGGCCTTGGTCGCACCCAGCGCCAGCGAACCCTCACGCACCGTGCGTGGGATGCGCGCCAGGCCTTCTTCGGTGGCCACGATCACCACCGGCACCGCCAGCAGCGCCAGGGTCAGCGATGCCCACAGCAGGCCCGGGGTACCCAGGGTCGGTGCCGGCAGCGATTCAGGGAAGAACAGCCGGTCGATCGAACCACCCAGCACGTAGACGAAGAAGCCCAGGCCGAACACGCCGTAGACGATCGCCGGAACGCCCGCCAGGTTGTTCACGGCGATGCGGATCAGGCGGGTCACCGGGCCTTGCCTGGCGTATTCACGCAGGTAGACCGCGGCCAGTACGCCGAACGGTGTAACGATCACGGCCATGATCAGGGTCATCATCACGGTACCGAAGATCGCCGGGAAGATACCGCCCTCGGTGTTGGCTTCACGCGGGTCGTCGCTGAGGAACTCCCAGACCTTGGCGAAGTAGGTGCCCATCTTGGTCAGCCCGGACATGCCGTTCGGCTGGATGGCATGCACCACCTTGCTCAGGTTGATCTCCACTTCGCGGCCGTTGCCGTCGCGGGCGACCAGGCTGTCGCGGGCGAACGCCTGGTGCAGGCCGCTGAGGCGGTCTTCGATGGCCTTGTAGCGGTTGTTCAGCTCGGCACGCTCGGCGTCCATGTCGGCCTGGGCAGCAGCGTCCAGCTTGCCTTCCAGCTCCAGCTTGCGACCGTGCAGGCGCAGGCGTTCGAGGCCATGGTTGATGGCACCGATGTCTTTCTTCTCAAGCTGCTGCAGTTCGCCGTTGAGCTGGTTGGCGCGCTTGAGGCGGGCTTGCAGCTCATTCCAGGCATCAGCGCCTTGGGCAACGACACGGCCTTCTTCCTTGACGCTGACCAGGTAGCCATAGAAGTTGCCCCACTCGCGGCGCTCCAGGGCGATCAGGTCGGCCGGGTGCTGTTCATCGACCAGCCAGTCGCCGACCACCCAGGTGAAGTCGCTGCCGTTGAGGTCGCGGTTACCCACCTTGATCAGCTCGCGAGTCATGAACTCCGGGCCTTCGTCCGGTACCGGCAAGCCGGCACCTTTCAGGCGGGCGCGGGGCACCTCTTCCTTCTGTACCACTTCACCGACCACGATATGGTCAGCCTGGCCCGGCACCTTGTAGGTTGCCTGGACCAGGTCGGCAGGCCAGAAGTGGCCCAGGCCGCGCACGGCGATCACAGCCAGCAGGCCGACGGTCATGATCACCGCCATGGCCACCGCGCCACCGCTGATCCAGACGCCGGGGGCGCCGCTCTTGAACCAGCCTTTGAGGGAATCCTTTTTCACGGATCTCTACCTTTCTATCAAAGCGACGAGTATTTCTTGCGCAGACGCTGGCGAATCAGCTCGGCCAAGGTGTTCATGACGAAGGTGAACATCAGCAGCACAAGTGCTGCGAGGAACAGCACGCGATAATGGCTGCCGCCAACTTCCGACTCGGGCATCTCGACCGCCACGTTGGCGGCCAGGGTGCGCATACCTTCGAACAGGTTCATCTCCATCACCGGGGTGTTGCCGGTGGCCATCAGCACGATCATGGTCTCGCCCACCGCACGGCCCATACCGATCATCAGCGCCGAGAAAATACCCGGGCTGGCGGTCAGGATGACCACGCGGGTCAGGGTCTGCCACGGCGTCGCACCCAGGGCCAGGGAGCCCAGGGTCAGGCTGCGCGGCACGCTGAACACGGCGTCTTCGGCGATCGAGTAGATGTTCGGGATAACCGCGAAGCCCATGGCGATACCGACTACCAGGGCGTTGCGCTGGTCGTAGGTGATACCCAGGTCGTTGGTGATCCACAGGCGCATGTCACCGCCGAAGAACCAGGTCTCCAGGTACGGGCTCATGGTCAGGGCGAACCAGCCGGTGAACAGGATCACCGGGATCAGGATCGCGGCTTCCCAACCATCCGGCACACGCAGGCGGATCGACTCCGGCAGGCGGCTCCAGATGAAGCCCGCCAGCAGGATGCCGAACGGCATCAGCACGAACAGGCTGAACACACCCGGCAGGTGGCCTTCCAGGTACGGTGCCAGGAACAGGCCGGCGAAGAAGCCGAGGATCACCGTCGGCATCGCTTCCATCAGTTCGATCACCGGCTTGACCTTGCGGCGCATGCCCGGGGCCATGAAGTAGGCGGTGTAGATGGCAGCGGCAATGGCCAACGGTGCCGCCAGGATCATCGCGTAGAACGCGGCCTTGAGGGTACCGAAGGTCAGTGGCGACAGGCTCAGCTTGGGCTCGAAGTCGGTGTTCGAAGCGGTCGACTGCCAGACGTACTTGGGCTCGTCGTAGTTCTCGTACCAGACCTTGCCCCACAGTGCGCTGAAGGACACTTCAGGGTGCGGGTTCTTCAGGCTCAGCGGCAGCAGCTTGCCACCTTCTTCGATGATGATGCGGTTGGCCCGTGGCGACAGGGCCAGAATGCCAGCACCTTCGGCAGCCGCCTCAACCAGCAGAGTACGGTGCGCGGTGCTGTGGAACACACCAAGCTTGCCGTCGCTGTCCAGGGCGATGAAGCCCTTGCGGCGCTCTTCGGCATCGATCTGCACAACCGGCGCCTTGCCCATCTGGAAGGTGCGGATCTGCTTGAAGCGCGATTCGCCATCTGGGTCGCGGGCCATGAACCACTGGGCCAGGCCACCTTTGGAGTCACCCACGATCAGCGAGATGCCGCCGACCAGTTGCGCGGTGGCGGTGATCTCGGTGTCGGCGCTCTCGGACAGCTTGTAGCGGCCGTTGAGGCTCTTGTCACGCAGGCTGAAAACGTCTGCGGTGGCACGGCCGTTGATCACGTACAGCCACTGCTGGCGCGGGTCGATGAAGATGTTCTTCACCGTCTCGGTCATCTGCGGCAGTTCGATGCGGTTCTCTTCGGTGGTGACCTCGTCGGTCATCATGTTCTCGGTGCGCGTCAGCTCGAGCACCTGCAGGTGCGCGCCGGTAGAGCCGGCCAGCAGCAGGGTATCGCCGTTGACGTTGACGCTGACGTGTTCCAGCGCACGGCCTTGGTCATCGAGCACGAACGGCTCCTGGCCGTATGGGTAGTCGATGCCGGGGGTGATGGTCTTCTTGTTGTCCGGGTAAGTGATCTTGTAGGTGTGGTGGAACACCAGCGCCTTACCGTTGGACAGCCCCAGCACCACCATCGGGCTGCCCGGCTGGTCGGTGCTGATCGAACTGACTTGCGTGCCTGCTGGCAGCGGCAGGTCGACACGCTTGAGCTCATTACCGGTCTTGGTATCGAAGAACAGTGCCTGACCCTTGTCCGAAACGCGCATGCCGACCAGGTTCTGCTCTTCAAGGGCGATCATCAGCGGCTTGCCGGCATCCTGCTGCAGCCAGGTCGGCTCCAGTGCCTTCTTGCTGGTTAGCTCGGCGCCCTGGAACAGCGGCAGCACCACGTAAGCCAGGTAGAAGAAGATCAGGGTGATGGCTGCCAGCACGGCAAGCCCGCCCACCAGTACATACCAGCGGGTCAGGCGATCCTTGAGAGCGCGCATGCGGCGCTTGCGTTGCAACTCGGGCGTATTGAAATCAATCCGCACGGGAGGGGAATTTTGGGTCATTGTGGAGTTGGCCAGATCATTCATGCGCACACCCTAGCGGTCCCGTATGACAAAAACATGACAGTGCATTGACGCAAAAAAGCCCGCCGCTCAGGAACCCTGGCTTCGGACCGAGAATTCGTGGAGGAGGCCAGCAGCAGTGCCGGCCTCTTCCTCAGTTACTTACTTCTTTGCAACGTTACCGGCGTGGGACAGGCCCAGGTCAGCCAGGGTCTTGTCGACCACTTTGGCCGGCAGCGGGATGTAACCATCCTTCACCACGACCTGCTGGCCAGCTTGCGACAGCACCAGCTTGATGAACTCGGCGTCCAGCGGGGCCAGAGGCTTGTTCGGGGCTTTGTTGACGTAGACGTAGAGGAAGCGCGACAGCGGATACGAACCGTTCAGGGCGTTGGCTTCGTTGTCTTCGATGAACTCACCGCCTTCTTTCTTGGCCAAGGGTACTGTCTTGACGCTGGCGGTCTTGTAGCCGATACCCGAGTAGCCGATGCCGTTCAGCGAGGAGCTGATCGACTGCACCACCGAGGCCGAACCAGGCTGTTCGTTGACGTTAGGCTTGAAATCGCCTTTGCACAGGGCTTCTTCCTTGAAGTAGCCGTAGGTACCCGACACCGAGTTGCGGCCGAACAGCTGCACTGGCTTGTTGGCCAGGTCGCCGGTCACGCCCAGGTCACCCCAGGTTTTGACATCGGCCTTGGCGCCGCACAGGCGGGTGGACGAGAAGATCGCATCGACCTGGGCCATTGTCAGGCCTTTGATCGGGTTGTCCTTGTGCACGAATACGGCCAGGGCGTCGACGGCAACCGGGATGGCGGTCGGCTTGTAGCCGTACTTCTGCTCGAACGCCTGCAGCTCGACGTCCTTCATCTTGCGGCTCATCGGGCCGAGGTTGGCGGTGCCTTCGGTCAGCGCGGGTGGCGCGGTGGAGGAGCCGGCAGCCTGGATCTGGATGTTTACGTTTGGATATTCCTTCTTGTAGGCCTCGGCCCACAGAGTCATCAGGTTGGCGAGGGTGTCCGAACCGACGCTGGAGAGGTTGCCCGAAACACCGGTGGTCTTGGTGTAGGTCGGGATTGCTGGGTCGACAGCGGCTACCGCATTGGCGGTTGCTACGCCAGCGGCGGCGAAGGTAAGGGCCGCCATCAAACGCTTCAGTTTCATGCCTTGCTCCTAGCAGGAATATTGGGGGTGTTGGATGGATCGGGCCCAAGTATCTGCAGGCCGCATGAACACGATATGACTTCAATATGACAATTGGATGAAAGGCCATCACCGGAAACCGGGGATGGCCTTTCAAAATGTTGCAGGAGCGGAGTTAGATAGGTTTCAGCGCTTATTCGCCAGCAGGTACAGGCCCACAATCAGACCTACGGCGCACAGGCCGGCAACATAATAAGCAGGTGCCATCGGGCTAACCTTGAGCAGCGCGGTCACCACCATCGGCGTCAACCCGCCGAAGATCGCGTAGGCCATGTTGTAGGAGAAAGACAACCCGCTGAACCGCACTACCGGCGGGAAGGCCTTGACCATCACATAGGGCACAGCACCGACAATACCGACGCACAAACCGGTCAGCGCATACAGCGGGAATAGCAGGTCGGGGCGGGTCGGCAAGCTGTGGTAGAAGGCCCAGGAGCTGGCCAGCAGCAACAGGCTGCCAACGATGAACACGCGCCCGGCGCCGAAGCGGTCGGCCAGGCGGCCGGCTGCGATGCAGCCGAGGCTGAGCAGGACGATGGCCAGGCTGTTTGCCTTGAGCGAGTCGGTGGGGCTGACCTGGTAGAAGCTCTGCAGCAGCGCCGGGGTCATCAGGATCACCACCACGATGCCGGCCGACAGCAGCCAGGTCAGAAGCATCGACAGGACGATCGCGCCACGGTGGTCACGCAGCACCGCACGCAGCGGCAGCTCTTCGGCCAGCGCCTTGCGCTGCTGCATCTCGGCGAACACCGGGGTTTCGTGCAACCAGCGGCGCAGGTACACCGAGAACAGGCCGAATACACCACCGAGCAGGAACGGGATGCGCCAGGCGTAATCCGCCACCTCAACGGGGGTATAGACACTGTTGATCAGCGTGGCGACCAGCGAGCCCAGCAGGATGCCCGAGGTGAGGCCAGCCGTCAGCGTGCCGCAGGCGTAGCCAGTGTTGCGTGCCGGTACGTGCTCGGAGACGAACACCCACGCGCCCGGCACCTCGCCACCGATCGCCGCCCCCTGGATCACGCGCATCAGCAACAGCAGGATCGGCGCCCACAGGCCGATCTGTGCATAGGTCGGCAGCAGGCCCATGATCAACGTCGGCAGGGCCATCATGAAGATGCTCAGGGTGAACATCTTCTTGCGCCCGAGCAGGTCGCCGAAGTGGGCCATGACGATCCCGCCCAGCGGGCGGGCCAGGTAGCCGGCGGCAAAGATGCCGAAGGTCTGCATCAAACGTAGCCATTCGGGCATGTCGGGCGGGAAGAACAGCTTGCCGACCACCGTGGCGAAGAACACGAAAATGATGAAGTCGTAGAACTCCAGGGCTCCGCCGAGGGCGGACAGTGAAAGGGTCTTGTAGTCACTGCGGGTCAGCGGCCGCGAGGGCTGCTCGATACTGCTCGGCACGGAGGTCATCGCTCGTTCTTCTCTTGTAGGTCATGCAGGCCGCTTGGCGCGCGGCTTCTGGATTGCTGGGACAGGCGAAGATAGCAAATTGCCGAGCCGTGCTGAAAGCGATACAAAATCCATACAGATATTCATGAATGTGCGGTCGTCGCTGGGCGTTCGGCTATATATACTGGCCGCTCGTAGGAAAACGTTGCTGCCCACCTGGGATGTTGTGCGAAAACGCCGGTCTTTACTGTCAGACGGTTTCGCAGAGTTTCCCTATGGCCGTCCAGCGAAACGAAATCGGCGTAGTATGTTTCAAGCTGAATCGTTTACCCGGCCTTTGCGCCACACCAACGAAAGCGTCACGGGTCAGAGGCCCCACCGCATGATTGAGCTCGAACAAGAAGATCCTATCCCGCAAGGCGACCTGGCCTTGCAGATTACTGCGTTGCCCCGCGAAACCAACGGTTTCGGCGACATTTTTGGCGGCTGGCTAGTCGCCCAGATGGACCTCGCCGGCACGGCCATGGCCAGCCGCGTCGCTGGCGGCCGGGTGGCCACGGTAGCGATCGACCGCATGGCGTTCCTGGTGCCGGTAGCCGTGGGCGCGCAGTTGTCCTTTTATACCCAGACCCTGGAAATCGGCCGAAGCTCGATCCAGATGATGGTCGAGGTGTGGAGCGACGACCCGCTTTCAAGCGAATGGCGCAAGGTCACTGAAGCAGCGTTCGTCTTCGTTGCCATCGATGGCAGCGGCCGCACCCGCTCGGTGCCTCGTCGCTGAGCCACTCGCGCGTTAAACTCATTGCACGTCACCGGGTCGAAGGCCCACAGGCAATCAATGAGACAAGCGCAATGGCTACCTTCAAGGTCGAAACCGAGCTACACGGCGAACTCAACTGCTGGCGTATTACCAGCGACCGTGCCGAACTACTGATCGCCCAGCAGGGTGCGCAGATCCTCAGCTACCAGCGTGTCGGCGAGCCGCCGCTGCTTTGGCTGAGCGACCAGGCCATCTTCCAGCAGGGCAAGTCGGTGCGCGCGGGCGTGCCGGTATGCTGGCCGTGGTTTGGTAACCTGCAGCGCAACCCGGCAGCCGTTCAAAGCATGTACCTTGGCAAGCAGGCCCCCGCCCATGGGTTGGCCCGCACCCGTGACTGGAAGTTGCTGGGCATTGAAGAAGCGGGCAGCGCACTGCGCATCGAATTCGAGCTGCCACAAGCCCAGGGTGATCTGCCGGACTGGCCGCATGACGTCGAGCTGAGGCTGACGGTAGTGATGGGGAATGCACTTGAGCTGACCCTGACCAGCCGCAACCTGGGCGACACCCCAGTCACCATCAGCCAGGCCCTGCACAGTTACTTTGCCGTCAGCGATGTACGCCAGGCGCGGGTCGAAGGTGTCGAAGGGCTGGGTTACATCGAGACTCTGGCGGACTGGGAACAGCGCGAGCAGCAAGGTGCGCTGGCGTTTACCGGTGAGACCGACCGTATCTACCTGGATACCCCTGCTCGGCTGAGCATCGTCGACCCGCACTGGGGCCGGCGCATTACCCTGACCAGTAGCGGTTCGCGCTCGGCGGTAATCTGGAACCCTTGGACCGAACGGGCCAGGGAGCTACCCGACCTGGCCGATGATGGCTGGCAGCGGATGTTGTGCATCGAGACGGCGAATGTCTGGGATGATGTGGTCGAGTTGAAGCCGGGGGCGAGCACTGCGCTGAAGGTCACCATTGGCTGTGAAATGACCTGAACCTTGCAGTGATATCACCGGCCCTATCGCCGGCAAGCCGGCTCCCACAGGTACACTGCACTGCTTGAAGACTGCGGGGTACTTGGAGTACCCAAGGGTTGGATGGGTGTCCAACTTCTTGGGGGCAGTCCAACTTGGGGGAGCCGGCTTGCCGGCTATAGGGCCAGTACAGTCACCTTCAAAGATCAGCGTCCTCTACCACCCTCACCTTCCCCGCATCCAGCGCATAGGCCGCATCGGCCAGGTCATTGCTGACCTTCTCCACCTTCAACGTCCCGCTAACCCAAAGCGGTGTGTAGATGTCGTCGATCTTCAATCCCTTTGCATAGCGCACCAGCACCAGCTGATTCGGCGGCGGCGGCGGCACGTGAATGCAGGCGCCAGGGTACGGCACCAGGAAGAACAGGGTGCTGTTGCCCTTGGCATCGCTCTCCAGCGGCACCGGGTAACCACCCAAGCGGATTTCCTTACCGTTCATTGCCGCCACGGTCTTGGTCGAATACATCACCGCCGGCAAACCCTTGCTCTGCTTCAGGCCACCCTTGTCGGTGAACGTACCCATGGCCTCCGGCGAGTTGTGGTCGATCTCGGGCATCTGTTCGAGGGCTTTCTGATCCGACTTTGGCATCAGCTCCAGCCAGTCGGTTTCAGGCAGCTCGGCATGGGCCAGGGTGCTGGCCAGAAGCAGGGGGATGAGGAAAAAGGCACGCATGGAAATGCTCGGCAACTCGGATGAATTGCCGAGCATTCTAACCAGTATTCAGCGTTTCTTGATTAATCCGTAGATCACCAGAAGCACCACCGCACCGACCAGCGCGCCGAAGAAGCCCGCAGCCTGCCCGGCCTGGTAGATCCCCAATGCCTGGCCACCGTAAGTGGCGAGCAAGGAGCCGGCGATACCCAGCAGGATGGTCATGATCCAGCCCATGCTGTCGTCGCCCGGCTTGATGAAGCGGGCCAGCAGGCCGACGATGAGGCCGATGAAGATGGTTCCAATGATACCCATGGCATTCCCTCTGCAGTGAAGATGGAGCAAGCCAAAGCCTAGACGGGCTTTGGCTCGTTGCCATGTTCAGAGGGCCAGCCGCTTGCAGAAGTTCGATCCAAAGCCCGATCAGTTGCTGATCAGAGCCTCTACTTCGGCAATCTTGCGCTCGAGCGTGGCCATGTCACTGCAACGCAGGGTGGCGTGGCCGACCTTGCGCCCGACCTTGAAGGCCTTGCCGTAATGGTGCAGGTGGCAGTCGTCGATGGCGACGACCTTGTCCACCGCCGGCACTTCACCGATGAAGTTGAGCATGGCGCTCTCGCCGACCTTGGCAGTCGAACCCAGCGGCAGGCCGGCAACGGCGCGCAGGTGGTTTTCGAACTGGCTGCACTCGGCGCCTTCGATGGTCCAGTGCCCGGAGTTGTGTACCCGCGGAGCGATTTCGTTGGCCTTGAGGCCACCGTCGACTTCGAAGAACTCGAAAGCCATCACGCCCACGTAGTCCAGCTGCTTGAGCACCCGGCCGACGTAGTCTTCGGCCAGCGCTTGCAGCGGGTGCGCCTGGCTAGCCACCGACAGGCGCAGGATGCCGCTGTCGTGGGTGTTGTGCACCAGCGGGTAGAAGCGCGTTTCGCCGTCGCGGGCACGCACGGCCACCAGGGAGACCTCACCGGTGAACGGTACGAAGCCTTCCAGCAGGCACGGCACGCTGCCCAGCTCGGCAAAGGTGCCAACCACGTCTTCCGGTGTGCGCAGAACTTTCTGCCCCTTGCCGTCATAACCCAGGGTACGGGTCTTGAGCACGGCCGGCAGACCGATGCTGGCAACTGCGGCGTCGAGGTCGGCCTGCGAGAGGATGTCGGCGAAAGCCGGGGTCGGAATACCCAGGTCGCGGAACATGCTCTTCTCGAACAGGCGGTCGCGGGCGATGCGCAGCGCTTCGGCGCTCGGGTAGACCGGAACGAACTGCGAGAGGAAGGCCACGGTTTCGGCCGGGACGCTTTCGAACTCGAAGGTCACCAGGTCAACTTCGTCGGCCAGCTGGCGCAGGTGGGCCTGGTCGCCGTAGTCGGCACGCAGGTGATCGCCCAGCGGCGCGGCGCAGGCGTCAGGCGCCGGGTCGAGGAAGGCGAAATTCATGCCCAGCGGGGTGCCCGCCAGGGCCAGCATGCGGCCCAACTGGCCGCCACCGATTACACCGATCTTCATGGGTTCAGCCTCAAGCCTGACGTGGGTCTGGATTGTCCAGCACGGTGTCGGTCTGCTCGGTGCGGAACTGCTTGAGCGCCGCGTGATACTGCGGGTATTTGGCGCCGAGGATGCTCGCCGACAGCAGCGCGGCGTTGACCGCACCGGCACGGCCGATGGCCAGGGTGGCAACCGGTACACCGGCTGGCATCTGCACGATCGACAGCAGCGAGTCGACGCCCGACAGCATCGACGACTGCACCGGCACGCCCAGCACCGGCAGGTGGGTCTTGGCCGCGCACATGCCTGGCAGGTGGGCAGCGCCACCAGCGCCAGCGATGATCACCTCGATACCACGCCCTTCGGCTTCTTCAGCGTACTGGAACAGCAGATCCGGGGTGCGGTGGGCGGAGACCACCTTCACTTCGTAGGGAATGCCGAGTTTTTCCAGCATATCGGCGGTGTGGCTAAGGGTGGACCAATCGGACTTGGAGCCCATGATCACGCCAACCAGTGCACTCATCGTCGAGCCTCTCCTGCAAGCGCCTTCTGGCGCGCTAAAAGCAACAAGCCACGCAGGTGGACCGGCGTGGCTTGTCATACGGATTCTGAATCGACCAGGTTGGCCGAAGGCGCGGGATTATAGCGTATTCATCGGCAAACCGCCCAGCCCTCCATGCACATTGGCGGATCAAAGGCAAGTTGTCCCGCGAGACAACTTTTCAGCGCGTCAGGCGTTCTCGCCAACCCTGTGCATGAACCCTCAAACCGCCCCTTCACCCTGGGCGCTCGTCTCCAGCTTGCGCCACAGCAGCCGCACGTTGGCCTTGCGCACCAGCGCACAGCGGTACAGGCGGATTTCCAGCGGCACATGCCACTGGCTACCGCCGCAGATCGCCAGTTCGCCACGTTCCAGCTCGCCGCGCATCGACAGGCGCGGCACCCAAGCGATGCCCATGCCTTCCAGTGCCATGCTCTTCAAGCTGTCGGCCATGGCTGTTTCATAGACGGTGGTATAGCGCAGGTTGCGCTGGCGCAGCAGCAGGTTCACCGAACGGCCCAGGAACGCGCCAGCGCTGTAGGCCAGCAACGGCACGCTGCTATCGCCTTCGAGGTCGAACAAAGGCTTGCCGTCGGCATCCACTGCGCACACCGGCAGCATTTCAGTGGTGCCCATGTGCAGCGAGGGGAAGATCTCGGCGTCCATCTGCAGGGCTGCATCCGGGTCGTAGAATGCCAGCATGAGGTCGCAGCCACCCTCGCGTAATGCATGCACCGCATCTCCGACGTTAGTCGCAACCAGGCGGGTGGCGATATTCAAACCATCGTTGCGCAACTGGGCTACCCAGCGTGGGAAAAAGCCGGATGCCAGGGAGTGAGCCGCCGCGATCTGGATGACCTCGCCCTGCCCGCCTTCGAGGTGATGCAAGTGGCGTAGAACTTCGCTTAACTGGTCGACAACGGTACGCGCGGTGACCAGAAACAGCTGGCCGGACTCGGTCAGTTCAATGGGCGTGCGGGAACGATTCACCAGCGTCAGCCCCAACGCCGCTTCCAGGCTGCGAATGCGCCGGCTGAAGGCCGGCTGAGTGACGAAGCGCCGCTCTGCGGCTTGCGAAAAACTGCGGGTGGAGGCCAGGGCACTGAAGTCTTCCAGCCATTTGCTTTCCAGGTTCACGAAGCATCTCTCCCGGCGTGCACCAAAATGGAACACGCTCGATTGTCAATTGGCGTCACATCAAACACTATGCCGTTTGTGCATAGGTTAGCGTGCAACAGCATTGGCCGCAAAATCCGCTTCGGGCCTAGGATTGGCGCCATTCCGGCATGTGCCGGGTCAAAATCGAGATGATATCCATCATGTCCTCCGCTGCATCGTTCCGCGTCGAAAAAGATCTGCTTGGTACCCTTGAAGTCCCTGCTGATGCCTACTACGGCATCCAGACCCTGCGCGCTGCCAACAACTTCCACCTCTCCGGTGTTCCGCTGTCGCACTACCCCAAGCTGGTAGTCGGCCTGGCGATGGTCAAGCAGGCAGCTGCTGACGCCAACCGTGAGCTGGGGCACCTGAGCGATGCCAAACATGCCGCGATCAGCGCAGCCTGCGCACGGCTGATCAAGGGCGACTACCACGAGCAGTTCGTGGTCGACATGATTCAAGGCGGTGCTGGTACTTCTACCAACATGAACGCCAACGAAGTCATCGCCAACATCGCGCTGGAGGCCATGGGCCACCAGAAGGGTGAGTACCAGTACCTGCACCCGAACAACGATGTAAACATGGCACAGTCGACCAACGACGCCTACCCGACCGCTATCCGTCTGGGCCTGCTGCTGGGTCACGACGCGCTGCTGGCCAGCCTCGACAGCCTGATCCAGGCGTTCGCTGCCAAAGGTAAAGAGTTCGACCACGTACTGAAGATGGGCCGTACCCAGCTGCAGGACGCTGTGCCGATGACCTTGGGCCAGGAATTCCGCGCCTTCGCCACCACCATGACCGAAGACCTCAACCGTCTGCGTTCGCTGGCGCCCGAGCTGCTGACCGAAATCAACCTGGGTGGTACTGCCATCGGTACCGGCATCAACGCCGACCCGGGCTACCAGATGCTCGCCGTACAGCGCCTGGCAACCATCAGCGGCCAGCCGCTGGTACCGGCTGCCGACCTGATCGAAGCCACCTCCGACATGGGCGCCTTCGTGCTGTTCTCCGGCATGCTCAAGCGTACTGCGGTCAAGCTGTCGAAGATCTGCAACGACCTGCGCCTGCTGTCCAGCGGCCCACGCACCGGCATCAACGAAATCAACCTGCCAGCGCGTCAGCCAGGCAGCTCGATCATGCCAGGCAAGGTCAACCCGGTTATCCCGGAAGCCGTCAACCAAGTCGCCTTCGCCATCATGGGCAACGACCTGGCACTGACCGTCGCCGCCGAGGGTGGCCAGTTGCAGCTGAACGTGATGGAGCCGCTGATCGCCTACAAGATCTTCGACTCGATCCGCCTGCTCCAGCGCGCCATGGACATGCTGCGCGAACACTGCATCGTCGGCATCACCGCCAACGAACAGCGCTGCCGTGAACTGGTCGAGCACTCGATTGGCCTGGTCACCGCCCTGAACCCGTACATCGGCTACGAAAACGCCACCCGTATCGCCCGCGTCGCCCTCGAAACCGGCCGCGGTGTGCTGGAACTGGTGCGCGAGGAGAAGCTGCTGGACGAAGAGATGCTCAACGACATCCTGCGTCCGGAAAACATGATCGCTCCACGTCTGGTTCCGCTGAAGGCGTAACCCGACCGCTTCAAACAGTCTCACCAGGTCGAGGGACTAGACACCTCTCAACCTTTGCAGGGCCCGAGCGCACGCTCCGGGCCCTTTTTTTTGCCTGCGCCTTCCCGGCACACAACTTGCTCCATAATGCCTCCCAGCCCCACGGGAATACCGAGCATGCTGCACAGCCACCTGACCACCCTCAACGCGGTTTCGCTGATCCTCAACCTGTTCCAGGAACAAGGGTGCGAGGCCACGGCGCTGCTGGCTGGCAGCGGCATAGGCCCGGCAGACCTTGGCCATGCCGATGCGCGCATCACCACCCAGCAAGAGTTGCAGGTCTGTGCCAATGCCGTGGCACGGCGTGAGGACATCGGCCTGGAGCTGGGCCGGCGCATGCACGTGTCATGCTACGGCATGCTCGGTTACGCCTTGCTCTCCAGTGCCACTTTGGGTGACGCCTTGCGCCTGGCGCTGCAGTATCCGGCACTGCTGGGAACAGTTTTCCAACTGCGCCTGATCGACGACGGCCAACGCGTGTGGTTCAGCGCCAATGAATACCGTGACGTTCCTGCATTGGCTGCGTTCAATGCCGAGTTCTGCCTGGTTTCGCTGAAAGTCATCTGCGACGACCTCCTCGGCCGCCCGCTGCCACTGCTCGGTGCCCGCTTCGAACATGCTCGGCCTAGCTACCACGCGCGCTATACCGGTGCATTCCAGGGCCCGCTAGCCTTCGAGGCGCAAGACAACGCCTTCGCCTTCGAGCGACGCTGGCTGGACACACCGCTGCCGCTGGCCGACCCGATTACCCACAAAGCCATGAGCGAACGCTGCCGGCGCCTGAACCTGGAGTTCACCGGGCGCCAGGCCTGGCTGGGGCGGATTCGCCAACTACTGCTGCAACAGCTGGACGCGGCACCCGGCCTGGAAGGCCTGGCACGGCAGATGAACTGCTCGTCGCGCACCTTGCGCCGGCACTTGCAGGCGCTGGGCAGCAGTTATCAACAGCTGCTCGACGAGCTCAGGTTCGAGCGGGCCAAGCAGCTGCTGGCGGATGAGCAGATGCCCATCTACCGTATTGCCGAAACGTTGGGGTTCAGCGAGACGGCCAGTTTCCGCCATGCCTTCCAGCGCTGGAGTGGTGTGGCACCCAGCCACTTCCGCGGTTGACCTGTTCCGGCTCTATCGCCGGCAAGCCGGCTCCCACAGGTCCTGCGCTGCATTCAAGGCCTGCGCAGTACTTGTGGGAGCTGGCTAACCGGCGATAGGGCCAGCACAGGCCAACAGCTTTGGCCACATCGATCCCCTTTTGGCCGTTTGCGTCGTTCTCCCGCGCCGAGGCGCCCGTGAAAATGGGCCAACGCCAGTACCACCGGAGAACAACAATGCTGACGATCTATTCCGATGATCACCGCCTGCACCACGGCCGCTGCGAGCTGATCGACGGCAAGCTGATGCCTTGCTTCGAAATGCCTTCGCGCGCCGACCATGTGCTCGACCAGGTAAAAAAGCGCAACCTGGGCGACATCCACGGCCCGACCGATTTCGGCCGCGCGCCGCTGCAGCGCATCCACAGCGCCGACTACCTCGACTTCTTCGAAGGTGCTTGGGCACGCTGGGCCGCCCTGGGCCATGACGGCGACCTGCTGCCCTTCACCTGGCCAGCCCGCACCCTGCGCCAAGTCAAACCGACTGGTCTGCACGGCGAGCTGGGTTACTACAGCTTCGATGCTGGCGCGCCAATAACCGCAGGCACATGGCAGGCCGCCTACAGTGCTGCCCAAGTTGCGCTCACTGCCCAGGCTGCGATCCAGCAAGGCGCCCATTGCGCCTTCGCCCTGTGCCGCCCACCAGGGCACCATGCTGCAGCCGAAGTCATGGGTGGTTATTGCTACCTGAACAATGCCGCGATTGCCGCCCAGGCCTTCCTCGACCAAGGCCACGGCAAAGTGGCCATCCTCGACGTCGATTACCACCACGGCAACGGTACTCAGGACATCTTCTACTCGCGCGACGACGTGTTCTTCGCCTCGATCCACGGCGACCCACAGGCCGAGTTCCCGTTCTTCCTCGGCTATGCCGACGAAACCGGTGAAGGCGCAGGCCTCGGCTGCAACATCAACTACCCGCTGCCAGCCGGCAGCGACTGGGCGGCCTGGAGTGCAGCACTGGAAGCGGCCTGCCAGCGCATTGCCGCCTATGACGCTGATGTGCTGGTGATCTCACTCGGCGTGGACACCTTCAAGGACGACCCGATCTCCCAGTTCAAGCTGGACAGCCCGGACTACCTGGAAATGGGCAAACGCATTGCCCAACTCGGCAAGCCGACCCTGTTCGTGATGGAAGGCGGCTACGCTGTGGAAGAAATCGGTGTCAACGCGGTCAATGTGCTGGAAGGCTTCCAGCGCGCCCAGCAAGGAGCCTGATAATGGTCCGACTCAAGCGTCTGCTCGCCCCGTTCATCGCTGCCACTCTGTTCACCGGCGCCATCCAGGCCCATGCAGAACAGCGCACGTTGCGTGTGTACAACTGGTTCGACTACATCACCCCGCAGACCTTGACCGATTTCCAGAAGGACAGCGGCGTCAAGCTGACCTACGACATCTTCGACACCAACGAAGCGCTGGAGGCCAAGCTGCTGACTGGCAACTCCGGCTACGACGTGGTGGTGCCGTCCAACGTGTTCCTGGCCAAGCAGATCGAAGCGGGCGTGTTCCAGCCACTGGACCGCAGCAAGCTGCCGAACTGGCAACACCTGGACCCGGCGCTGATGAAGCTGATCGAGGCCAACGACCCGGGCAACAAGTTCGCCGTACCCTACATGTACGGCACCGTGCTGATCGGCTTCAACCCGGACAAGGTCAAGGCCGTGCTCGGCGACCAGGCGCCAGTGGACAGCTGGGACCTGATCTTCAAGGAAGAGAACATCGCCAAACTCAAACAGTGCGGCGTGGCGCTACTTGACTCGCCGTCGGAGATCCTGCCGCTGGCGTTGAAGTACCTGGGCCTGGACCCCAACAGCGACAAACCGGACGACTACAAGAAGGCTGAGGCCCTGCTGCTGAAGATTCGCCCATACATCACCTACTTCCACTCTTCCAAGTACATGGCGGATATCGCCAACGGTGACATCTGCGTCGCGGTCGGTTATTCCGGCAGCTTCTCGCAAGCCGCCAACCGCGCACGGGACGCGAAGAACGGTGTGGTGGTGGACATGCGCCTGCCCAAGGAAGGCGCGCCGATCTGGTTCGACATGCTGGCGATACCCAAGGGGGCGGCCAACCCGGAGGATGCGCATACGTTCATCAACTACCTGCTGCGCCCGGAAGTGATCGCGCCGATCAGCGACTTTGTGGGGTACCCGAACCCGAACAAGGATGCGACCGACAAGGTTAGCCCGTCGATCCGCAACAACCCCAACCTGTACCCGACCGCGGACGCGATGGCCAAGCTGTATACGCTCAAGCCTTTAACGCGCGAGGCAGAGCGGGCGCGGACGCGGGCATGGACCAAGATCAAGTCCGGGACCTGAGCCTGAGGGCTGCTGCGCAGCCCAATCGCCGGCAAGCCAGCTCCCACAGGTTCTCTACTGTTCTCAAGGCAGTGATCTTCCTGTAGGGCCAGCTTGCCGGCCCCCAGGCTCTCCACTGACTTCAAGGCAGTGATCTTCCTGTGGGAGCCGGCTTGCCGGCGATTGGGCCGCATTGCGGCCCCCTACTTTCTCCAAGCCTTGCGCAACCGCATCAACGCCTCGGCAATTTCCCCCTCCGGCACCGCCGCAAACCCCAGCACCAGCCCCGCACGTTTATCCACAGGCACCTCGCTATCCTCCAGCCAATAGCTGCTCAGTGGATTTACTTCCACCCCCGCCGCATCAGCCATGGCCACCAGCTCCTGTTCACGCGCAAAGTTATCCACATCCACTTTCACATGCAGCCCAGCTGCCACTTCAGGCATCGCGCCAAGCCCCGGCACATCCACAGGCCAACCGGCCTTGAGCACATTGCGCCGGCTCAACGCCGCCCGGCGCATACGGCGGATATGCCGCTGGAAGTGCCCTTGGGCCATGAATTCGGCCATCACACACTGAGTACCCACCTCGGAATGCCGCATCGCCAACGCCCTGCCCTGGCTGAACGCCTGAACCAGGCGTGCCGGCAGCACCAGGTAGCCAAGCCGCAACGCCGGAAAGGCGATCTTGCCAAACGTGCCTACGTACAGCACCCGCCCTTGGCGGTCCAGCGCCGCCAGCGGCGCGAGGGGGGCACCGCTGTAGCGGTACTCGCCGTCGTAATCGTCCTCTACGACCCAGCCATCGCAACGCTCGGCCCAGGCCAGCAGCGCCAGGCGCCGGGCCAGGCTCATGGTCACCCCGGTCGGGTACTGGTGAGCGGGTGTGACGTAGGCGAGGCGACAGTCCCGCAGTTGCTCCAGACGCGCGCAATCCATGCCCTCCCCATCCACCGCAATACCCGTCACTTTGGCGCCGGCAACGGCGAAAGTATGACCGGCGGCGCGATAGCCAGGGTTTTCCACAGCCACACCGTCGCCTTGCTGCAACAGCAACTGTGCACAAAGGCTGATGGCTTGCTGCGCGCCACTGGTGATCACAATTTGTTCAGCCGTGCAGGTCAAGCCCCGTGACCGTCGCAGGTAAGCGGCGATCAGTTCGCGCAGCGTGAACTCGCCTGCGGGGTCACCGTAGCCCAATTGCGCAGGGTCCGGGTTGCGCCAGAAACCCGCCTGCAGCTTGGCCCACACGCCGAACGGGAACAGGTCGAATGCCGGGATGCCCACGCGAAAAGCACGCGGTGCACCCGGCCTGGGGAGCGGCAGATGGTGAATTTTCAGACGTTCCAAAGGCTCACTGGACAGTGTGTTGCTGGATAAATCCTCAGTGTTATCCGATGAAAATGTGGATAAACCTGTTGATAAACCCCGGGATAACCCTGTGGATAGTTGTGTGGATAGTTTTTCCAGCCGGCTTACATAAGTGCCATCCCCTACTCGGCTTTCGATGTAGCCCTCGGCATACAACTGGTCGTAAGCACGCACCACGCTGTTACGCGAAAGCGCCAGCATGTTCGCCAAATCGCGGGTCGCCGGCAGCCGCGTGCCACTACTCAGCCGCCCGTCCAACACCCGTGCACGCAACGCCTCGTAAAGCTGCTGGCTGAGCCCGCGGCGGCGGTCCAGCACAAGGCCGGCACAATCGAAAGGCAACACAAGGGGGCGCTCGGTCATGGCATTGGACCTATCAAAACAGTTGTTAATGGATCTTACCCTGAGCCAATAGCCTGCCTAGGATGGAGCCATTCGCCAAGGAACCTGCACATGTACAACAGCAAGCCCCACCAGGAACACGACCGCGAGCGCTTGCATCAGCACATGCTCGATACCCGCCTGGCCGTGTTGGTGAGCCAAGGCGCGCAGGGGCTGCTGGCCACGCCCCTGCCTGTTCTGCTCGATGCCGATGAGGGCGAGTTCGGCACCGTCTACGGCCATCTCGCACGCGCCAATCGCCAATGGCAAGACCTGGAGCAAGGCGGCGAAGCGCTGCTGGTATTCCCCGGCGCCGATGCCTATGTCAGCCCCGCGTACTACCCCAGCAAGGCCGAGAACCCCAAAGTGGTGCCCACCTGGAACTACCTGGCCGTGCATGCGTACGGCCCGGTCGAGGTTATCCACGAAGCAGCGCCCCTGCTGAACATCGTCAGCCGCCTGACCGATCGCCATGAGCAAGGCCGCAGCGAGCCGTGGAAAGTGGCCGATGCGCCCCGCGACTATCTCGACGGCATGCTCCGCGCCATCGTCGGCATCCGCCTGCCCATCGCCCGCCTGCAAGGCGCGCGCAAGCTCAGCCAGAACCGTTCGGCACAAGACATCGCCGGCGTGCGCGACGGCCTGAGCAGCAGCACCGATTACCTGGACAACCAACTCGCGGCGCAGATGCGCCAGCTCTGAAGGAATAGCCCCATGCCCAGCGTTACCCTGCGCCCTGTCAGCGCCCAAGACCACGCCGCCTGGCTCGCCCTGTGGCAGGCGTACCTGCGCTTTTACCAGACCGAGCTGGCCGATGAAGTCAGCCTCAGCACCTGGCAGCGCCTGCTCGACCCGAACGAACCCACCCATTCGACCCTGGCCTGGGTCGGTGGCAAGGCGGTGGGGATGGTCAATTTCATCTACCATCGTTCCAACTGGAGCATCGAGAACTCCTGCTACCTGCAGGACCTCTACGTGGACAGCACACAGCGTGGCCTGGGCATCGGCCGCCAGCTGATCGAGCACGTCTACGCCGCGGCCAAGGCCGACGGGTGTATCAAGGTGCACTGGCTGACCCACGAAACCAACGCCACTGCCATCAGCCTGTACGAGCAGGTTGCCGAGCGGCCGGGCTTCATCCAATTTCGCAAAGGGCTGTAGGCAGACATGACTGACGCATTGAACTGGAAACCTGCCGCCACACCGCAGGCCGGGGCTATCGAAGGCCGCTTCATCCGCCTGGAGAAACTCGACCCCGCACGCCACGGTGACGATCTGTGGAAAGCGTTGCAGGGCCCGGATTCCGATCCCGTGCTATGGGATTACCTGCCCTACGGCCCCTTCACCGAGCGGGCTGCCTTCGACCGCTGGCTGGAAGGCAACGCCGCCGGGCGCGATCCGCTGTACTACACCGTCATCGACCGCACCAGCGGCCAGGCCCAAGGCATTCTTACGCTGATGTCGATCGTGCCCGACCACGGGCGCATCGAGATCGGCCATATCGCCTTCGGCGCCCCCATGCAGCGCACGCCGAAGAGCACCGAAGCGGTGTACCTGCTGGCCAAGCTCGGCTTCGAACTGGGCAACCGCCGCCTGGAGTGGAAGTGCAACAATGCCAATGCCCGCTCCAAGCGTGCCGCCGAGCGCTTCGGCTTCCGGCTTGAAGGGGTGTTCCGCAAGCACCTGGTGGTGAAGGACCATAACCGCGATACGGCGTGGTATTCGATTACCGATGATGAATGGCCGCCGGTGGCGGCCGGGTTCGAGCGGTGGCTAAGCGAGGAGAATCAGCGGCCTGAGGGGCAACTGAGGACGCTTGAGGCGTGCCGCAACGGCTGAAAGCTGTGGGCGGTATAGTCAGCACAAAAAAAAGGGGAGCATCCGCTCCCCAGAGGTTAACCGCTTGTAGATGAGGGCTTCTGTCAGCCCTCGATCTCGATCAGGATCTCACCCGGCGTAACGCGATCGCCCTTGGCGACATGGATGGCCACGACCTTGCCGGCGATGGCTGCCTGCACTTCGGTTTCCATCTTCATCGCTTCGGTGATCAGCACGGCCTGGCCGGCCTTGACCGTGTCGCCTTCCTTGACCAGTACATCGACGATGTTGCCTGGCATGGTGGTGCTGACATGGCCTGGGGCGCTGGCTTGCTTGCGCTTGCTGCTGCCGCCGCCGACGAACTCGTTGAGTGGCTCGAACACCACTTCTTCCGGCATGCCGTCGATCGACAGGTAGAAGTGGCGCTTGCCTTCGGCCTTGACGCCTACACCGGTGATGTCGACGCGGTAGGTTTCGCCGTGCACGTCGATGACGAACTCGGTCGGCACGCCTTCACCGCCAGGGGCGGCAACTGCGCCGGCTTCAGGGATCGGCAACAGGGCTTCAGGGGTCAGGGTGCCGGCTTCGCGTTCTTCGAGGAACTTGCGGCCAATGTCCGGGAACATGGCGAAGGTCAGCACGTCCTCTTCACTGCGCGCCAGCGCACCGATGTCGGCACGCAGCTTGGCCATTTCCGGCTTGAGCAGGTCGGCCGGGCGCACGTCGATCACGTCTTCGCTGCCAATCGCCTGGCGGCGCAGCTGTTCATTGACCACACCCGGCGCCTTGCCGTAACCACCTTGCAGGTACAACTTCACTTCGTTGGTGATGGTCTTGTAGCGCTCACCGGCCAGCACGTTGAAGAACGCTTGGGTGCCAACGATCTGCGAGGTCGGGGTCACCAGCGGCGGGAAGCCGAGGTCTTCGCGCACCCGCGGGATTTCGGCCAGCACTTCGTTCATGCGGTTCAGCGCGCCCTGCTCCTTGAGCTGGTTGGCCAGGTTGGAAATCATCCCGCCCGGCACCTGGTTGACCTGCACGCGGGTGTCCACGGCGGTGAACTCGCTCTCGAACTGGTGGTACTTCTTGCGCACGGCGTAGAAGTACAGGCCGATCTCCTGCAACAGCTCCAGGTCCAGGCCAGTGTCGAACTCGCTGCCCTTGAGCGCAGCGACCATCGATTCGGTACCCGGGTGGCTGGTGCCCCAGGCGAAGCTGGAGATGGCGGTGTCGATGTGATCAGCGCCATTTTCAACAGCCTTGAGCTGGCACATGGCGGCCAGGCCAGCGGTGTCGTGGGAGTGGATGAACACCGGCAGCGATTGCTCGGCCTTCAGCGCCTTGACCAGCTCGCCGGTGGCGTAAGGGGTCAGCAGGCCGGCCATGTCCTTGATCGCCACCGAGTCGCAGCCCATGGCTTCCATCTGCTTGGCCTGGTTCACGAAGGCCTCGATGGTGTGCACCGGGCTGGTGGTGTAGGCGATGGTGCCTTGGGCATGCTTGCCGGCAGCCTTCACTGCCTCGATGGCCACACGCAGGTTACGCACATCGTTCATGGCGTCGAAGATGCGGAACACGTCGATGCCGTTGACCGCAGCCTTGGCCACGAACGCTTTGACCACGTCATCGCTGTAGTGGCGGTAGCCCAGCAGGTTCTGACCGCGCAGGAGCATCTGCAGGCGGGTGTTGGGCAAGGCGTTGCGCAGCTTGCGCAGTCGCTCCCACGGGTCTTCCTTGAGGAAGCGCACGCAGGCGTCGAAGGTTGCGCCGCCCCACACTTCGAGCGACCAGTAGCCGACCTTGTCGAGCTTGTCGCAGATCGGCAGCATATCTTCGGTACGCATGCGGGTGGCCAGCAGGGACTGGTGGGCGTCGCGCAGGATCGTGTCGGTTACGTGGATTTTCTTGGACATTATTGGATTCCTCACAGGCCTGCGTGGGCGGCGATGGCGGCGGCGATGGCCAGGGCCAGCTCTTCGGGTTTGCGCTTGATCGAGTAGTTGGTCAGTTCAGGGTGGCTTTCGACGAAGCTGGTGTTGAACTGGCCGCTACGGAATTCTGGATTGCGCAGGATCTCCTGGTAGTACGCGGCGGTGGTCTTCACCCCTTGCACGCGCATGTCATCCAGGGCCCGCAGGCCGCGGTCCATGGCTTCTTCCCAGGTCAACGCCCAAACCACCAGTTTCAGGCACATGGAGTCGTAGAACGGCGGAATGGTGTAGCCGGTGTAGATGGCTGTGTCGGTGCGCACGCCCGGGCCGCCGGGGGCGTAGTAACGGGTGATCTTGCCGAAGCTGGGCAGGAAGTTGTTCTTCGGGTCTTCGGCGTTGATGCGGAACTGCAACGCGAAGCCGCGGTGTTGGATGTCTTCCTGCTTGACCGACAGCGGCAGGCCCGAGGCGATGCGGATCTGCTCACGGACAATGTCGATACCGGTGATTTCTTCGGTGATGGTGTGTTCCACCTGCACGCGGGTGTTCATCTCCATGAAGTACACCTCGCCCTCGGCGAGCAGGAACTCCACGGTACCGGCGTTCTCGTAGTTCACCGCCTTGGCCGCACGCACCGCCAGGTCGCCGATGTAGGCGCGCTGTTCGGGGGTGAGCTGCGGGCTCGGGGCAATTTCGATGAGCTTCTGGTTACGGCGCTGGATCGAGCAGTCGCGCTCGAACAGATGCACCACGTTGCCGAAGCTGTCACCGAGGATCTGCGCTTCGATGTGCTTTGGGTTGACGATGCACTTTTCCAGGAACACTTCCGCCGAACCGAAGGCTTTGGTGGCCTCGGAAATAACCCGGGGGAAGTTTTGCTCCAGTTCTTCCCGGCTGTTGCATCGGCGAATACCACGCCCGCCGCCGCCCGAGGTGGCCTTGAGCATCACCGGGTAGCCGATGCGCTCGCCTTCACTCAGGGCTTCGTGGATGTCGGCAACGTTGCCTTCGGTACCAGGGGTCACGGGCACCCCGGCCTGGATCATGGTGCGGCGCGCTTCGGTCTTGTCGCCCATGCGGCGAATGACCTCGGCTGCCGGGCCGATGAACTTGATCCCGCGCTCGGCGCAGATCTCTGCCAGTTCGGCGTTTTCCGACAGGAAACCATAGCCCGGGTGCAGGGCATCACAGCCGGTTTCGACAGCAAGGTTTACCAGCTTGCGCGGGTTCAGGTAGCCGGCCAGCGGCTCGGCACCAATGCTGTAGGCCTCGTCGGCGCGCTTGACGTGCAAGGCGTGACGGTCGGCGTCGGAATAGATCGCGACAGAGCGAATGCCCATCTCAGCGCAGGCACGCACGATCCGCACTGCGATTTCACCCCGGTTGGCGATCAGGATTTTTTTTATCACTGGAGTCTTCCCAAAGCCGTAGGAACAGTCGAGCCGGTTCTACCGGTCGGCGCGTGACCAGACGTCGCTGGCCAGTCGCGTATTCACCCTAGCGCTGTAGGTCGATAAACAAAAATCAATATTTGTTAGGGGCTGTATTAGCAAAAGCTTATAGTTGGGTAACAAGGTTTTGCCGGAGCGGGTGTAAAATGCGTAAGTCATTGATGCGTATGACTTTGCGTCAATTGCAGATCTTTAACGAAGTGTGTGATTTACGCTCGTATAGCCGTGCAGCGGAAGAGATGGCGCTGACGCAGCCCGCCGTTAGTCTACAGATCCGCCAGCTGGAGGAGCTGGTTGGGCAGCCGTTGTTTGAGTATGTCGGCAAAAAACTCTACCTGACCGAGGCCGCCGAGGCGCTGCAACGCGCCAGCCGGGATATTTTCGGGCGCCTGGAAAGCCTCGACATGCAGCTGTCGGACATGCAGGGCTCACTGCAAGGGCAGCTTAAACTGGCGATCGAATCCAGCGCCAAGTACTTCGTGCCGCACCTGTTCGCCGCCTTCAAGCAGCGCCACCCGGAGGTCAACCTGACCCTCACGGTGGTCAACCGCGCTCAGGCGATCCGGCGCCTTTCCGATAACCGCGACGACTTGATCATCATGTCGATGGTGCCGCAGGACATGGGCCTGGAGTTTCTGCCGTTTCTGAACAACCCGATCGTCGCCGTGGCGCCGCCGGACCATGCCCTGTGCAAGCTTGAGCAACTGCGCCTGCAAGACCTGGAGCCTCATACCTTGCTGGTCCGTGAACAGGGTTCGGGTACACGCAAGGCCTGCGAGGAGTACTTCAAGGACAAGCGCGTGCACTTCACCCAGACGCTTGAAGTGGCCTCGGCAGATGCCCAGCGCGAATGCGTGATCGCAGGCCTGGGCATTGCCCTGTTGACCCGCCATGCCGTCAATATGGAATTGGCTGCAGGGGTGCTCAGGGAATTGCCGGTGGAGGAATTGCCCCTGTATCGCAGCTGGTGCGTGGTGCAGGCCAAGGCCAAGCGGCAGTCGCCGGTGGCCTTGGCGTTCCTGGCGTTCATCCGCAGCGAGCGTGCGCTGATCAGCGCGCTTGTTGAACGTTTTTCGGGGAAGCCGCTGCTGAAGCCTGCCACACCGTGAGCTCTTGCAGCTCTGGGTAGTCCGCCAAGTCGCGGAGCAGTTGTCGCTGGTCGCAATAGCTTTCAATCGCGCGGCGGTACTCCATGCGGCGCTGATCCCTTTCCTGCTGTTTGCGAGCCTTGGCGTTGGGTAGGTACGAGCCATCGAAATCACGAGCCATGCCTGTCTCCCTGATCGAGTGCGAGGAGCTTCAGACTGGCTTCAATGGTTTACCGTTTTGCTGAGAAATGGTGACAAATCGGTGAAATTTGCAGCTTCTGCCTATACACCCTCTATCAGTCGTCCATCGCCTTGATCGACTTAGGTGACAACCGCAGGCTGCGCAAGCTGCGCTTGACGCTCTTCAGGTGATTGACCAGGCTCGGCCCTCGGGCCATGGCCACGCCCATGGCCAGCACGTCGATCACCACCAGGTGGGCGATACGCGAGGTCAACGGGGTGTAGATTTCGGTGTCCTCGTGTACATCGATCGCCAGGTTGACGGTAGACAGCTCCGCCAATGGGGTTTGGCTCGGGCACAAGGTGATCAGGTTGGCGCCGCTCTCACGCACCAGGTTGGCAGTAATCAGCAAATCCTTGGATCGGCCGGACTGAGAAATGCACACCGCCACGTCACCCGGTTTGAGCGTGACCGCCGACATCGCCTGCATGTGCGGGTCGGAATAGGCCGCAGCACTCAGTAGCAGCCGGAAGAACTTGTGCTGAGCGTCAGCCGCTACCGCGCCGGATGCACCGAAACCATAAAACTCTACACGCTGCGCCTGTGCCATGGCACTCACCGCGCGCTGCAACGCCTGCGGGTCGAGGTGCTCTCGCACTTCCATCAGGGTGTGCAGGGTGGTGTCGAAAATCTTCAGGCTGTAGTCGGCAACCGAGTCGTCTTCATGGATCGCAAACTGACCGAAACTGGCGCCAGCGGCCAGGCTCTGCGCCAGCTTGAGCTTGAGGTCCTGAAAGCCCGAACAGCCAATCGCCCGGCAGAAGCGCACGATGGTCGGCTCGCTGATGCCCACGTTGTGCGCCAGGTCGGCCATCGAGCTGTGCATGACGGCAGCCGGGTCTAGCAGCACATGGTCTGCCACTTTCAATTCCGATTTGCGCAGCAGGTGGCGCGATTGGGCGATATGTTGCAACAGATTCACAGGCTGGACTCGGTTATGATCGGCTGGCCGGGATGTAGCTTTCTTGTAGTTATACTACATGGACGCCAACCCGCCCAGTTAAACGAATGTGGAGAGTGGCGGTTTGACGATTCCTTGCGACATTCTGGTGTTCGGCGGCACCGGCGATCTGGCCCTGCATAAACTGCTACCAGCGCTCTATCACCTGTACCGCGAGACGCGTCTGAACCCCGCCGTGCGCGTCATTGCCCTGGCCCGGCGCAACATAACGCGCAACGAATACCTTAGGCTCGCAGAACGCCACTGCCGGGCGCAGATCGCCCGAAACGACTTCGACGAAGACGTATGGCAACGCTTTTGCGCGCGCCTGGACTACTTCGCCATGGATGCTGCGCAGAGCGCCGATTTCGGCCGGCTGGCGCGCTACCTCGGCGAACCTGGTGGGCTGGCGCGCATTTATTACCTGGCCACCGCGCCCAACCTGTTCGTGCCGATTGCCAATAACCTGCGCGTGGCCGGGCTCGCGGACCACGAAGCGCGCATCGTGCTTGAAAAACCGATCGGCCATTCGCTGGAGTCGGCCACCGCCATCAACGAAGCGATCGGCGCGGTATTCGACGAATCCCAGGTATTTCGGATCGACCACTACCTGGGCAAGGAGACGGTACAGAACCTCATGGCCCTGCGCTTCGCCAATGCGCTGCTTGAACCGGTGTGGCGCAACGGGCAGGTCGATCATGTACAGATCAGCGTCTGCGAAACTCTCGGTGTGGAGAACCGTGGCGGCTACTACGACCGCGCTGGAGCAACACGCGACATGCTGCAGAACCACTTGCTGCAGCTGCTATGCCTGGTGGCCATGGAGCCGCCCGCGCAGTTCGAAGCCGAGGCGGTGCGCGACGAGAAGGTGAAGATCCTGCGTGCCCTCAAGCCGATCACAGGCCAAGATGTGCAGGACAAGACCGTGCGCGGCCAATACGGTGCGGGGCGAATCGGCGGCCAGGAAGTGCCTGCCTATTACTTCGAGAAAGACGTGGACAACGACAGCGACACCGAAACCTTCGTCGCCGTGCACGCCCACATCGACAACTGGCGCTGGGCCGGCGTGCCTTTCTACCTGCGCACTGGCAAACGCATGGCGCGTCGTTCGTCGCAGATCGTCATTCAGTTCAAGCCCGTGCCGCATGAGCTGTTCAGCGGTGGCCAGGTCAACCAGCTACTGATCCAGTTGCAGCCGGACGAGCGCATCAGCCTGCGCATGATGACCAAGAGCCCGGGCAAGGGCATGCGCCTGGAGCCGGTCGACCTCGACCTCAACCTGGCGCAAGTCTTCGGCCAGACCCGTCGCTGGGAGGCCTACGAGCGCTTGCTGCTGGATGTACTGGAGGGGGACTCTACCCTGTTCATGCGGCGCGACGAAGTTGAAGCCGCATGGGCCTGGATAGACCCGATCATCCAGGGCTGGGAGGATCATTTTCAAGCACCTCGCCCCTATGCCGCAGGTAGCACAGGCCCGGATCAAGCCAACAGCCTGCTGGCACACCAGGGCAGAACCTGGCACAGCTGAAGCCATTGCCGATTTCACCTAAGCATGAAGGTGGCGGCAAACGTTGGCACAGAAGAAAGCCGTCCCCATCCCAATGCTCCCGTGCAGCAGAGAAAGTCGCATTGCGCCTCTGGGCGTAAACTCAACTGCCAAGGGATCCATCATGAGCAAAATCGAAAATCTGTATGCGTATAACCTTGAAGTTCCAGGTCAACCGACTTGCTTTGAAGTTCAGGGAACGGTGACCGTTGCCCACCCGGGGGTAGAGCCTGTTCTGGTAGAACCCAAGATACGTCACAGAGGTGGCTGGGAAGTGCTTCAGCTTAAGCTGGAGGACAAGGGGGGAATGAACCTTCAGGTTCTTACCGAGAAACCGGTATTTTACCGGCGCGAACGTGCAAGCTCGTGGAAAAGGCTGGAAATCATCCAGGCCGACGGGCCGCAAATGGTCGAGATCGGGCACCGTGTAGCCATCGACTGAGCCTGACAGTGCCAGATCGCTGAGAGCGGTTTGGCATTGTGCTGCAGCCAGAACCCGATGAGCGACACCCCATGAAGGTGAACATTTATACAGTAGGCGTTTGCCCCTTAACCGGCCTGCCCCTAGAATGGCCGGATGCACACAGATGACCTCTCCCTCCTGCTGAATTCCCTCAACGATGCCCAACGCCAGGCCGTCGCGGCCACGCTCGGGCGTCAACTGGTGCTTGCTGGCGCCGGCTCCGGTAAAACCCGCGTGCTGGTGCACCGCATCGCCTGGCTCATCCAGGTCGAGCAGGCCTCGCCGCACTCGATCCTGTCGGTGACCTTCACCAACAAGGCCGCCGCCGAGATGCGCCAGCGTATCGAGCAACTGTTGGGCATCAACCCTGCCGGCATGTGGGTGGGCACCTTCCACGGCCTGGCGCACCGGCTGTTGCGGGCACATTGGCAGGAAGCGCGGCTGGTGCAGAACTTCCAGATTCTGGACAGCGATGACCAGCAGCGGCTGGTCAAGCGGGTGATCCGCGAGCTTGGCCTCGACGAGCAGCGCTGGCCGGCACGCCAGGCCCAGTGGTTCATCAACGGGCAGAAGGACGAAGGCCTGCGCCCGCAGCATATCCAGGCCAGCGGCGACCTGTTCCTGGGCACCATGCGCGGCATCTATGAGGCCTACGAGCAGGCCTGCGAACGCGCCGGGGTCATCGACTTTTCCGAACTGCTGCTGCGCGCCCTCGACCTGTGGCGCGACAACCCAGGCCTGCTCGAGCACTACCAGCGGCGCTTCCGTCACCTGCTGGTGGACGAGTTCCAGGACACCAACGCCGTGCAGTACGCCTGGCTGCGCCTGCTGGCTGGCAGCGGCGGCGGCAGCCTGATGGCCGTTGGCGACGACGACCAGTCGATCTACGGCTGGCGCGGCGCCAAGATTGAGAACATTCACCAGTACACGGCCGACTTCCCCGACGCCGAAATGATCCGCCTGGAGCAGAACTACCGCTCCACCAGTGGCATCCTCAAGGCGGCCAACGCCTTGATCGCCAATAACAGCGGGCGCCTGGGCAAAGAACTGTGGACTGACCTGGGCGAAGGCGAGCCGCTCACCCTGTATGCGGCTTATAACGAGCACGACGAAGCGCGCTACGTGGTCGAGACCATCGAGAGCCTGATCAAGCAAGGCAGCTCACGCAACGAAATCGCCATCCTGTACCGCTCCAACGCCCAGTCGCGGGTGCTGGAAGAGGCCCTGCTGCGCGAACGCATCCCCTACCGCATCTATGGCGGCCAGCGCTTCTTCGAGCGTGCCGAAATCAAGAACGCCATGGCCTACCTGCGCCTGCTGGAAGGCCGTGGCAACGACGCGGCCCTGGAGCGCGTAATCAATGTGCCGCCGCGCGGCATTGGCGAGAAGACCGTCGAAGCCATTCGCGAGCACGCCCGCCACAGCCAGCTGTCGATGTGGGGGGCCATGTGCCAACTACTCGCCGCCAAAGCCCTCAAAGGCCGTGCCGCCAGTGCGCTGGGCGCGTTCATCGAACTGATCGAGAATCTGTCGGGCAAAGTCGCAGACATGCCGCTGCACACCATGACCCAGACGGTCATCGAGCAGTCTGGCCTGATCATCTATCACCAGGAAGAAAAGGGTGAAAAGGGCCAGGCACGGGTAGAAAACCTTGAGGAACTGGTCAGCGCCGCGCGCAACTTCGAAACCAGCGACGATGACGGTGACCTCTCGCCGCTGTCGGCGTTCCTCGGCCATGCCTCGCTGGAAGCCGGTGAAGCACAGGCTGACGAGCACGAAGACAGCATCCAGCTGATGACACTGCACAGCGCCAAGGGCCTGGAATTCCCCTATGTGTTCCTGGTGGGCATGGAAGAAGGCCTGTTCCCGCACAAGATGAGCCTGGAAGAGCCCGGCCGTCTTGAAGAGGAACGCCGCCTGGCGTATGTGGGTATTACCCGCGCCATGCGCCAGCTGTTCATGACTTATGCCGAAACGCGCCGCCTGTATGGCAGTGAGACCTACAACAAGGTGTCACGCTTCGTACGGGAAATACCGGCGGGCCTGGTTCAGGAAGTGCGCCTTTCCAACAGCGTCAGCCGCCCGTTCGGCGGCGCCAAGGCCACAGGCGCCAGCAGCCTGTTCGCCAATGCCAATATTCCGCAGACCTCGTTCAACCTCGGCCAGCGGGTACAGCATTCGGTCTTTGGCGAAGGCGTGATCCTCAACTTCGAAGGTTCCGGTGCCCAGGCGCGGGTGCAGGTGAACTTCGCCGAAGGCAGCAAGTGGCTGATGCTGGGGTATGCCAAGCTCGAGGCCATCTGAAGCCGCACCGGCCCTGTCCGCGGGCAGCCCCGCGACAGGCCGGACCTGGCTGCTTGTAACATTCAGGCAAAAGCTCGAAACATTATGTCGCTGGTCATGTGCCGGGGAACCTGTGCAACATGACGCGCGTGCAATCCACAACAGGGGATATCCCATTTATGCAACGTTTTCTTAGCATCGCACTGGCGCTCTGCGTCGGCCTGACGCTGAGCCTGGACGCCAACGCCAAGCGCTTCGGCGGCGGCAAGAGCTCGGGCTCCGCGCCTATTCACCAGACTCGCCAGGCTACGCCAACCACGCCTGCCGCCGCGCCGACCGCTCCGGGCCGCGCTCCGGCCGCCGCCAGCGGTGCTTCGCGCTGGCTGGGCCCACTCGCCGGCCTCGCCGCTGGTGGCCTGCTGGCATCCATGTTCATGGGTGACGGCTTCGAAGGCTTGCAGATCATGGACTTCCTGATCGTCGCCTTGATCGCCTTCCTGGTGTTCCGCTTCATCGCCGCGCGACGTCGTCAGCAGCAGCCGCAAATGGCCGCTCCGGGCCACGCGCCGTTCCAGCGTGAAGCGCACGGCCAGCCTGCCCAGCCGTCGATCTTCGGTGGTTCGGCCGCACCCGCCGCTGCAGCTGCGCCGGTAATCAACGCCCCGGCCTGGTTCAACGAGCAGAGCTTCCTGGCCGCGGCCCAAAGCCACTTCCAGTCGCTGCAGCAGCACTGGGATGCCAACGAGATGGACAAGATTGCCGAGTTCGTGACACCGCAGATGCTTGAGTTCCTCAAGCGTGAGCGCGCTGACCTGGGTGATGGCTTCCAGGCCACGTACATCGACAACCTCGAAGTGCAATTGGATGGCGTGGACGATCGCGCCGACCGTACCGACGCCACCCTGACCTTCCGTGGCGTGTCGAAGACCTCGCGCTTCGACCAGGGCGAAGCCTTCAGCGAAAGCTGGCACATGGTTCGTGCCCAGGGCGAGAACCAGCCTTGGCTGGTTGCCGGTATCCGCCAAAACGGCTAACCGACGCACGTTGCACAAAAAACCCCGGGCCTGCCCCGGGGTTTTTGCTTTTGCCAGACCGGCCTACTAGGGTATAACGCGCAGCGTTGTCATCAAGGTAAGAGGATACGAACCGTGGAAGAAGTGATCGAACAACTCCGTGAAGCCAATGAGCCGGTACCGGTACCCCTGGAGCTTCCCGATGAAGACCAGCTGGTCGAGGTCGAGGAACAGCTGTTCATCAACATTCCATTCGTGTTCAAAGAGTTTCTGCTGACCGTCAGCGACGTGGTGTACGGCTCGCTGGAGCCGGTGACCGTCACCGACCCACAGTCGCATACCTATCTGCCTGAAGTCGCGGCCAGTGCCTGGGATGCAGGCGTTCCGCGCGAACTGATACCGATCTGCCAGGACGGTGATGATTACTACTGCGTGGAAGAAGACGGCACCGTGGTGCTCTGGTCCGCTGAAGAAGAAATCGTCACCGAAGAAAGCTGGGAATCGGTCTGGCACTGGGCGCGTGACGTCTGGCTCGAAAGCTGATTCAACGCCAGCCGCGGTAAGTGACGGCCCGTAGCCATCTGTGACCGCAAGATCGCCAGGCTTTCTGCGCCTGGCGACATCGCTACCGTTTCATCCCCTCGGCCGACGGCGAAATCTCGCGCACAGGGCTGCCCTCAGTGCGAATTCTCGCGGCTGTTCTCGAGGGTTTCCAGCAAGGCGATCTGCATGCGTGAATGCACGCGGATGAACCAGCGCCAGAGCACCGCCACCACCACCGCCGCCACTACCGCGATGATAAGTAGCAGTTCGTTGGTCGGCAGGATGCTCGCCGACAATGCAGACAGCAGCAGGAAGATCACCAGCAGCGACAGCAGCGGAATCACCTCTGCCACCACACGGCGCACGCGCTGGGTATGGCGGCCGGCCATTTCAGGCTTCACGCCCATCTCGGCCAGCAACATGGAAAGCGCTTTGAGCTTGCGGTAAGCCGCAATCAGGAACGGCAGAGACAGCAGCAGCGCTGCACCCCAGATCATCGCCTTTTGCTGGCTGACATCGCTGACCCACTCACTGAGCCACGTGCCGATACGCCCGGCAAAATACCCACCGCTGAAGAAGATTGCGATCACCAGGGCCAGGTTCACCCCAACCTGCAGCAGGATGCGACGGATCATCGCCGCCAGCATCGCGCTCTCACCTTGGGGCTGAATGCTGCGTAACCACTCGCCATACAGTGAAAGCACGCGCGATAGCCGGCTTGGCATAACCTTGCCGAGCTTTATCGACAACGGGTCGGCCGCACGGATCAGGTACGGCGTTAACAAGGTAGTGATAGCCGAAACCGCCACGGCGACCGGGTAGAGGAAGTCGCTGGTCACTTGCAGCGTCATGCCCAGGGCCGCAATGATGAATGAAAATTCGCCAATCTGTGACAGCCCCATGCCTACGCGCAGCGAGGTACGCCCGTCATTGCCAGCAATGAACGCGCCCATGCCGCAAGACAGCATCTTGCCCAGTACCACGGCCAGGGTGATGACCACGATCGGCCAGGCGTAGTCGAGCAGTACCTGGGGGTCGATCATCAAGCCGATGGCGACGAAGAAGATGGCGCTAAACAGGTCGCGCACCGGTTCGATCAACCGTTCGATTTTCAGCAACTGGCGCGACTCAGCCATGATCGCACCGATCAGGAAGGCGCCCAGCACCATGCTGTACTCGAGTTTTACCACCAGCAGGCAGAAGCCAAAGCACAGCCCCAACACGGTGATCAGCAACATTTCGTTGCTCTCGAATTTCGCCACGTAGGCGAGCAGCCGCGGCACCAGCAAAATGCCGATGACCAACGCTACTATCATGAACAGCGACAGTTTACCGACTGTGGAGAACACCTCGCCGGAACTGACCGAGCCACTGACCGCGATGCCTGAAAGCAGGGCGATGATCCCGATGCCGAGGATGTCCTCGACGATCAGCACGCCGAAGATCAGCTGGGCAAAGCGCTCGTTTTTCATCTTCAGGTCGTTGAGCGCTTTGACGATGATGGTGGTCGAGGAAATCGCCAGGATCGCCCCGAGGAACAGCGAATCCATGGTGTTCCAGCCGAACCAGCGGCCAATCTCGAAACCGATCCAGATCATCAGCACGATTTCGAGGAACGCTGCAATAAACGCTGTGGCCCCCACCTTGAACAGCTTGCGCAGGCTGAACTCCAGCCCCAGGCAGAACATCAGGAAAATCACCCCCAGCTCTGCCAGGGTCTTGATCGTGTCTTCGTCGTGGATCAGGCCAAACGGTGGGGTATGCGGGCCAATGATGAAGCCGGCGACGATATAACCCAGCACCACTGGCTGCTTGAGCCGATGAAAGAGAATCGTCACCACCCCGGCGACCAGCATGATCACTGCCAGATCCTGGATGAAGCTGATGGCATGCATGGCGCGATACTCCTTTCTCGATGCCCGGGCAGACCGCTCCTCTGCCTAGGCAAACCCGAGCGAGCAGCAAGTACATACTGTATTGGATGCAGGAAGGCCCATGATGCATGGGCGTACTCAGGTTAACATCGCACCCCGCCGCAAAATGCCGGTGCAATATGTAGAAACAGATCGGCCGGTTAACGGCCCCTGATGGCATGATCGGCGTGACGACGGACCGTCAGCCAACGTCCCGTACCAGGAAGGCAAAACTTCAAGAGGGGAAACAGAAGTGTCAGCAGATACCCACCCCGATTCAGCGCAACCTCACCGTGAGCACACTATGGAACCTGGAAACGCCCAGCTGAGCATGACCGTCCTGATGACCCCGGACATGGCCAACTTTTCTGGCAACGTACATGGCGGCACCCTGCTCAAGTACCTCGATGAAGTGGCCTACGCCTGCGCCAGCCGTTATGCCGGCAGCTATGTGGTCACGTTGTCGGTCGACCAGGTGATCTTCCGCGAGCCAGTGCATGTCGGCGAGCTTGTGACGTTCCTGGCCTCGGTCAACTACACCGGCAATACCTCCATGGAGGTGGGCATCAAGGTAGTGACCGAGAACATCCGAGAGCGCTCGGTGCGCCATTCCAACAGCTGCTTCTTCACCATGGTTGCGGTCGACGACAACCGTCGCCCGGTAGCAGTACCGCCGCGCCAACCGCATTCAAGTGAAGAAAAACGCCGTTTCCTACAGGGCCAGCAGCGCCGGCAGATCCGCCAGGAGCTGGAAAAGCGTTACCAGGACCTGAAGACCGACGCGCTTTAAAACGCCAGGCGCTGCGCCTCGAAGCGTACGCGCGGATGGGCGATACGGTCTTGAGCCCGCACCAGCTGCAACTCGTAGCGGGTGCAGGCCTGGGTCTCCAGCAGTACTTCATGCACCGCCGCTGCGGTGTACTCGAACGCCTGCACCCAGCTGTCACCCAGTAGTACCCGTGCGAGGAACAGCCCTGAGGTCAAGTCGCCTACCCCGACCGGCTGGCGCGGGAATGCCAGCAGCGGGCGGCGCAGGTGCCAGCTTTCGTCTCGGGTGACTAGCAACATCTCGAACATGTCTTCGGCACGCCCCGGATAAGACAGATGCTTGACCAGCACCACCCGTGGCCCGCGCTCCAGCAGCCCACGGGCCATGCTGACGCAATCTTCCAGCGACTGCGCCCGCCGGCCGCAGAAACTGTCCAGCTCCAGCTGGTTGGGGCACAGTATGTCCGCCTGGGCCGCCGCCTCTTCCAGCAAGAACTCGCTGACCTCCTGCGGGACGATGCAGCCCTTTTCCGCGTGGCCCATGACCGGGTCGCACAGGTACAGTGCCTTCGGATTCACCGCCTTGATCCGCGCCACGCCCGCGAGTATCGCCCGGCCCTGTTCGGCGCTGCCCAAGTAGCCAGACAGCACGGCATCGCAGTGGCCCAATTCCCCGATGTTGGAAATGCCTTCCACCAGCGCAGGAATTTGCGCTGGAGCAAGCACTTCTCCTGCCCACTGGCCATACTGAGTGTGATTGGAGAACTGCACGGTATTGAGCGGCCAGACATTGACCCCGATCCGCTGCATGGGGAACACCGCGGCGCTGTTGCCAGCGTGGCCGAACACCACGTGGGACTGAATGGCGAGCAGGTGCGGGGTACGTTTCATGCGAGCGTTTTCCAAAGCTGTTTCAAGGATTGTGCGTCGCGCAGTATGAACTCGATTGCCACCTGTACGACAGACCAGGGACGCAGTTAAGCTGGATCGACCTGTTTGGAGCATATGCAAATGTTGACCCTGGAGAATCTCTTCGTCCTGATGCTGGTGGCCACGGCAGGCGCTTGGTTATGGCACAACCATGGGCTGCGCGAAAAAGCCCTGGAGCGGGTCAAACAGCACTGCGCCAAGCTTGACCTTGAGTTGCTCGACGATGCCGTCGCGCTCAAGCGCATCGCGTTCATCCGCGACGCCAACGGCAGAAAACGCCTGGCCCGTGTGTATGCCTTCGAATTCACCGTCACCGGCGAACAACGCCACCCAGGTACGGTGACCCAGTTCGGTGCCCACAGCGTGCAGATTGAACTGGCACCCTACCCGTTCGAAATCAATACCCCGCCACGCAGCGGCAACGTGATCGAGATGCAGCAGTGGCGCCAGGAGCACAATCGCTGGCGCAATTGATCACGCCACACGGCATTCATCTAATGCGGCTTGCAGGGCTTGCTGAGGTTGCGGCTGGTCGAAGATCAGCTCGATGCGCGTGTCCTTGCGCCAGTCACTCGCCTGCCAGGCTGGCAGGTCGCCGTCGAGGCCGTTGAAGGACTGCCAACCATCAGAGGTGTGGATAACACCCTTGGCCCGGCGCCAATGAAGCCCATCAAGGAAAGTCCTCAAGGCCTGTGGATAAAACTGCTGACTGGGATGCCAACGCCAACCGATGCTCCAGCCCCCGTCACCTTGCTGAGCGTGACAAATTGGCCGATGATGATCTGTCCACAGGGTAGCCAAACCTGTGGATGGACTATCCACACGGGTGTTATCCACAAAAAACGGCAAATAACGCTCTGTGGATGAAAGTGGAAGGCTGGAAATTGCTAACATCCCCTGCACTGTCCAACACCCAGCAATTTCGGCAAATTCCTTATTTATCAACAACCTATGATTTTCATCAACACCTTCGCTCTTGTTGAAAATCACCAGTGAAGTCGCTTTTAACGCCTCTAGTTGTGCACAGGGCAACTGATCACCCCGAATCAGTGCTTGAGCATCCACGACCATTACCAGCGGCTGAACCGCCAGCACACCCTTCCAGGGAGCTTGCCTCAGCTGATTCAGTAACTGCAGGGGATGCCCCAGCCCCGAAGGCTCGATGAACAAGCGATCCGGTCGAGCATTGCGCAACAGGCGGCCCAAGCCGACCTGGAACGGCGCGCCATTCACGCAGCACAGGCAACCACCTGCCACTTCCGCGATGGCGATGCCGTCTTCATCGCGGCTGAGAAGCGCCGCATCGAGGCCAACCTGGCCGAATTCATTGACCAGTACGGCCCAGCGCTCACCGGCCGGGCGCTGAGCCATCAACTGGCGAATGACGCTGGTCTTGCCAGCCCCCAGAGGGCCGGCGATGACGTGGGTAGGGATGTTCTGCAGCATGGGCCTACTTCTGGGCGGATTTCCCCCAACTATGCCCCTTCATGCCAGCCAGTCAAGGCTGAGCAGCAGGCGCCTGTCCTGGCTAGCCGGCGAGCGATGAACCAGCCCTGCACCTTCATTACCCTGCCATTTCTCGCCCTTGAGCACTGCAACATCCCCAGGTTGCAGTCTTTTAATGTTATCCACAGGCGCTGCAGCGAGATGTAAACCGACCCGTTCGATCGCCCCTTCTTCCAGCCATTCGCTTCCCGGGCCCACGTAAGTGGTCAACAGCCGCACCGGCACGTTATCCACATGGAATCGCGGGCACATTGCACCTTGCAGCACCCGTAGTCGGAGCCCCACGCGCCGGGCACCCAGCAGGCAGGTGTAGGCCGAAACCAGCCAGCGCACGTCTGCCACGAAGCTCTCGTAGCCATGCAGGTCAGCTGTCTCCCTCAGCAAATCGGGAAGTAGCACAGGCTCATGCTCACTGACATCGATTACTCGCTGGTCCGCCAGCGGTTGGCCGAGGCTGACGGCCAGCGTAGCGAAGTCTTCAAGCTGCGCTGGCAGGCGACGCTGCCAGACAGCCAAATTGACGCCATCCTGAAAAATGTCGGTCAGTACCTGAGTTGAGTGCCCTACGCTCTGGCGGATATCCACAGGCCGCAAGGCAGGCTTCATGCGGCCTCCTCGGCATGCCAGGGCCCGAACGGATCTTGCAGCCGTAACCAGCTCATCGGGCCTGCCTCCATCTCCTCATCACTCAACAAGCAGGCGTCAAGCTCTGTGGATAACTTAGCAAAATCGATGTTCTGCCCGATGAAGACCAGTTCCTGACGGCAGTCGCCGCTCTCTACTGCCCAGTGTTTGAGGATATCCGCCGTGCTCTGCTCATCCTGGGGCCAGTGCTCCTTTGGTACGAATCGCCACCAGCGCCCAGCCAATCCATGTCGCATCATGCCGCCTGCTTGCGACCAACTGCCGGCCTCCTGGAATTTGCTGGCCAGCCAGAAGAAGCCTTTCGAACGCAGCAGCCGCCCGTTGCTCCAGTCCCTGTGGATAAAGTCGAAGAAGCGCTGCGGGTGAAACGGCCTGCGGGCTTCCCAAGTGGTTGCAGCAATGCCGTACTCTTCGGTCTCTGGCACATGCTCCCCGCGCAATTCCTGCAGCCAGCCTGGCGCCTGTGCGGCCAGCTCGAAATCGAACAGGCCGGTATCTAGAATCCGCGCCAGCGGTACCTCACCCATGGCCATCGGCACGATCTGCGCCCGGGCATTGAGGCTGCGCAAAATCGCCAGCAGTTCCTCGCGCTCGTGCTGGCTGATCAGGTCGATCTTGCTCAGCAACAGCACATCGGCGAACTCGACCTGTTCGATCAGCAGATCACTGATGGAGCGCTCATCGTCATCACCCAACGTCTCACCGCGGCTCGCCAGGCTGTCGGCTGCCTGATAATCGCGCATGAAGTTCAGGCCATCGACCACCGTCACCATGGTGTCCAGGCGCGCCATGTCAGACAGGCTGCGCCCCTGCTCGTCGCGGAAGGTAAACGTTTCGGCTACAGGTAACGGCTCGGAGATGCCGGTGGATTCGATCAGCAGGTAATCGAACCGGCCTTCCTCGGCCAGCCGTGCGACTTCTTCCAGCAGGTCTTCGCGCAGGGTGCAACAGATGCAGCCGTTGCTCATCTCGACCAGTTTCTCCTCAGCACGGTTGAGGCTGACATTGCGCTGGACCTCGCTGGCATCGATGTTGATTTCACTCATGTCGTTGACGATGACGGCGACCCGCAGGTTGTCACGATTACGCAGTACATGGTTGAGCAAGGTGCTTTTGCCGGCGCCGAGAAAGCCGGACAACACGGTGACAGGAAGGCGATTGGACATGGTGAAACCTCTTCAGGCGGACGCATTCGAAACGATGCATTGCATAATGTTATAAAGTAACAATACAATTTCGCCAAGCCGTACTCGTCGGAAGATTTCTCGGGAGATGGAAATGAGCCTGTCACGTGCAGCCGCGTTGCTGCTGCTCGCCGCATCTTCGCCGCTGCTGGCCATGCCACACAGCAATGGGCTCGCGTTATGCACGCGCAGTGCAACCCTGCTGGCCTGCAGGGTTGCTGACGGCAGCTATTACAGCGTGCGCACTGAGGGCAGCCATTTCTACCTGCGCGGCTTCGATAGCGCGACTCGCCGGCTGTGGGCGCAAACCAATAGCCGCTACGGCACGCTGACATTCTTTACCGGCCTGGCCAGTGACGGCGAGGCCTGGGTTGGCTACAGCCGGCGGGTGGGCTGGACCACGCTGAACCGCGTTTCAAGTTCAACTGGCCAACGTTTCAATCTGCATTGCAGCCTGGTCGGCGGATGCCGCTGACACACATTTTTATGCCTGGTATTGCTCATGACTAGCCTGACGCTCCCTGATATCGCAGCACAGACACAGCCGCACGCAACACCACTCGATTGGGTCGGCATGTGCGGGATAGCCCTGCCAATACAATTTGATGGGCGCACAGTGGCAGCCCACGCGGATGCCGGCGTGAGCCTGGTAGATGGCTCGTCACGCGGCATCCACATGTCTCGGTTGTACATCTCATTGCAACGGTTGGAGCACCAGCCTCTGAGCCCATTGGCAATCCGTCGCTTGCTGACAGATTTCCTGGTCAGTCACCAAGGCCTGGCCGATGCGGCGTATCTGCGTCTGACCTTTGAGCACTTGCTGAAACGGCGCGCGTTGATCAGCCCATTGGCAGGCTGGAAAACTTATCCGGTAACTGTCGAGGCACGGGTCGAGAATGAAATGTTCCACGTGGAACTATTTGTCCGCGTGCCCTATTCATCCACCTGCCCCTGCTCGGCAGCACTCGCAAGGCAATTGATCCAACACCAATTCCAAGCAGATTTCGACGAGCAGGACGTGGACCGCGATGTGCTTCTGGAGTGGCTAGGCAGCAGCCAAGGCATCGTTGCCACACCTCATAGCCAACGAAGCTTTGCTGATGTCCACACCCGTTTGCGCGATAGTCTGGAGAACTTGCCTGTCACCCAGCTGATCGACTCAATCGAAGCCAGCCTGGGTACCGCTGTACAGACAGCTGTCAAGCGAGCCGATGAACAGGCGTTCGCCTTGGCCAACGGCCAGAACTTGATGTTCTGTGAAGATGCCGCGCGGCGACTGCACGTATCGCTGCGACAGCTGGATTGGTGCACGGCGTTCAAGCTGCGTGTGGAACATGCAGAAAGCCTGCATGCCCACGACGCGGTTGCCTGCAATCAATGGCAGTGGTGAACGGTCATGTGCGCGGTTTGACTGTCCCGCAGTCGCTACCCAACCAAACGGCACGGGTGTTCATGCTGCCCTGCTGCTGGACGCCCGAAGCATTGAAGGTGCCGTTAACCTGGGTAGTGAATTCCTTGTCGCTGAGGAAAGTTGCCTGCCCGCTACCCTGAGCCTTCGGGCAGCTGAATTGAAACTTCCAGACGTTACCCGTGCGGTCAGTAATCTTCTGCGTGCAACCCGACTTCGGGTCTTGCAGAGGGATGTCGTTGGTCTGCACCTGCTCCGGGGTGAGGCATGAGCGGACGCCGTTACCGCCGACAGTAACGCCCTGCTTGGCCAGCACCCCTTCCATCATTGCCCGTTGTTCTGGCGGCAGGTTCTTCAGCTGACCGAGCATGAACTGCATATCCGGCAGTGGCTTGCCATCGACCTGCATGTTGCTGGTGGTCAGCTCCCACAAGCCAGGTTGCAGCATCTGCGCATGCACCAGCGGGCTGCTCAGCCCTACAGCCAGAGCCAACAGTGGCAGACGAATCTTCATGGACGAACGCTCCTCGAAATAACCGGCTCTGTGGCCGGGCTCAGGCTTAGACGCCAAATCCGCTTTCAGGTTGCAAGGCGGGCCTGGAACGTGTTCTGTTATCCGCTGTGTATTCGGCAAGCAGGATGCGTATGGATTACCACAGCCCTTACTTCTTCGGCTACGTGCTCGGCGTCATTCACTTGCTAGGCATCATCGCTGCACTGCATGCGGTGTTCACCGTGCGTACTGCCCAAGGCGCGATTGCCTGGGCGATGTCGCTGATCTTCATCCCCTACTTCACCCTTATCCCTTACCTGGTTTTCGGCGCACGCTCTTTTTACGCTTACATCCAGGCAAGGCGCCAGGCCAACCAGGAGATGCACGTGGCCATGGCCAATCTCAACTGGCGGCCCTGGGTGGAGGAAGCGCTCACTGCGCGCGAGTCCGAGAGTTATGCGGCGTTAAGGGCCATGCCAAAACTTGGACGGATGCCTTGCCTGGCCAACAATCAGGTGAAGCTGCTGATCGATGGCAAGGCGACGTTCGATGCCATCTTCGCTGCCATCGGCCAGGCCCGGGAAGTGGTCCTGGTGCAGTTTTTCATCATCCACGACGACACCCTCGGCAAGGCACTGCAGCAACTGTTGCTGCGCAAAGCTGCCGAAGGTGTGCAGGTGTTCGTACTCTATGACCGGGTCGGAAGCCACGCCCTGCCCGCCAGTTACAGCCAGGTGCTGCGCGAGGGCGGTGTGCAGATCCACGCCTTCGCTACCCGGCGCGGATGGTTCAATCGCTTCCAGGTCAACTTCCGTAACCACCGTAAGATTGTCGTCGTCGATGGTGTGGCCGGGTTCATTGGGGGGCATAACGTCGGTGATGAATACCTGGGTGAACACCCTCGCCTTTCGCCCTGGCGTGACACCCACGTGCAGATAGGCGGGCCGGTACTGGCCTGCCTGCAAGAGTCGTTCGCCGAAGACTGGTACTGGGCAACGCGCCAGCTTCCACCGCTGATCCTGCCCGATACCTACCCGGACAATGGTGTCCTTTGCCAGGCCTTGGCCAGTGGCCCGGCAGACCCTCAGGAAACCTGTTCGCTGTTCTTCATCGAAGCCATCCATTCCGCTACCCGCCGAGTATGGATTACCAGCCCGTACTTCATCCCCGACGAGGCCGTGTTCGCTGCCTTGCGTCTGGCTGTGTTGCGCGGCGTGGATGTGCGCATCCTTATCCCGTCACGCCCGGACCACCGGATCGTCTATGCGGCCTCCAGCCTCTTCGCGTTCGAAGCGGTGCGGGCAGGCGTGCGCATGTTCCGCTATCAGCCGGGCTTTCTGCATCAGAAGGTGGTGCTGGTGGATGACGAGGTCAGCGCCATCGGCAGTGCCAACCTGGACAACCGATCGTTCCGGCTCAACTTCGAAATTACGCTGCTGACAGTCGACCGGCAGTTTGCCGATGAGGTCGAGGCGATGTTGATCGATGACTTCGAACAGGCCAGGGAAATTACTGCAGAGGACAGCCGGGATACCCACCGTATCCAGCAACTGGGGATGCGGATCGCGCGGCTGATTTCGCCCATCCTCTGACATGACCGGGGCCGCTATTGCGGCCCCGGTTTGGTTTCAACGGTAAATGTCTTCCCTGGTCCAGGGCAGATCGTGGTGGCCGTCTGCGTACGGTTTCACGGCCAGAATCTGGTGCAGGTTGATCCAGCCCTTCTGGAATGCATAGGCACAGCCCGCCAGGTACAAACGCCAGATGCGCAGGGTTTTCTCAGGCACCAGCGCCGCCGCCTTGTGCAACTGGTTCTCCAGGTTTTCACTCCAGTGGTGCAACGTCTTGGCGTAATGCAGGCGCAGGCTCTCGACGTCGACGACCTCCAGGCCTGCCTCGCAGATGTTCGCACTGATCATCGACAAGTGCGGCAGCTCGCCATTGGGGAACACATAGCGATCGATGAATTCACCCGCCCCTCTCCCCACCGGGCGGCCGTCCACATGCTTGGCGGTGATGCCGTGGTTCATCACCAGGCCACCTTCACGCACGGCGCCAAACAGCTTCTGGCAATACAGCGCCAGGTTGGCATGCCCGACATGCTCGAACATGCCGACACTCACCACTTTGTCGAACCGGCCATCCTGGGGTAGGTCGCGATAGTCGAGGATTTGCAGGTCAACCTGTTTGGCCAGACCTTCATCCTTGACCCGCTGCCGACCAAGCTTGAGTTGCTCCTTGCTCAAGGTAATGCCAAACACCCTGGCACCGTATTCCCGCGCGGCAAAGCGCGACAACCCGCCCCAACCACAACCCACATCGAGCAGGTAGTCGCCCGCCTGCAGGCGCAACTTGCGGCAGAGGTGGTCGAACTTGTCTTGCTGGGCTTGATCCAGGGTGTGGTCCGGCTCACGGAAATATGCGCAGGAATACGCCATGTCCTGGTCGAGCCAGAGTTGATAGAACGCGTTGGAAACGTCGTAGTGGTAGGAAATGGACTTGGCGTCGGTACGCTTGTCGTGGGCCAGCCGCGGTGGCGGCGCCTCGTCCTCATCCTCGCCAGCCAGCAGGGCCACACTCAGCTCGTCACATACGCGAATGGCTTCACCGATATCGCCTTCCAGCTCCAGCTTGCCTTCCACGAAAGCAGCGCCCAGCTCATCCAGGCTTGGGTGGGTCAGCTGGCTGATCAGCTGCGGCTCTTTGACCAGAATGGTCACCTGAGGGCTAGGCCCCAGATCGAACTGATTGCCGTCCCACAGTTTGAGGCGAAGTGGCAAATGCAGGCTCTGCAGTGCCGGCGGAAGTTGCGCAAGCATGAACGACCCTCCTTCTGGGCTCGATGCATGAAATTTCGAACACCACCGAAAGAGGGTAGTTCATCCGTGCAAAGTTTCCGCTAACGGCGACCAAGGTCTAGAACCATCTGATCTTATGGATATGCGAGATTGTATACAATTTAGCGCGCGCAGCTTAACCTTGTGCCCCTCTGCGCTTCTTCATCTGGAGTAAAAACTCGTGAAATCCTATGACGTGGTGATCATCGGTGGCGGCCCTGGCGGCTACAACGCGGCCATTCGCGCCGGCCAATTGGGCCTGAGCGTCGCCTGTGTGGAAGGCCGCTCTACCCTCGGCGGCACCTGCCTGAACGTTGGCTGCATGCCATCCAAGGCATTGCTGCATGCATCCGAGCTTTATGAGGCAGCCAGCGGCGCCGAGTTCGCCCACCTCGGTATCGAAGTGAAGCCAACCCTGAACCTCGCCCAGATGATGAAACAGAAGGACGAGAGCGTTAGCGGCCTTACCAAAGGCATCGAGTACCTGTTCCGCAAGAACAAGGTGGAATGGATCAAGGGCTGGGGCCGCCTGGACGGCGTAGGCAAGGTCATCGTCAAGGCCGAGGAAGGCAGCGAAACCGAGCTGCAGGCCAAGGACATCGTCATCGCTACCGGGTCCGAGCCCACTCCCCTGCCGGGCGTGACCATCGACAACCAGCGCATCATCGACTCCACCGGTGCCTTGGCGCTGCCTCAAGTGCCCAAGCACCTGGTGGTGATCGGCGCGGGCGTCATCGGCCTGGAGCTGGGTTCGGTATGGCGTCGCCTGGGTAGCCAGGTCACCGTCATCGAATACCTCGACCGCATCTGCCCGGGCACCGACGAGGAAACCGCCAAGACCCTGCAAAAGGCCCTGGCCAAGCAAGGTATGGCCTTCAAGCTCGGCAGCAAAGTGACCCAGGCCACAGCGTCGGCGGACAGTGTCAGCCTGACCCTCGAACCGGCTGCCGGCGGTGCGGCTGAAACCCTTCAGGCCGATTACGTGCTGGTCGCCATCGGCCGTCGGCCCTACACTAAAGGCCTCAACCTGGAGAGCGTCGGCCTGGAAACCGACAAACGCGGCATGCTCACCAACGAGCACCATCGCACCTCGGTGCCGGGTGTCTGGGTGATCGGCGACGTAACCTCCGGCCCGATGCTGGCGCACAAGGCCGAAGACGAAGCGGTCGCCTGCATCGAACGCATCGCCGGTAAACCCCATGAGGTCAATTACAACCTGATCCCGGGTGTGATCTACACACGCCCCGAACTGGCCAGCGTTGGCAAGACCGAAGAGCAGCTCAAGGCCGAAGGCCGTGCCTACAAGGTTGGCAAGTTCCCCTTCACCGCCAACAGCCGGGCCAAGATCAACCACGAGACCGAAGGCTTCGCCAAGGTCATCGCCGACGCCAATACCGATGAAGTCCTGGGCGTGCACCTGGTAGGCCCAAGCGTCAGCGAGATGATCGGTGAGTTCTGCGTAGCCATGGAATTCTCGGCCTCGGCCGAGGACATCGCCCTCACTTGCCACCCACATCCGACGCGTTCCGAGGCCTTGCGCCAGGCGGCGATGAACGTGGACGGGATGGCGATGCAGATCTGAGTTTCAAGGGGCTGAAATAACAAAACCCCCTTTCGGGGGTTTTGTTCTACTACCAGCTATCAATTACCGTGGGTTATTCCACAGTCACCGACTTCGCCAGGTTACGTGGCTGATCCACATCAGTGCCCTTGAGCACCGCCACGTAGTAAGACAGCAGCTGCAGCGGGATGGTGTACAGGATCGGCGCCAACGCGTCAGCGATGTGCGGCACCTTGATCACGTGGGTGCCTTCGCCGTTGCTCATGCCGGCGTGCTCGTCGGCAAACACCACCAGCTCACCGCCACGGGCGCGAACTTCCTGCAGGTTCGATTTGAGCTTTTCCAGCAGTTCGTTGTTCGGCGCTACGGTCACCACCGGCATGTCGTTATCCACAAGCGCCAATGGGCCATGTTTGAGCTCACCCGCTGGGTAGGCTTCAGCGTGGATGTAGGAAATCTCTTTGAGCTTGAGCGCACCTTCCATCGCTACTGGGTACTGCGCGCCACGGCCCAGGAACAGGGTGTGGTGCTTGTCGGCGAACAGCTCGGCAACCTTCTCGACGGTGCGGTCCATGGCCAGCGCCTCACCCAGGCGCGCCGGCAGGCGACGCAGCTCTTCGACCAGTTCTGCTTCCACACCGGCCTCCAGCGTGCCGCGCACCTGGCCCAGCGCCAGGGTCAGCAGCATCAGGGATACCAACTGTGTGGTGAACGCCTTGGTCGAGGCCACGCCGATTTCCGGGCCGGCCAGGGTCAGCAGGGTCAGGTCGGATTCGCGCACCAGCGAGCTGATACCCACGTTGCAGATCGCCAGGCTACCCAGGAAGCCCAGTTCCTTGGCATTGCGCAGGGCGGCCAGGGTGTCGGCAGTCTCGCCGGATTGGGAGATAGAAACGAACAGGGTGTCAGGCTGCACCACCACTTTGCGATAACGGAACTCGCTGGCCACTTCGACCTGGCAAGGGATGCCTGCCAGGCTTTCCAGCCAGTAACGGGCAACCATGCCGGCGTGGTAGCTGGTACCGCAAGCCACGATCTGCACGTTGCGCACTTTGCCGAACAGCTCGGCAGCCTGCGGGCCAAAGGCCTGCACCAGTACATGGTCCTTGCCCAGGCGGCCTTCCAGGGTGCGCTGCACCACGGACGGCTGCTCATGGATTTCTTTGAGCATGAAGTGGCGATATTCGCCCTTGTCAGCCGCTTCGGCACCTTCGTGATACTGCACGGTTTCGCGCTGGACTGGGTTGCCTGCCTGATCCCAGATCTTCACCTGATCACGGCGGATCTCGGCGATATCGCCCTCCTCCAGGTACATGAAGCGGTCGGTAACCTGGCGCAGCGCCAACTGGTCGGATGCCAGGAAGTTCTCGCCGAGGCCAAGGCCAATCACCAGCGGGCTACCACTGCGAGCGGCCACCAGGCGGTCAGGCTGCTTCACGCTGATCAGCGCCAGGCCATAGGCACCGTGCAGGCGCTTGACTGCGGCCTTGAGCGCGTCAGCCAAGTCGGGAATGGTCTTGAGGGTGTGGTGGATCAGGTGGACGATGACCTCGGTGTCGGTCTGGGAGGCGAACACATAACCCAGGCCCTTGAGTTCTTCACGCAGCTCTTCGTGGTTTTCGATAATGCCGTTGTGCACTACCGCCACTTCGTTACCCGAGAAATGGGGGTGGGCATTGCCTTCGGTAGGCGCGCCGTGTGTAGCCCAGCGGGTGTGAGCAATGCCCAGCTGGCCGATCAACGGCTCGGCTGCATTGGCAGCGTCCAGTTCGGCGACCTTGCCGATGCGGCGGCGGCGCTGCAGTTCACCCTCTTGGGTATATACGGCCAGGCCAGCACTGTCGTACCCGCGGTACTCGAGGCGCTTAAGGCCTTCGATGAGGATGGCGGTGATGTTTCGTTCAGCTACGGCACCAACGATTCCACACATGTTTATTGCTCCTGGCTGATCGCGGCGCAGATCAGGTTGATGCCGCGGGCTTGAATCTGTTCGCGCGCTGCTGCGGGCAGGCGCTCGTCTGTAATAAGGGTGCTGACACTGCCCCAGGGCAGCTCAAGGTTGGGGATCTTGCGCCCGACCTTGTCAGACTCGACCATCACGATTACTTCGCGGGCCACCTCGGCCATGACTCGGCTTAGGCCCAGCAGTTCATTGAAGGTGGTGGTGCCGCGGTTCAGGTCTATGCCGTCAGCGCCGATGAACAGCTGATCGAAATCGTACGAGCGCAGTACCTGCTCGGCGACCTGGCCCTGAAACGACTCGGAGTGCGGGTCCCACGTACCGCCCGTCATCAACAGCACCGGCTCGTGCTCAAGTTCGCTGATGGCACGGGCCACGTTTAACGAATTGGTCATCACAACCAGGCCGGGCTGGCGGCCGAGTTCGGGAATCATGGCGGCAGTGGTGCTTCCGCTGTCGATGATGATGCGCGCGTGTTCGCGAATACGGCCCACGGCGGCGCGGGCGATGGCCTTCTTGTAGGCGGAGACCGGCAGTGCGGTTTCGCCAAGCATTTCTTGCGGAACCGGCACCGCGCCGCCGTAGCGACGCAATAACAGTCCGTTGGCCTCAAGGGCGGCAAGGTCCTTACGAATGGTCACTTCCGACGTCTCGAAGCGCTTGGCCAGCGCATCGACACTGACCTCGCCCTGCTCGCTGAGCATGGCCAGGATGTTGTGTCGGCGCTGGGGGGTGTTTCGTTTCGACATGGGTGTTTAAGTTTCGATTCGAAAGATAATGATTGCAATCAAAACCTAATATGCGCGATTCGTCAAGCGCCGCTGGCCCGTGCAGGAGCCGCAACACGCTCACAAAAAAAGCCGACTTATCCACATAAGTCGGCTTTCGATCGAAAGAGCTGTGGGTAATCAGCTCTTCTTGATCTTCTCCGGCCGCTTCCAGCCATCGATATTGCGCTGACGCGCCCGCGCCACAGCCAGCTGCCCAGGTTCGACCGCCTGAGTGATGGTGGAACCCGCAGCAGTGGTAGCACCGGCCTTGATATCCACAGGCGCCACCAGCGAGTTGTTTGAGCCGATGAACACGTCCTCGCCCATGACTGTCTTGAACTTGTTAGCCCCATCGTAGTTGCAGGTGATGGTGCCAGCACCGATGTTGGTGCGTGCGCCGATTTCGGCATCGCCCAGGTAGCTCAAGTGACCCGCCTTGGCGCCTTCGCCCAAGTGGGCATTTTTGAGTTCTACAAAGTTACCCACATGGGCCTTGGCGTCGAGCACGCTGCCGGGGCGCAGGCGAGCGAACGGGCCGGCATCGCTGCCCTCGCCCATCACGGCGCCTTCGATATGGCTGTTGGCCTTGACCACCACGCCCTTGCGCAAGGTGCTGTTCTTGATCACGCAGTTGGGGCCGATCTGCACGTCGTCCTCGATGACCACCTTGCCTTCGAGGATCACGTTGATGTCGATCAGCACATCACGACCAACGGTCACTTCGCCGCGTACGTCGAAACGTGCCGGATCACGCAGGGTGACACCCTGGGCCATCAGGCGGCGGCCTTCGCGCAGCTGGTAGTGACGCTCAAGTTCGGACAACTGGCGACGATCATTGGCGCCCTGAACTTCCATCGGGTCGTGCGGCTGCTCAGTGGCCACCACCAGGCCATCGGCCACCGCCATGGCGATAACGTCGGTGAGGTAGTACTCGCCCTGGGCGTTGTTGTTCGACAACCGGCCCATCCAGTCGGCCAGGCGTGCAGCGGGCAAGGCCAGAATACCGGTGTTGCCTTCTTTGATCGCCTTCTGCGCTTCGCTGGCGTCCTTGTGCTCGACGATCGCGGTAACCTTGCCGTCGGCGTCACGCACGATGCGCCCGTAGCCAGTCGGGTCTTGCAGGGTAACGGTGAGCAGGCCCAGTTGCTGTTCGCTGACTTTGGTCAGCAGGCGTTGCAGGGTTTCCACTTCAATCAGCGGCACATCCCCGTACAGCACCAGCACCGTGTCGGCTGTAATGGCCGGCAGTGCCTGCGCAACAGCGTGGCCAGTACCCAGTTGCTTGTCCTGCAGCACGAAATTCAGGTCGTCGGCCGCCAGGCGCTCACGGACCTGTTCAGCACCGTGGCCAATCACCACGTGAATACCCTGCGGCTGAAGCTGGCGGGCGCTGTGGATAACATGGCCGAGCATGGAATTGCCAGCGACCGGGTGCAGCACCTTGGGCAGCGCCGAGCGCATGCGGGTACCTTGGCCGGCGGCGAGAATAACGATATCGAGTGACATTGACTGGCTACCAATCCTGGGCGGTCAGTGAAATGACCGGGGGGGGAAATTCGGAAAAAGAAAAAGGGTAGCCGAGGCTACCCTTTTACTCAATCGCAACAGAAGTGATCAGCCGTTAGCCGATTACTTGCCTTTGCGCATTTGCTGGACGGTACGCAGCTGGGCTGCGGCCTCGGCCAGACGTGCGGCGGCGGCGCCGTAGTCGAAGTCCGCGCCTTTCAGATTCAGGGCGTTCTCGGCAGCCTTGAGGGCTTCCTGAGCCTGCGCTTCATCCAGGTCTGCAGCACGTTGCACGGTATCGGCAAGCACCTTGACCATGTTCGGCTGAACCTCGAGGAAACCACCAGAGATGTAGAACACCTCTTGAGCGCCACCCTGCTTGGTCAGCGTGATCGGACCAGGCTTGAGATTGGTGATCAGCGGCGCGTGGCCTGGAGCGATACCAAGATCACCCAGGTTACCGTGCGCAACTACCATCTCGACCAGGCCGGAGAAAATCTCTCCTTCCGCGCTGACGATATCGCAATGGACTGTCATAGCCATCTGCTTGCCTCAACCTGATAGCGCCCCTTGCGGGGCGCAGGAATTACAGTTTCTTGGCTTTCTCGATCGCTTCGTCGATGCTGCCGACCATGTAGAACGCTTGTTCTGGCAGGTGGTCGTAGTCACCTTTGAGGATGCCGCTGAAGCCAGCGATGGTGTCTTTCAGGGAAACGTACTTGCCTGGCGAACCGGTGAAGACTTCGGCCACGAAGAACGGCTGCGACAGGAAGCGCTGGATCTTACGAGCGCGGGCTACCAGTTGCTTGTCGGTCTCGGACAGTTCGTCCATACCCAGGATCGCGATGATGTCCTTCAGCTCTTTGTAGCGCTGCAGAACATACTGAACGCCACGAGCGGTGTCGTAGTGCTCGTTGCCGATCACGTTCGGGTCCAGCTGGCGCGAAGTCGAGTCCAGTGGATCGACCGCTGGGTAGATACCCAGGGAGGCGATGTCACGGGACAGAACGACGGTGGCGTCCAAGTGGGCGAAGGTGGTCGCTGGCGACGGGTCGGTCAAGTCGTCCGCAGGTACGTATACGGCCTGTACGGAGGTGATCGAACCTTCCTTGGTGGAGGTGATGCGCTCTTGCAGAACGCCCATCTCTTCAGCCAGGGTCGGCTGGTAACCTACTGCCGAAGGCATACGGCCCAGCAGTGCGGATACTTCAGTACCGGCCAGGGTGTAACGATAGATGTTGTCGACGAACAGCAGAACGTCGTTACCTTCGTCACGGAACTTCTCAGCCATGGTCAGGCCGGTCAGCGCTACACGCAGACGGTTTCCTGGTGGCTCGTTCATCTGACCGTAGACCAGCGCTACCTTGTCGAGAACGTTGGAGTCCTTCATCTCGTGGTAGAAGTCGTTACCCTCACGAGTACGCTCACCCACACCAGCGAACACGGAGTAACCGCTGTGTTCCATGGCGATGTTACGGATCAGTTCCATCATGTTTACGGTCTTGCCGACACCGGCACCACCGAACAGACCAACCTTACCACCCTTGGCGAACGGGCAAACCAGGTCGATAACCTTGATGCCGGTTTCCAGCAGGTCGTTGCCGCCTGCCTGGTCAGCGAACGAAGGCGCTGGCTGGTGGATACCGCGACGCTCTTCTTCACCGATCGGGCCGGCTTCGTCGATCGGGTTGCCCAGTACGTCCATGATACGGCCGAGGGTGGCCTTACCAACTGGAACGGAAATGGCAGCACCGGTGTCGACGACATCCAGACCGCGCTTCAGGCCTTCGGTCGAGCCCATCGCAATGGTACGAACCACGCCGTCGCCCAGCTGCTGCTGAACTTCGAGGGTGGTTTCCGCGCCTTGTACTTTCAGCGCGTTGTATACACTCGGCACGACGTCACGTGGGAATTCCACGTCGATGACGGCGCCGATGATTTGAACGATACGTCCGCTACTCATAGCTGGATCCTCTGAATATTTGAACCGTTAAACCGCGGCAGCGCCGCCGACGATTTCCGAGATCTCCTGGGTGATCGCAGCCTGACGCGCCTTGTTGTAGATCAGCTGAAGCTCTTTGATCAAATCACCGGCGTTGTCTGTGGCGTTCTTCATGGCGATCATCCGGGCCGCTTGTTCAGCAGCGTTGTTCTCGACCACCGCCTGGTATACCTGCGACTCCACGTAACGCACCATCAAGCCGTCCAGCAGCTCTTTTGCGTCGGGTTCGTACAGGTAATCCCAGTGATGCTTGAGATCCTGATCCGGGGTTGCCACCAACGGTACCAATTGCTCGACCGTCGGCTTCTGGGTCATGGTATTGATGAACTTGTTCGAAACCACGGAGAGGCGATCGATACGGCCGTCCAGGTAGGCGTCCAGCATCACTTTGACGGAGCCGATCAGATCGTTGATCGATGGCTCTTCGCCCAAGTGGCTGATCGCTGCTACGACGTTGCCGCCAAAGATGCGGAAGAAAGTCGCACCCTTGCTGCCGATCACGCACAGGTCGATTTCCACGCCCTGTTCGCGGTTTGCGTTCATGTCCTTGACCAGGGCCTTGAACAGGTTGGTGTTCAAGCCACCGCACAGACCACGGTCACTGCTCACCACGATATAACCGGTGCGCTTTACAGGGCGCTCGATCATGAAGGGGTGGCGGTATTCCGGGTTGGCGTTGGCCAGATGACCGATCACCTGGCGGATACGCTCCGCGTAAGGACGGCTAGCAGCCATGCGCATTTGTGCCTTGCGCATCTTGCTGACCGCCACTTTCTCCATGGCGCTGGTAATTTTTTGCGTGCTTTTGATGCTCGCAATCTTACTGCGAATCTCTTTTGCGCCTGCCATGTATCACCTATCAGGTTAGCAAGCGGGGGCCTGGGCCCCCGCTGCGGCTTACCAGGTCTGGGTGGCCTTGAACTTCTCGATGCCGGCTTTCAGGCCTGCGTCGATTTCGTCGTTGAAGTCACCCTTCACGTTGATCTTCGCCATCAGTTCAGCGTGATCACGGTTGAAGAAGGCGATCAGTGCTTGCTCGAAGCTGCCGATCTTGGAGACTTCTACGTCAGTCAGGAAGCCACGCTCAGCGGCGTACAGCGACAGAGCCATGTCCGCGATGGACATCGGCGCGTACTGCTTCTGCTTCATCAGCTCGGTAACGCGCTGACCATGCTCCAGCTGCTTGCGGGTCGCTTCGTCCAGATCGGAAGCGAACTGGGCGAATGCAGCCAGCTCACGGTACTGAGCCAGAGCGGTACGAATACCACCGGACAGCTTCTTGATGATCTTGGTCTGAGCGGCACCACCTACGCGGGATACCGAAACACCGGCGTTCACTGCAGGGCGGATGCCCGAGTTGAACATGGCCGATTCCAGGAAGATCTGACCGTCGGTGATCGAGATCACGTTGGTCGGAACGAACGCGGAAACGTCGCCAGCTTGGGTTTCGATGATCGGCAGAGCGGTCAGGGAACCGGTTTTGCCAGTTACAGCACCGTTGGTGAACTTCTCGACGTACTCTTCCGAAACGCGCGATGCACGCTCCAGCAGACGGGAGTGGAGATAGAACACGTCGCCTGGGTACGCTTCACGTCCTGGTGGACGGCGCAGCAGCAGGGAGATCTGACGGTAAGCAACGGCCTGCTTGGACAGGTCATCGTAAACGATCAGTGCGTCTTCACCGCGGTCGCGGAAGAACTCGCCCATGGTGCAACCGGCGTATGGCGCCAGGAATTGCAGTGCGGCGGATTCCGAAGCACTGGCAACCACCACGATGGTGTTGGCCAGGGCGCCGTTTTCTTCCAGCTTGCGAACGATGTTGGCAACGGTGGAACGCTTCTGGCCGACAGCTACATAAACACAGAAAATACCGGAGTCTTTCTGGTTGATGATGGCGTCGATGGCCATGGCGGTCTTGCCGATCTGACGGTCACCGATGATCAGCTCACGCTGACCACGGCCGACAGGGATCATGGCGTCGACGGATTTGTAGCCAGTCTGTACAGGCTGGTCTACCGACTTACGCCAGATCACGCCTGGAGCAACTTTCTCGACCGCATCGGTCTCGGTGTTGCCCAGCGGGCCTTTGCCGTCGATTGGGTTACCCAGCGCGTCGACGACGCGACCCAGCAGTTCCTTACCAACCGGAACTTCCAGGATGCGGCCGGTGCACTTGGCGCTCATGCCTTCGGCGAGGGTGTCATAGGCACCCAGGATCACTGCACCTACGGAGTCTTGCTCCAGGTTCAGGGCCATGCCGTAGACGCCGCCCGGGAACTCGATCATTTCGCCGTACATGACGTCGGCCAGACCGTGGATCCGCACGATACCGTCGGAAACCGAAACGACGGTACCTTCGTTACGGGCTTGAGAGCTCACATCGAGGTTGTCGATGCGGCCCTTGATGATTTCACTAATTTCGGAAGGATTGAGTTGCTGCATTGCTCTGCTGCCCCTTCAAACTCAAGATTTCAATGCTTCGGCCAGTTTCGCGATCTTGCCGCGAACAGAGCCATCGATTACCAGGTCACCAGCGCGGATGACGACGCCGCCAATCAGGCTGGCATCCTCCGACGCGTGCAGGCGCACTTCCTGGCCTAACCGTGCACTGAGAACCTTGGCGAGTTTGTCTTGCTGTTCTTGGTTCAACGCGAAGGCACTGGTGACTTCCACGTCCACGGATTTCTCTTGCTCGGCCTTGTACAGGTCGAACAGAGCGGCAATCTCCGGCAGAAGCAGGAGACGGTCGTTTTCCGCGGCAACATGAATGAAATTCTGTGCCTGTGCATTGAACTTGTCACCGCACACGTCAATGAACGTGGCGGCCTTTTCTGCGCTCGTCAGTCGCGGGGCCTTGAGCAGGCGCTGCATGGTGTCGTCTTGCGACACCGCAGCAGCCAGGCCGAGCATGGCTGACCAATTGGCCAGTTGCTGATGGGCCTGGGCATGCTCAAAGGCAGCCTTAGCGTAAGGTCGGGCCAACGTGGTCAGTTCTGCCATGATCGCCCTCGCTTAAATTTCAGCGGCCAGTTTGTTAACCAGCTCCGCATGCGCGTTTTGATCGATTGTGGCGCCAAGGATCTTTTCAGCACCGCCGACAGCCAGAGCACCCACTTGGGCACGCAGGGCGTCTTTAGCACCGTTCAGTTCCTGTTCGATCTCGGCCAGAGCCTGAGCCTTCACACGGTCAGCTTCGACGCGGGCCTGTTCACGGGCTTCCTCGACAAGCTGAGCAGCGCGTTTCTTGCTTTGCTCAATGATTTCGGCTGCCTGTGCTTTAGCTTCACGCAGTTGCTGACCCGCTTTTTCTTGGGCCAGCTCCAGGTCGCGAGCTGCGCGGTTGGCAGCGTCCAAGCCGTCGGCAATCTTCTTTTGGCGCTCTTGCAGAGCAGTGATGACCGGAGGCCATACGTACTTCATGCAGAAGAGTACAAAAATCAGAAAAGCAACGGATTGGCCAATCAGGGTTGCATTAATGTTCACGCCAACACCTCGCTCGGTCTTAATTCATACAGCCATCAACTCGTGAATACGAGTGATTAGCCGGCGATCTGACCAACGAACGGATTCGCGAAGGTGAAGAACAGAGCGATACCAACACCGATCATGGTTACGGCGTCGAGCAGACCGGCAACGATGAACATTTTGACCTGCAGCATCGGAACCATCTCAGGCTGACGAGCAGCACCTTCCAGGAATTTGCCGCCCAGCAGGCCGAAACCAATGGCGGTACCCAGAGCACCCAGGCCGATCAGCAGAGCAACAGCGATAGCGGTCAGACCAACTACAGTTTCCATCTTTCCTCCCGACTTTTACGTCGTATTGGTTAGGTTTTTAGTTTGAAGCGGTAAAACAAATCGTTTGGAACAGCTGCCCTTGCGGACTTTTTAAGCCCTCCCCCCAAACGAGCGGGGAAGGCTATCAGACACGCCAGGCGGTCTTAATGGTTATCTTCGTGAGCCATCGACAGGTAGACGATGGTAAGCATCATGAAGATGAAAGCTTGCAGGGTGATGATCAGGATGTGGAACACAGCCCACGCCCACTGCAGCACCACACCCAGGCCGCTCAGCCACAGCAGGCCGGAGCCGAACATCACGGCGATCAGGATGAACACCAGCTCGCCGGCGTACATGTTGCCGAACAGACGCAGTGCCAGCGAGATCGGCTTGGCGATCAGGGTGACGAATTCCAGCAGGAAGTTCACCGGGATCAGCAGGATCTGCACAAAGATGTTCTTGCTGCCGAACGGGTGCAGGGTCAGCTCACCGATGAAGCCGCCCAGGCCCTTGACCTTGATGCTGTAGAAGATGATCAGGGCGAATACGCTGAAGGCCATTGCCAGCGTCGCGTTCGGGTCGGTGGTCGACACGGCGCGGAACGGAATGTGCGGGTCACCGGAGATCAGGATGGCCAGCTGAGGAATCCAGTCGACCGGTACCAGGTCGACGGCGTTCATCAGGAATACCCAGACGAAGATGGTCAGCGCCAGCGGTGCAATCACCGGGCTGCGGCCGTGGAAGGAGTCCTTCACGCTGCCGTTGACGAAATCGACCATCACCTCGACGAAGTTCTGCAGACCGCCAGGTTGGCCGGAGGTCGCCTTCTTCGCCGCCATGCGGAAGATGAACAGGAAGATCAGACCCAGCGCGACGGACCAACCCAGGGTGTCCAGGTGGAACGCCCAGAAGCCCATTGCCTTGGCTTCTGCAGCCGAATGGGCGAAGCCCCAGCTGCCGTCTGGTAGTTGACCGTAGGTCAGGTTCTGCAAGTGGTGCTGGATATAGCCCGAAGCGGTTTCTGCTGCCATGGTTGCCTCAAACGCCCTAAGGTCTCGAAAGTCTTTTATTCATCAGCAGGGGCGCAAACCAGCTGACCAAAAGGGTCAACACGAAGACGCCGAATACTGCTAACGGCGCCAGTGGCTTCACTCCTGCGAAGGTCAGTGCGAACAGCACTGCCGTCAAAATCATCTTGCCAGCCTCGCCTGCGTAAAACGACTTGACGATGGCTTGTGCCGCCCGGGCTCCGCTAAAGCGAAAAGCCTTCCAGGCGAAATACATGTTGGGTAGCCAGGCAATCAAACCTCCGCAGAGACCTGAATATCCACTGACCGCCCCTTTCCACTGCCACAACACCAACGTTGCCAGCAGCAGTACGACAAATTGAGCCAACAGTACCGGAAAAACCGCCCAGCGATGGAAAGGCAGGCGGTTTGGCGTGCGGATTTCCATCACAACTGCTCCTCGGAAGTCGACCAACAAGTCAGTATCGACTTGGCATAATTTGTGCCGACAAAATGCGCGCAGAGTATAGGGGTGGATTAACCCCTATTCAACTCTTCGGTAGTGATTTCCGACTGCGCGCTACAACGGGAATTGTTTCAGCGGATGTGAGCAAGGACGCCCTGCAACTCGTCAAGCGAATTATATCGAATAACCAACTGGCCTTTTCCCTTGTTCCCATGACGTATCTGCACGGGGGAGCCCAGGCGCTCTGCGAGCCGCTGTTCAAGGCGCTCGATATCCGGATCAGGTTTGCTCGGTTCTACCGGATCAGGTTTGCCGCTGAGCCACTGGCGCACCAGTGCCTCGGTTTGGCGCACGGTGAGGCCGCGTGCGACAACATGACGCGCCCCCTCTTCCTGCCGATCTTCTTCCAGGCCGAGCAAAGCACGGGCGTGGCCCATTTCCAGATCGCCGTGGGCGAGCATCGTCTTGATCGCTTCAGGCAGCGAAATCAGGCGCAGCAAGTTGGCCACGGTAACCCGCGACTTGCCGACGGCATCGGCTACCTGCTGCTGGGTCAACTCGAACTCCTGCTGCAGGCGCTGCAGTGCCAGGGCCTCTTCCAGCGGGTTGAGGTCCTCGCGCTGGATGTTCTCGATCAGGGCCATGGCGATAGCGGCTTCGTCCGGCACTTCACGGACCATTGCCGGAATGGTGTCCAGCCCGGCCTGCTGCGTGGCGCGCCAGCGGCGCTCACCGGCAATGATCTCGAAGCGGTTGCCATCGACCGGGCGCACCACGATCGGCTGCATCACGCCATGGGTGCGGATCGAGTGCGCCAGCTCTTCCAGCGCTTGCGGATCCATGTCCCGGCGCGGCTGGTATTTGCCACGCTGGATCAGCTCGACCGGCAGGTGTTGCAGTTCTTTCTGGTCGATCTTCACAGCCTGCTCTTCGAGCGCGCTGACGGACGGACCACTGAGCAGTGCATCCAACCCACGTCCGAGACCCCGTTTCTTAACGGCCATGCGGATTCCTTAAGTTGTCTGTGCAGTGCGTGATTGACGGCGTTGACGGCGAACCAGTTCCCCGGCCAGGGCCAGGTAGGCCAATGCGCCACGCGATTGCTTGTCGTACGCCAGCGCCGGCATGCCGAAGCTCGGTGCCTCGGCCAGGCGGATGTTGCGCGGAATGACGGTGTCGTACAGCTGCTCGCCGAAGTGTTCCTTGAGCTGCGCCGAAACATCGTTGTTCAGGCTCAGCCGCGGGTCGTACATGGTCCGCAACAAGCCTTCGATCTTCAGCTGAGGATTCAGACGAGCGGCAATGCGCTTGATGTTATCCACAAGGTCGCTGAGACCTTCCAGTGCGTAGTACTCGCACTGCATTGGGATAATCACCCCATCCGAAGCGACCAGCGCGTTGAGCGTCAGCATCGACAGCGACGGTGGGCAATCGATGAGGATGTAGTCGTAGTTCTCGCGGATCGGCGCCAGGGCATTGCGCAGGCGGCTCTCCTTGACCTGCATTTCCAGCAGCACCACTTCCGCGGCAGTCAGGTCGCGGTTAGCCGGCAACAACTGGAAGCCGCCGTGCTCGGAGTAGTGCATGGCCTGGGCAAGGTCGCATTCCCCGATCAGCAGGTCGTAGACCGAGTGCTCGAGTTCATGTTTGTCCACGCCGCTGCCCATGGTGGCGTTGCCCTGCGGATCGAGGTCGATCAGCAGCACACGACGTTTGGTCGCGGCCAGCGATGCAGCGAGATTGATACAGGTGGTGGTTTTACCCACACCACCTTTCTGGTTCGCGATTGCGAATACCTTAGCCATTGTTGCGTGTGTTCCCAGTCATGCCTTGCGGCGCAGTATCAGCAGATGGCGCTGGCCCTGGCAACCTGGAACGGTCAGGGCCTGCTCGCTTTCCACTGTGAAGTCTGCGGGCAATGCTACCAGTTCATCGGCAGGATGCAGCCCCTTCATTGCAAGCCATTGCGTCCCGGTGTCGCCCAAGTGGCGGGTCCAGTTGGTGAAGTTCTCCATGCTGCTGAAGGCGCGGGAGATGATGCCGCTGAACGGCTGTGGCGGCTGGAAGGCCTCGACCCTGCTGTGGATAACTGTGAGGTTGTCGAGCTTCAACTCCATTTTCACCTGGGTGAGGAAACGGGTTTTCTTGCCATTGGCATCCAGCACGGTGACGCGTTTGTGCGGGTGCAGGATAGCCAAGGGAATACCCGGCATGCCACCACCGCTGCCGACATCCAGCCAGCTGTCGCGCTCGTTGTGGATAAATTCCATGACGCTGAGGCTGTCGAGCAGATGGCGCGAAACCATCTCGTCCGGGTCGCGCACCGCGGTCAGGTTGTACGCTTTGTTCCACTTGATCAACAAGGCCAGGTAGCCAAGCAGACGTTCATGTTGTTCGGCGCTCAGCTCGACACCGAGCTGGCGCGCGCCTGTGGACAACTCTTCAGCGTGTTGCAGGGTGACCAGGGAACTCAAGCGCTTTGCTCCAATTCGCGGCCAGCGCCGCGTTTTTTCAGATGAATCAGCAACAGGGAAATCGCCGCAGGCGTGACGCCTGGGATACGCGAAGCCTGGCCCAGGGTTTCCGGGCGAGTCTGGCCGAGCTTGCCCTGAATCTCCTTGGACAGGCCGGAAATCGTGGTGTAGTCGATATCCACAGGCAGGCGGGTGTCTTCGCTGGCCCGCAGGCGCGCGATCTCATCCTGCTGGCGGTCGATGTAACCGGCGTACTTGGTCTTGATCTCGACCTGTTCGGCAACCTGTGGATCGATCACCTCACCGCCGGTGGCTTCGATCAGCCCGGCGTAGTCGATTTCCGGGCGCGCCAGCAGGTTGAGCAGGCTGTATTCGTGGCTCAGTGGGGTACCGAACTTATCCACAACGGCCTGGCCTTGCGGTGTGTTCGGGCGGACCCAGGTCGACTTCAAGCGTTGTTCTTCGCGCTCGATGCCGTCGCGCTTGGCGCAGAACGCCGCCCAGCGCTCGTCGTCAATCAGGCCAAGCTCACGGCCTTTCTCGGTCAGGCGCAGGTCGGCGTTGTCTTCACGCAGGATCAGCCGGTATTCGGCACGCGACGTGAACATGCGGTACGGCTCCTGGGTACCCAGGGTGATCAGGTCGTCGACCAGTACCCCGATGTACGCCTCGTCACGGCGCGGGCACCAGCTTTCGCGGCCCTGTGCGCGTAACGCGGCGTTGGTCCCGGCCAACAGGCCCTGGGCGCCGGCTTCTTCGTAACCGGTTGTGCCGTTGATCTGGCCCGCAAAGAACAGGCCGCCGATGACTTTGGTCTCGAGGCTGTACTTGAGGTCACGCGGGTCGAAGTAGTCGTACTCGATCGCATAGCCCGGGCGGACGATGTGGGCGTTTTCCATGCCACGGATCGAGCGAACCAGTTGCAGCTGCACGTCGAACGGCAACGAAGTTGAAATCCCGTTGGGGTAAAGCTCGTGGGTGGTCAGGCCTTCCGGCTCGATGAACACCTGGTGGCTTTCCTTGTCGGCAAAGCGATGGATCTTGTCTTCGATCGACGGGCAGTAACGTGGGCCGACGCCTTCGATTACACCGGAATACATCGGCGAACGGTCGAGGTTCGAGGCGATGATTTCGTGGGTGCGCGCGTTGGTGTGGGTGATCCAGCAGCTGACTTGGCGCGGGTGCATCGCCGCGTTGCCCATGAACGACATGACCGGGATCGGCGTGTCGCCCGGTTGCTCGGTCATGACCGAAAAGTCCACCGAACGCCCATCGATACGCGGTGGGGTGCCGGTTTTCAGGCGGCCGACGCGCAGCGGCAGTTCACGCATGCGGTGCGCCAGGGCAATCGAAGGTGGATCGCCGGCACGGCCACCGGAATGGTTCTGCAGGCCAATGTGGATAAGGCCGCCGAGGAAAGTGCCGGTAGTCAGTACGACGGAGTCGGCGAAAAAGCGCAGGCCCATCTGCGTGACCACGCCTTTGACCTGGTCCTGCTCGACGATCAGGTCGTCACAGGACTGCTGGAATATCCACAGGTTGGGCTGGTTTTCCAGAATCTCGCGTACCACAGCCTTGTAGATGGCGCGGTCTGCCTGTGCACGGGTGGCGCGCACGGCCGGCCCCTTGCGGTTGTTCAGGACGCGGAACTGGATGCCGCTCTTGTCGGTGGCCAGTGCCATTGCACCGCCGAGCGCATCGATCTCTTTGACCAGATGGCTTTTGCCAATGCCACCGATGGCGGGGTTGCAGCTCATGTGACCGAGGGTTTCCACGTTATGGGTCAGCAGCAGGGTTTTTACACCCATGCGTGCAGACGCAAGCGCAGCCTCGGTACCGGCATGGCCGCCGCCGATGACGATCACTTCAAAACGGGAAGGGAAATCCACCACGCACCTCGTGCCTGTTTTTGCGAATAGAGAAGGTAAGCGGACAAGTATAGGGACTTCACCCCCTCTAAAGAAACCTTATGGGCAAATTTTGACCAGGCTGTGGATGAGTGGCAGACAACAGAAATCACAGAGAAGAAATTTAAAAAGCTTTGTTTTTATGTTTATTCTTATGCAGGCCTTGTTCTGTGGATAAGGTTCTGTAGCCCAATATACTCGCTGTGTACAGCAAAATTAAACCCTGTGCCTGGAGTGCCCTGAGGGCTCTGGATAAGCCGATTTAGCCTGTGGATGAAATGCCTATTTACCCACAAGCGGTTTTGTCCTCAAAAAAAAAGCATGGTTATCAACTGAGCCTATGGTGAGTTTTCCACAGGGCTCCTGAGCGTCGATTTACGGTTGTCGCTGGCAATTTTCTTGCCCAGGTACGCTTCAAGCCTCTGTATTTCCCAAATTTCAGGCAAAAAAAAGCCGCTCCATAGGGAGCGGCTGTGGATGGTTTGGCGAAAAAAATCTATTTACCGATGCAGAAACTGGAGAAGATCCGCCCTAGCAGGTCATCGGAACTGAACGCCCCAGTGATCTCGGCAAGGGCTTGTTGTGCCTGACGCAGGTCCTCGGCCAGCAGCTCTCCAGCACCGGCCAGCGTCAATTGCGCACGGCCGTGTTCCAGGTGGGTGCTGGCCTGTTGCAGGGCATCCAGGTGCCTGCGACGGGCGCTGAAGCCGCTCTCGGCGGTCTGTTCATAGCCCATGCACGCCTTCAGGTGATCGCGCAGCAACTGCAGCCCCTGGTCGTCGCCCTTGGCGCTCAAAGTGATCGTCACGTGGCCGTCGTCGCACTGCTCAAGCCCCACCTGCTCGCCACTGAGATCAGCCTTGTTACGTATCAGCGTGACCTTGCCCGGCTCGGGCCGCTGGTCCAGAAACTCAGGCCACAGGGCAAACGGGTTGCTGGCTTCCGGCGCGGTGGAGTCAACCACCAACAACACCCGATCGGCCTCTCCAATGGCCTTGAGCGCGCGTTCTACACCAATCTTTTCCACATGGTCGTCGGTGTCGCGCAAGCCCGCTGTATCGACCACATGCAGCGGCATGCCGTCGATGTGGATATGTTCACGCAGAATGTCCCGAGTGGTGCCGGCGATGTCGGTGACGATAGCCGCCTCACGCCCGGCGAGGGTGTTCAGCAAGCTCGACTTGCCAGCATTGGGCCTGCCGGCAATCACGACTGTCATGCCGTCGCGCAGCAATGCACCCTGCCCGGCTTCACGCTGCACTGTGGACAACTCGGCGCGCACGGTATCGAGCATCGACAGGACATGGCCATCGGCGAGGAAGTCGATTTCTTCCTCAGGGAAGTCGATGGCCGCCTCGACGTAGATACGTAACGCGATCAGCGCTTCGGTAAGGCTGTGCACACGTTTGGAAAATTCGCCCTGGAGCGAGCGCAGGGCATTGCGCGCCGCCTGGCTGGAGCTGGCCTCGATCAGGTCGGCGATGGCTTCGGCCTGGGCCAAGTCGAGCTTGTCGTTGAGGAATGCCCGCTCGCTGAACTCGCCGGGGCGCGCCAGCCGGCAGCCGACCTGTACGCAACGCTGCAGTAGCATGTCCAGTACCACCGGGCCGCCGTGCCCTTGCAACTCGAGCACGTCTTCGCCGGTGAACGAGTTCGGCCCAGGGAAGAACAGCGCAATGCCCTCATCCAGCACCAGCCCTTCCTGGTCGCGGAACGGGCCGTAATGGGCGTGGCGCGGCGTCAGCGTGCGGCCGGTAATGAGCTGGCCAGCCTGGGCCGCCAGTGGCCCGGACAGCCTGACGATGCCCACGCCTCCGCGGCCTTGGGCAGTAGCGATGGCAGCGATGGTTTCACGCACAGTGTTCATGCTCGAAAGCCTCTACGACAAAAACGACAGATAGCAAAAACGCCCCCGAGGGGGCGTTTTTATTCACAGGCTAGCGCAGTAGCCCGTCAAGCAGCAGCTTTTTTGGTCGCTGCCTCGATACGGCGGGTGATGTACCACTGCTGCGAAATCGACAGGCAGTTGTTCACAACCCAGTACAGCACCAGGCCAGCCGGGAACCACAGGAAGAAGAAGGTGAAGATGATTGGCATCATTTTCATCACCTTGGCCTGCATCGGATCCGGCGGCGTCGGGTTCAGGCGCTGCTGGATGAACATGGTGGCGCCCATGATGATCGGCAGGATGAAGAACGGATCCTTGATCGACAGGTCGGTGATCCACAGCATCCACGGGGCTTGGCGCATCTCTACGCTTTCCAGCAGTACCCAGTACAGGGCCAGGAATACTGGCATCTGAACCAGGATCGGCAGGCAGCCACCCAGCGGGTTGATCTTCTCTTTTTTGTACAGCTCCATCATCGCCTGGGACATCTTCTGGCGATCGTCACCGAAGCGTTCCTTCAGCGCAGCAAGCTTCGGCGCAACGGCACGCATACGCGCCATCGAGCGGTAGCTGGCAGCCGACAGCGGGAAGAACAGGCCCTTGATAAGCATGGTCAGGACGATGATAGACCAGCCCCAGTTACCCAACAGGCTGTGGATATGTTGCAGCAGCCAGAAGATCGGCTGGGCGATGAACCACAGGAAGCCGTAGTCGACGGTCAGTTCCAGGCCTGGGGACAACTCCTTGAGCTTGGACTGAATTTTCGGACCGGCGTACAGCATCGCGCTGGTTTCGACCTTGCCGCCAGCAGGTACGCTGATGGTTGGGCCGGTGTAGCCGATGATGTAGTTGCCCTGGCTGTCCTTGCGCGTCTGAACAACGTTGTTGTCGGACTTGGCAGGGATCCAAGCAGTCACGAAGTAGTGCTGCAGCCAGGCAACCCAGCCGCCGGACACATTTTCTTTCAAACTACCTTTGTCGATGTCCTTCATCGACACTTTCTTGTACGGCTCACCGGCTGTCCACAGGGCAGCGCCCAGGTAGGTGGCAGTACCGGTTGCAGTGCTCGAAGATGGATCGCCGCTGGCGTCACGCTTGAGCTGGGCAAACATGTTGCCGCTCCAGGCCTGGCCGCTCTGGTTGTCGATCAGGTAGCTGACGTTCAGGTCGTACTCACCGCGCTTGAAGCTGAAGCGCTTGATGTAGTTGACGCCGTTGTCGCTGAACTTCAGGTCGACTACCAGTTGTTCCTGGCCGTTGGCCAGCTGGTAGGACTTCTGCTCGGCTGCATAGAGCGGACGGCCGGTAGAACGGGCATCCGGGCCATTGGCGCCGGTCAGGCCGCTCTGGGCCAGGTACACACGCTCGCCACCGTTGTCGAACAGCTGGAACGGAATGTCCGGATGGTCCTGACGGCGTGGGTACTTCGGCAGGTTCAGCTGGACGATGTCACCGCCGACTGGGTCGATAGCCAGTTCCAGCACATCGGTCTTGACCCGGATCAGATCCTTGCTGAGTGCAACGGGTGCCAGTTCGGCAGGGCTCGCCTCGCCGTTGGCGCTCGGTACATCGGCGCTGGCGCCGTTGTTTGCGGCAGGTACGCCATCGGGCAGGCCCGGAGCAACTGTGCTGGCAGCAGTATTCTGAGTCGGCAGGGCAGCCTGGCCGTAGTCATCGTTCCACTTCAGGACCATGACGTAGGACACGATTGCCAGGGCGGCGATCAGGATCGTGCGTTTAATATCCATGATTACTCGGCTATCGAAGAAGTTCGGGAGGAAGGCGCGGGGGGAACGGGATCGAAACCACCGTCGTTCCACGGATGACAACGCCCCAGGCGACGAACGGTTAGCCACCCGCCACGCAAGAGGCCATGAGTTTCAATGGCTTCTAACGCATAACAGGAGCAACTGGGGTAGAAACGACAGTGGCTGGCCATCAGAGGACTGATGGCGTAACGGTAAAACTGGATCGGAACGAGGGCCAGTTTACGCATTTTGACTGTCTACCCCTGCGGAATTGGCGTCTGCCGCTGGAGTGGGCCGGCTGCGCGCCAGGCGTTTCCAGAGCTTGCCAAAGTGTTGGTGCAATTCCGGGTTTTCTATCTCACCCAATCCCTTGCGCGCGACGATCACTATGTCCAGGCCAGCCAGCATGTGCTGGTGCAGACGGAAGGAATCGCGCATCAAGCGCTTGAGGCGATTGCGTTGAACAGCGAGCTTGACGCTCTTCTTGCCGATCACCAAGCCGAGGCGTGGGTGATCGAGACCGTTCTCGCGAGCAAGGATCAGCAGGTTTTTCCCTGGAACCTTGCCGGTTGGGGAGTCGAAGACCGCTTTGAAGTGCCGGGGTGTAAGCAGTCGCTTTTCCCGACTGAAGTCCTGACTCACCACCTGTGCCGAAAAATCAAATGGCCAGACGCTTACGGCCTTTGGCACGACGACGCGACAGAACAGCGCGGCCGTTCTTGGTTGCCATACGGGCACGGAAGCCGTGGGTGCGAGCGCGCTTGATGGTGCTTGGTTGGAAAGTACGTTTCATGGCGTTGTTACCTGGGTTTGTCGACAACGGGCCGGAATGGCCCCCTTTTTAAGAGATCGGCGATTCTAGAGAAAGCAAGCCAATAGGTCAATTTCCAACCAGCCTTTCCTTATGGATGGTGCTGTGGCTGACCCCTTCCAACGTTCGTCGGGGCGGAGCATGACCGAGCAGGCAGACGGACGACAAAATGAAAAAAAAGAAGAGACATATAAAAAGCTTTTTTGAATAACTTATAAATCTTAAGTGGATAAGTATCTGTGGATAAAACCCTAGAGGCCATGGCTCATGGGCTGTACAGAGTTTTGAAACGTTGTCCACAACCGGTGCTGCGCTTGTGTCACGGCTGAGCATAGCCTGTGGATGAAAAGCGTCATTATCCACAGGTGAGTTATCAACAGGGCTCACCCCAGGGTTGTGCATAGCCCTCAGGTACGGTTATCCACAGAGCTTATTCACAGTGCAGAAGTGCCTTTTTGGTCGCTAAATGGCTGTTTTGTCATGACTCTGAATGTTTCCACATGTGGATAACTGGTCGCTCGACCGGTACAATGGCGGTTTGTTTTTGCCTCATCCGGCTTTCAAACTCAGGGGATATCCGTGTCAGTGGAACTTTGGCAGCAGTGCGTGGAGCTTCTGCGCGATGAACTGCCTGCCCAGCAATTCAACACCTGGATCCGTCCACTACAGGTCGAAGCCGAAGGCGACGAGTTGCGCGTGTATGCGCCTAACCGTTTCGTTCTCGATTGGGTGAATGAAAAGTACCTCGGCCGTCTGCTCGAACTGTTGGGTGAGAACGGGACCGGCATTGCGCCTGCCCTTTCCTTGTTAATAGGCAGCCGTCGCAGCTCCGCCCCGCGCGCTGCACCTAATGCACCTGTCAGCGCGGCGGTAGCTGCTTCTCTTGCGCAGAATCCTGCGCAACCTGCAGCCGCACCCGTCATGGCGGTCGCTGGCCCAGTGTCGTCGCCGGTGGCCGAGCCAGTGATGGCCAACGACCCGGCCGAGCCGTCTTCGCGCGACACTTATGACTCGATGGCCGACAGCGCTCCGGCACCCGTCGCATCGGGTCGCACCGAACAGCGCAACGTGCAGGTAGAAGGTGCGCTCAAGCACACCAGCTACCTGAACCGCACCTTCACCTTCGAAACGTTCGTCGAAGGTAAGTCGAACCAACTGGCCCGCGCTGCTGCCTGGCAGGTTGCCGACAACCCCAAGCACGGTTACAACCCGCTGTTTTTGTATGGCGGCGTAGGCCTGGGCAAGACGCACCTGATGCACGCTGTGGGTAACCACCTGTTGAAGAAGAACCCGAATGCCAAGGTGGTCTACCTGCATTCCGAGCGTTTCGTCGCCGACATGGTCAAGGCCTTGCAGCTCAATGCGATCAATGAATTCAAACGCTTCTACCGTTCGGTCGATGCGTTGCTGATCGATGACATCCAGTTCTTCGCCCGCAAGGAGCGCTCGCAGGAGGAGTTTTTCCACACCTTCAACGCGCTGCTTGAAGGTGGTCAGCAGGTGATTCTTACCAGCGACCGCTATCCGAAAGAGATCGAAGGCCTGGAAGAGCGCCTGAAGTCGCGTTTCGGGTGGGGGTTGACGGTGGCCGTGGAGCCGCCGGAGCTGGAAACCCGCGTGGCGATCCTGATGAAGAAGGCCGACCAGGCAAAGGTCGAGCTGCCGCACGATGCGGCGTTCTTCATCGCCCAGCGTATTCGCTCCAACGTGCGTGAGCTTGAAGGCGCATTGAAGCGGGTTATCGCCCACTCGCACTTCATGGGCCGCGACATCACCATCGAGCTGATTCGTGAATCGCTGAAGGACTTGCTGGCGCTGCAAGACAAACTGGTGAGTGTGGATAACATTCAGCGCACTGTCGCTGAGTACTACAAGATCAAGATCTCCGATCTGTTGTCCAAGCGCCGTTCACGCTCGGTCGCGCGCCCGCGTCAGGTTGCCATGGCGTTGTCCAAGGAGCTGACAAACCACAGTCTGCCGGAGATCGGCGACATGTTTGGCGGCCGTGACCACACCACCGTGCTGCATGCCTGCCGCAAGATCAACGAACTGAAGGAATCCGACGCGGACATCCGCGAGGACTACAAGAACCTGCTGCGCACGCTGACTACCTGATGGCCGTCAGCGCAGCTAATTGAAGGCAAGGGACTAGACCATGCATTTCACCATTCAACGCGAAGCCCTGTTGAAACCCCTGCAACTGGTCGCCGGTGTCGTCGAGCGCCGTCAGACCTTGCCGGTCCTGTCCAACGTACTGCTGGTCGTGCAAGGCCAGCAGTTGTCGTTGACCGGTACCGACCTGGAAGTCGAACTGGTAGGCCGCGTGCAACTGGAAGAGCCGGCAGAGCCCGGCGAAATCACTGTCCCGGCGCGCAAGCTGATGGACATCTGCAAGAGCCTGCCGAACGACGTTCTGATCGATATCAAGGTCGACGAGCAGAAGCTGTTGGTCAAGGCCGGCCGTAGCCGTTTCACCCTGTCGACCCTGCCTGCCAACGACTTTCCGACGGTGGAAGAAGGCCCGGGTTCGCTCACCTGCAACCTGGAGCAGAGCAAGCTGCGCCGCCTGATCGAGCGCACCAGTTTCGCCATGGCTCAACAGGACGTGCGTTACTACCTCAACGGCATGCTGCTAGAGGTATCCCGTAATACCCTGCGCGCAGTCTCTACTGATGGTCACCGTCTCGCCCTGTGCTCCATGAGCGCAGCCATCGAGCAGGATGAGCGTCACCAGGTCATCGTGCCGCGTAAAGGTATTCTTGAGCTGGCGCGCCTGCTGACCGACCCGGAAGGCATGGTCAGCATCGTCCTGGGTCAGCACCACATCCGTGCGACCACCGGCGAATTCACCTTCACCTCGAAACTGGTGGACGGCAAGTTCCCGGATTACGAGCGTGTACTGCCCAAGGGCGGTGACAAGCTGGTGATCGGCGACCGTCAGGCGCTGCGTGAAGCGTTCAGCCGCACCGCGATCTTGTCTAACGAGAAGTACCGCGGTATCCGCCTGCAGTTGGCTGCAGGTCAGCTGAAGATTCAGGCCAACAACCCTGAGCAGGAAGAGGCAGAAGAAGAGATCAGCGTGGACTATGAAGGCACCTCGCTCGAGATCGGCTTCAACGTCAGCTACCTGCTGGACGTATTGGGTGTGATGACTACAGAACAGGTACGTCTGATTCTGTCCGACTCCAACAGCAGTGCGCTGCTGCAGGAAGCGGGCAATGACGACTCGTCCTACGTTGTCATGCCGATGCGTCTGTAACACGTAGCAGGCCTAATGTCCCTTAGACGTATCATGGTCACCGCGGTGCGAAATCTGCACCCGGTGACCCTCTCACCCTCCCCGCGCATCAATATCCTCTACGGCGCCAACGGCAGCGGCAAGACGAGTGTGCTTGAAGCGATTCACTTGCTTGGGCTTGCCAGGTCGTTTCGCAGCACTCGCCTGAACCCTGTAATTCAGTACGAGCAAGCGGCGTGCACCGTTTTTGGCGAAGTGCAGTTGGCCGAAGGTGGCACTACCAATCTGGGCGTATCGCGTGAGCGGGCAGGCGATTTCACTATTCGTATTGACGGGCAGAACGCCAAGAGCGCCGCTCAGCTGGCTGAGCTTTTGCCGCTACAGCTGATCAACCCAGACAGTTTCCGCTTACTGGAAGGTGCGCCGAAGATCCGGCGGCAGTTTCTGGATTGGGGAGTGTTCCACGTGGAACCCCGCTTTATGCCGGCCTGGCAACGGCTGCAGAAGGCGCTGCGGCAGCGGAACTCATGGTTGCGGCATGGTACACTTGACCCAGCTTCGCAAGCGGCCTGGGACCGGGAATTGTGCCTCGCCAGTGCCGAAATAGATGAATACCGTCGCAACTACATCAAGGCCTTGAAGCCCGTCTTCGAGCAAACCCTGAGCGAATTGGTCGAGCTGGACGGGTTGACCCTGAGCTACTACCGAGGCTGGGACAAGGACCGGGAACTCAACGAAGTACTCGCCTCTTCTCTTCTTCGCGATCAGCAGATGGGCCATACCCAGGCCGGTCCGCAACGTGCCGATCTACGTCTTCGTCTGGCTGCCAACAACGCAGCCGACATCTTGTCGCGTGGTCAGCAAAAGTTGGTGGTATGTGCATTGCGCATTGCCCAAGGTCACCTCGTTAGCCAGGCCCGCCGCGGACACTGTATTTATCTGGTGGATGACTTGCCGTCCGAACTGGACGATCTGCATCGCCGCGCGCTGTGCCGCTTGCTTGAAGAATTACGCTGCCAGGTGTTCATCACCTGTGTAGATCACGAATTACTGAGGGAAGGCTGGCAGACGGAAACGCCAGTTGCTTTGTTCCACGTGGAACAAGGCTGTATCACCCAGACCCACGACCATCGGGAGTGAAGGCATGAGCGAAAATCAAACGTACGACTCCTCCAGCATTAAGGTGCTGAAAGGTTTGGATGCCGTGCGCAAGCGTCCCGGCATGTACATTGGCGACACCGATGACGGTAGCGGCCTGCACCACATGGTCTTCGAGGTGGTCGACAACTCGATCGACGAAGCCCTCGCCGGGCACTGCGATGACATCACCGTCATCATCCACACGGATGAATCCATCAGTGTGCGCGACAACGGTCGCGGCATTCCGGTCGACGTGCATAAAGAAGAAGGCGTTTCCGCAGCCGAGGTCATCATGACCGTGCTGCACGCTGGCGGTAAGTTCGACGACAACTCCTACAAGGTTTCCGGCGGTCTGCACGGTGTAGGTGTTTCGGTTGTAAACGCCCTTTCCGAGAAGCTGGTACTCACCGTTCGCCGTAGTGGCAAGATCTGGGAACAGACCTACGTACACGGTGTTCCACAGGCGCCTATGGCCATTGTGGGCGAAAGCGAAACCACCGGTACTCACATCCACTTCAAGCCGTCAGCTGAAACCTTCAAGAACATTCACTTCAGTTGGGACATCCTGGCCAAGCGGATTCGTGAACTGTCGTTCCTGAACTCTGGCGTGGGTATCCTGCTGAAGGACGAGCGCTCGGGTAAGGAAGAGTACTTCAAATATGAAGGCGGCCTGCGTGCGTTCGTTGAGTACCTGAACACCAACAAGACTCCGGTCAACTCCCAGGTGTTCCACTTCAACGTGCAGCGTGACGATGGCGTGGGTGTTGAAGTCGCCCTGCAGTGGAACGACAGCTTCAACGAAAACCTGCTGTGCTTCACCAACAACATCCCGCAGCGCGATGGTGGTACTCACCTGGTCGGTTTCCGTTCCTCGCTGACCCGTAGCTTGAACAGCTACATCGAGCAGGAAGGCCTGGCGAAGAAAAACAAGGTCGCCACCACCGGTGACGATGCCCGTGAAGGCCTGACCGCGATTATTTCGGTCAAGGTACCGGACCCTAAGTTCAGCTCGCAGACCAAGGACAAGCTGGTCTCCTCGGAGGTGAAAACCGCCGTGGAACAGGAGATGAACAAGTACTTCTCCGACTTCCTGCTGGAAAACCCGAACGAAGCCAAAGCGGTTGTCGGCAAGATGATCGACGCAGCCCGCGCCCGTGAAGCAGCGCGCAAGGCTCGTGAAATGACGCGCCGTAAAGGTGCGCTGGACATCGCTGGCCTGCCGGGCAAACTGGCGGACTGCCAGGAGAAGGACCCTGCCCTTTCCGAACTGTACCTGGTGGAGGGTGACTCCGCAGGTGGTTCGGCCAAGCAAGGCCGTAACCGTCGTACCCAGGCAATCCTGCCGCTGAAGGGCAAGATCCTCAACGTCGAGAAAGCGCGTTTCGACAAGATGATCTCGTCCCAGGAAGTGGGCACGCTGATCACTGCGCTGGGCTGTGGCATCGGCCGCGAAGAGTACAACATCGACAAGCTGCGCTATCACAACATCATCATCATGACCGATGCTGACGTTGACGGTTCGCACATTCGTACCTTGTTGCTGACCTTCTTCTTCCGTCAGCTGCCTGAGCTGGTCGAGCGTGGCTACATCTACATTGCGCAGCCACCGCTGTACAAGGTGAAGAAAGGCAAGCAGGAGCAGTACATCAAGGACGACGAGGCCATGGAAGAATACATGACCCAATCGGCCCTCGAAGATGCCAGCCTGCACCTGGACGAATCGGCGCCAGCCGTTTCCGGTGTACAACTGGAAGCGTTGGTCAACGAATTCCGTAGCGTGATGAAGACGCTCAAGCGTTTGTCGCGCCTGTACCCGGAAGAGCTGACCGAGCACTTCATCTACCTGCCGGAAGTCACCCTGGAGCAGCTGGGCGACCACGCTGTCATGGAGAGCTGGTTGGCTAAACTGCAGGAGCGCCTTAACAACAGCCAGAAGTCTGGCCTGGCGTACAAGGCCACGCTGCGCGAAGACAAGGAACGTAATGTGTGGCTGCCGGAAGTGGAAATTACCTCCCACGGCCTGGCCAGCTACATCACCTTCAACCGCGACTTCTTCGGCAGTAATGACTACCGTACTGTGGTCAACATCGGCTCCAAGCTGGCTAGCCTGCTGGGTGAAGGTGCCTACGTGCAGCGCGGTGAGCGTCGCAAGGCGATTGTCGAGTTCAAGGAAGGCCTCGATTGGCTGATGAACGAGACCACCAAGCGTCACACCATTCAGCGATACAAAGGGCTGGGTGAGATGAACCCGGACCAGCTGTGGGAAACCACGATGGACCCAACCGTGCGCCGCATGCTCAAGGTCACCATCGAAGATGCGATCGCCGCGGACCAGATCTTCAACACCCTGATGGGTGATGCGGTCGAGCCACGTCGCGAGTTCATCGAGAGCAACGCCCTGTCGGTATCGAACCTGGACTTCTGATTCGGTAGATTGACCGCCAATAAAAAGCCCGCGCAAGCGGGCTTTTTATTGGCTGCTGATTTCAAGGCTTCAATAGCCGGTCAGAATGTTCGCGATTACCCCTGACGCAATCGCCACCAATACGTAGTCGCCGTTAACGTACAACCAGCGGTGGTCGCGCGGCGGTGGCGACAGGTGACGGGCGCGCCAGTCAGTTACCCAGTAGCGGTCATCACGGTAGTGCGGGTCCACAACATGGCCGCGTTGCCATTGCTGGTGAGGTATGGGCATACCCGGTTGCGGGCGGTAGTTGGGGTTGCGGTAGCCCTGAGCGTGGCCGTTGCCGGGTTTGCCTTGTGGCTGCGGATGCCCCTGCTGCTGCCCTTTATGTGGGCGACCCTGATCCTGGTGCGATGGGCCGCCATCGTGCCCCTGAGGTGGGCCAGGTTGAGCGAAGCTGGCCAGTGGTGCGCTGAGCATCAGCGTGGCGCAGAGCACGGAGATGGTTTTTTTCATCGAATGTCGATCCTTGCAAGTTCACGCCCGGCGGTTTGATCGGGACGCCTGGTACGGTTGATACGTCAGACCATGATTCGATCAGAGTAATCCGTGCCCAGAGGTAAAGGTCCGGTAAAGAACTAAGGTGCGCTCAGCCCCAAGGCTTTCAAGCGCCGATACAGGGTGCGTTCACTCATGCCCAGGTGGCGCGCCAATTCACTGCGTGGCCCTTGGAACTGCGCCAGCGCATGGGCCAGGTCACTCAGGTTGTTCCCCCTGCTCAACCCGGCTGGCTGAGGGTTGATATCCTCCGGCAGGTGCTCAGGCCGGATCAGCCCGTCATCGGCAAACAATCGTGCCCGCTCCAGGATGTTGCGCAGTTCGCGAATGTTGCCGGGGAACGGATGCAGTGACAGTTGCTGCAGTGCCTCAGCTGTCAGGCTTGCGCTGGGTTTGCCAGCCATGCGTTGCAACAGGCTCTGCGCGAGCAGTGGCAGGTCCTCTACCCGCTCGCGCAACGCGGGCAAGCGGATCGGAAAACCACTGATGCGGTAATACAGGTCTTCACGGAAAGTACCTGCTGCCACCATCTGCTTGAGCGGTTTATGAGTAGCTGACACCAGGCGGAAATCCGCATGCACGGTCCGTGTGCTACCAACCGGGCGGAAACTGCCGGACTCGATCAGACGCAGCAATTTGACCTGCATCGCCAGCGGCACTTCGCCGATCTCGTCGAGGAATAGCGTACCGCCATGGGCAGCTTCGGCAAGGCCGACCTTGCGTTGGTGGGCACCGGTAAAGGCGCCCTTCTCGTAGCCGAACAATTCACTCTCGAACAGCGACTCGGTCAGGCCGGTACAGTCCACTACTACCAGGGGGCCATTGGCCCGTGGGCTGCCCATATGGATCGCTCGGGCGAACAGCTCTTTGCCGGTGCCTGATTCGCCTTGGAGCAATACCGGGATCTGTGCGGGTGCTGCCCGTTGCAAGCTGCCCAGCGCGGCCTTGAACGCCGGCGCACGGCCGACCAGGCCCTGTTGCTGAGGCTGTGCCGAGGCCAGCGTGATTGTGGTCAGGCGCTCGACAAAGGCCACCACCCTACCCTGCTCATCCAGGATCGGCCGCAGTTCCACATCCACATGTTCGGGCCCGCGCGGGGTGTGGTGAATGTGCAGTACGCGCTCCGGCAGCTTACTGTCCCAGGCCTTGCGCATCGGGCAATGCTCGCCAGCCTGATCGCAAGGCACGGCGTAGTGATGGGAAACCCGGTGGCATTTCTCACCCAGCGGCGCCTGGTCGTCACGGCCGAATTGCCGGCGATAGGCAGCATTGGCGGCGAGGATGTTGTAGTCGGTGTCCAGTACGATGGTAGGCAGCGCATCGTGTTCGAGGTAGGAAACCAGAGCTAGGATGAGTGAATGGGAATCAGACATGACGGCACCGGATGGATAACCCGGCGCAGGGTAACAAGGACTGCCAAACACTGCCATTGGCTGACAGTCGACTGCCACTTCGGCTGACAGCCTGCCAGCCGCACGCCACTTAGGCCCGTTATTACTAGCCATGACGCTGGCAAATTCCTGGCATGGATCTTGATAAACCACCTGTCACCGCCTACGCCTGCACAAGGCGCGGTGGATTATTTGGAGAACGAGATGATCATCGGCAACAACTTGCACGTGGAAGCTTTCTACGACGAGGCGACCTCGACCATCAGCTACCTGGTGCTGGACCGTGAAACCAACCAGTGCGCGTTGATCGACAGCGTGCTGGATTACGACCCCAAGTCAGGCCGCACCTGCACTGCATCCGCCGATCGGCTTGTCGAGCGGGTACAGGCCTTGGGTGCCCAGGTACAGTGGGTGCTTGAAACCCATGTGCATGCCGACCACCTTTCGGCTGCGGCTTATCTCAAGGAAAAGCTCGGGGGCCACACCGCCATCGGTGCCGAAATAATCAAGGTACAGAAGACCTTCGGCGCCTTGTTCAACGCCGAGCCTGGCTTCGCCCGTGACGGCAGCCAGTTCGATGTGTTGCTGATGGATGAGGAAGGCTTTCGCATCGGCAACCTGCATGCACGTGCCCTGCATACCCCAGGGCATACACCGGCCTGCATGAGTTATCTGGTAATAGATGCCGGGGAACAGGCGCTGTTCGTGGGCGACACCCTGTTCATGCCCGACTACGGCACCGCGCGCTGCGACTTCCCTGGTGCCGACGCGCGTACCTTGTACAAGTCGATCCGGCGCCTGCTGGCCTTCCCGGACCAGACCAAGCTGTTCATGTGCCACGACTACCTGCCAGGCGGGCGCGATATGCAGTACGTCACCACTGTGGCTGAGCAGCGCGCCAACAATATCCACATCCATCAGGGTATCGACGAGGACAGCTTCGTGACCATGCGTGAAGCCCGCGACAAGACCCTGGAGATGCCGGTACTGATTCTGCCGTCGGTACAGGTCAACATGCGCAGCGGTCATTTCCCTGAGCCTGAAGATAACGGTGTGAGCTACCTGAAGATTCCGCTGAACAAGCTCTGAATGCCCTGCCCATAACCAGATTTCCAGGATTTACCGCCATGCCTGCCTTGTTGTCCCCTGCCACTTCCGACCACCACAAGGTGGTGATCGTCGGTGCCGGCGCTGCCGGAATCGCCACGGCTTCCAGCCTCATCAACCGCGACCCCTCACTGGACATTGCAGTGATCGACCCCGCGGACGTGCACTACTACCAACCTGGCTGGACCATGGTCGGCGCTGGCGTGTTCGACGCGCCGAGCACTGCTCGTACCATGGCTTCGAGCATTCCCCGGGGGGTGCACTGGGTCAAAGCGCGCGTGCAAGGTTTCGACCCATTGCGTCAGTTGGTCATGCTGGATGACGGCCGTTCCATCAGTTACGAACAATTGGTGGTCTGCCCTGGCCTTACGCTCGATTGGGCTGCCATCGACGGGCTCAGCGAAACCCTTGGCCGTAATGGCGTGACCTCCAATTACCGCTACGACCTTGCACCTTATACCTGGGAGCTGGTGCAAAGCCTCAAGCAAGGCCGCGCACTGTTCACCCAGCCGCCCATGCCGATCAAATGCGCGGGTGCGCCGCAGAAGGCGTTGTACCTGTCCTGCGACCATTGGTTGCGCCACGGTCAGCTGGGCGATGTTAAAGCCAGCTTCTTTAATGCCGGCGCCGTGCTGTTCGGTGTGCCCGACTATGTGCCTGCGCTGATGGCCTACATCGACAAGTATGGCGTCGACCTCAACTACAGCCAGCGCCTTGTGGCGGTAGATGGCCGCAACAAACGCGCCACGTTCGTGCGTACCCTGGCCGATGGCAGCAGCGAAAGCCGCACCGAGGCCTTCGACATGCTGCACGTGGTACCGCCGCAGGTAGCCCCGGACTTCATCCGCCAGAGCCTGTTGGCCGATGCTGCCGGCTGGGTCGATGTGGACCCGCATACCCTGCGCCATCGTCGATTCGCCAATATCCATGCCTTGGGTGATGTGGCCAGCACCAGTAATGCCAAGACCGCCGCCGCCGCGCGCAAGCAAGCGCCGGTGGTGGCCAACAACGTGCTGGTGGCGCTGGGTCGGTTGCCTACGCTCGCCCAGTACGATGGCTATGGCTCCTGCCCGCTGACCGTCGAGCGCGGCAAGATCGTCCTCGCCGAATTCACCTACGGTGGCAAAGTCGCGCCGAGTTTCCCTCGCTGGCTACTCGATGGCCGCAAGCCCACGCGCCTGGCCTGGCTGCTCAAGGCGCGGGTGCTGCCACCGCTGTACTGGCAAGGCATGCTCAAGGGGCGGGAGTGGATGGCCCGGCCCCAGCCGCTGGTAGCCGAGGCGACGCAGTGATCGAACATGAATTGCTCGGTGGTTTGTTGGGCGCGATCATCGGCGCGGTGCTGGCGCTGACCGGCGCAGGCGGTGGCATCCTGGCGGTGCCGCTGCTGGTGTTCGGCCTTGGCCTGTCGATGGTCGAAGCTGCGCCGATCGGGCTGCTTGCCGTAGGCCTTGCTGCTGCTGTCGGGGCGATACTCGGTTTGCGCCAAGGGCTGGTGCGTTATCGCGCGGCTGTGTTTATCGCCCTGATCGGCATCGCTGCAGCGCCACTCGGCCTGATGCTCGCCCACCGCTTGCCTGATACACCGTTGGCGCTGGTGTTCGCCGGGGTGCTGGTATATGCCTGCCTACGCATCTGGCGCAAGGCGGCCAGGGAGCTGCGTGGCGAAACCAACGACGCACACCGCTTTATCGAACCCTGCGTGCTCAACCCGTTGCAGGGCCGGCTGCGTTGGACGCTGCCCTGCGCAAGGGCACTGGCCATGACGGGCGCAGCTTCTGGGCTGTTGTCCGGCTTGCTGGGTGTGGGCGGCGGCTTCGTGATCATCCCAGCCTTGAACCGCTACACCAACCTGCGCATGAAAAGCATCGTCTCGACCTCGCTGGCGGTGATCGCACTGGTGTCCACCGGCAGCGTGGTCAGCGCCAGCCTGGCCGGTGTGATGCACTGGCGGGTCGGTGCACCGTTTGCCGTCGGCGCAGTGCTCGGTTTGCTGCTGGCGCGGCCATTGGCAAGCAAGCTGGCCGGGCCACGCCTGCAGCAGCTGTTCGCGGTGGTTGGCGTTGGCGCTGCGCTGCTGCTGGCCGGCAAGGCACTACTCGGCTAGCAGCTCGTCCTGCTCGGCCGCGCACAGCGCGAGCAGGTAGTCCCAGACCACCCGCAGGCGCACCGACTTGTGCAACTCGCGGCGGGTGCAGATCCAGTAACTGCGCTGGATGGTTTCGCTGGGTAGCACGCGCACCAGGCTCGGGTCGTGGCGGGCCATGTAGTTGGGTAGCACGGCGATGCCCAACCCTGCACGGGCAGCGGTTTGCTGGGCGATCACGCTGGTGCTGCGAAAGGCCACGCTGGGCGCCCGGCAGAAGCTGTTGAGGAACAGCAGTTCCTGGCTGAACAGCAGGTCGTCGACGTAACCAATCCAGCTATGCCGGGCGAGGTCTTCACGGTTGCGCAGGGGCGGCGCGCGGTCGAGATACGCCTGGCTGGCATACAACGCCAGGCGGTAGTCGGTGAGTTTGCGAGTGATCAGCAGGTCGGCGTTGGGCCGCTCGAGGTGAATGCTGATTTCCGCCTCGCGGTTGAGGATGCTGACAAACCGAGGCACTGCTACCAGTTCCACCTCAAGGCCCGGGTAACGCTCGAACAGCGGGTTCATGCGCGGGGTGAAGAACATGATGCCGATGCCTTCGGTCACCCCCAGTCGCACTTTGCCAAGCGGCGTGATGGCCTGGGTGATTTCTTCCTGCGCGAGCAGCGCGACGTTCTCCATGGCTTCGGCGTGCTTGAGCAATGCCTGGCCCGAGGGCGTCAGTTCGTAGCCTTGGGCGTGTTGCACGAACAGGGCAGTGCCCAGGCTCTTCTCGATGCTTTCGATGTGCCGGGCGACGGTGCTGTGGGTGGTGTTGAGGCGTTTGGCGGCGCTCAGCAGGCGGCCGCTGCGCTGCAACTCGAGGAAAAACCGCAGATCATTCCAGTCGAACATGCATCCTTTCCCTGTTTGTCGCTGTGCTAAAACGCACAACGGCTGCGCGAAATCACGTGTTCCCTCAGCGAAATTAATCAATAAGATGTGGGACGACAAGAATAAAAATCAGGCGCGAGGTTGCACATGCCATCAGCCGATTCTGTCTTCGATTACGTGGTCGTCGGTGCCGGTCCCGCCGGGTGCCTGCTGGCCAATCGTTTGTCTGCCGACCCTTCCTGCCGCGTGCTGCTGCTCGAAGCGGGCGGCCGCGATAACTATCCCTGGATTCATATCCCCGTCGGTTACCTCTACTGCATCGGCAACCCCCGCACCGACTGGTGCTTCAAGACGCAAGCGCAAGCCGGCCTGGGTGGCCGCAGCCTGGGTTATCCACGGGGCAAGGTGCTCGGTGGCTGTTCTTCGATCAACGGCATGATCTACATGCGTGGCCAAGCCGCCGATTACGACGCCTGGGCCGCCCAAGGCAACGACGGTTGGGCCTGGAATGACGTGCTGCCGCTGTTCAAGGCCAGCGAAAACCACTTTGCCGGCGCCAGCGAGCATCACGGTGGCGCTGGCGAATGGCGGGTAGAGCGCCAGCGTTACAGCTGGCCGATCCTCGACGCCTTCCGCGACGCTGCCGAACAGAGCGGTATCGGCAAGATCGACGATTTCAACACGGGTGACAACCTGGGCTGTGGATACTTTCAGGTGAACCAGCGCAGTGGTGTGCGCTGGAACGCATCCAAGGCTTTCCTGCGGCCTGTGCATAACCGCAACAACCTGACGGTGCTGACGGGTGTGCAGGTTGACCAGGTGTTGCTGAACAATACCCGCGCCCGCGCCGTGAAAGCGTTTTGGCAAGGCGCCTGGCATGAGTTCGCGGCGCGCCGCGAGATTATCCTTTGCGCTGGCGCCGTGGGCTCGCCCGGCATCCTGCAGCGCTCCGGTATCGGCCCGCGCCCACTGCTGGAAACCTTAGGCATAGGCGTACGCCACGACATGCCAGGTGTCGGCGGCAACCTGCAGGACCACCTGCAATTGCGCCTGATCTACCAGATCCGCAACACCCGCACCCTCAACCAGATGGCCAACAGTATGTGGGGCAAAATGGGCATGGGCCTGCGCTACCTCTACGACCGTAGCGGTCCGCTGGCCATGGCGCCGAGCCAACTGGGCGCGTTTGTGCGCTCCAGCCCGGAGCAGGCCACCGCCAACTTGCAGTATCACGTGCAACCCCTGTCGCTGGAGCGCTTCGGTGAGCCGCTGCATCGCTTCCCGGCTTTCACGGCGTCGGTGTGTAACCTGCGCCCGGTGAGCCGAGGGCGTATCGACATCCGCAGCGCGGACATGAACAGCGCACCGTCGATCGACCCCAACTACCTGAGCGACCCGCAAGACCTGCGCGTCGCCGCCGAGGCCATCCGCCTCACCCGGCGTATTGTCCAGGCCCCTGCTCTTGCGGCCTTCGACCCGCAGGAATACCTGCCAGGCGCTGCGCTGCAGAGCGAAGAGGACCTGTTCGAAGCCGCCGGCAAGATCGGCACGACCATTTTCCACCCAGTGGGTACCTGTCGCATGGGCAATGGCCCACTCGACGTTGTGGATAACCAGCTGCGCGTGCACGGCATCCCTGGCCTGCGCGTGGCGGATGCTTCGATCATGCCGCAGATCACCTCCGGCAATACCTGTTCACCCACGCTGATGATCGCCGAGAAGGCGGCACAACTCATTCTCAAGGGAGCGGCTACTCAAATCTACCTCAACGAAGACGCGCTACCGACGCCCTGACCGGGTGCGTGCAGTACCGGCAGCTTGCGGTCGAAGGCTGCCGACAGTGGAACAACAAGAATAATCACTGTGGCCTGCGGGCCGAGGACAGCAACGATGTCGGATTACATCCAAGAGCAGGGTACGACGGCGGCCAGCCCTAGCCGCCGTGAAGAACGCAAGATCATTTTCGCGTCATCCCTCGGGACGGTTTTCGAGTGGTATGACTTTTTTCTCTATGGCGCGCTGGCCGCGGTCATCAGCAAACAATTCTTTGCTGGGGTGAACGACACCACCGCCTTCATCTTTGCCCTGATGGCCTTTGCCGCCGGCTTTCTGGTGCGGCCCTTCGGCGCGCTGGTGTTCGGCCGCCTGGGTGACATGATCGGGCGCAAGTACACCTTCCTGGTGACCATCGTGCTGATGGGCCTGTCGACCTTTGCCGTGGGCCTGCTGCCGACCTACGCCAGCATCGGCATTGCTGCGCCGATCATCCTGGTGATCCTGCGCATGCTCCAGGGCCTGGCGCTGGGTGGTGAGTACGGTGGTGCGGCCACCTATGTGGCGGAACACGCGCCGCACGGCAAGCGCGGTTTCCACACTGGCTTCATCCAGTCCACCGCCACCCTCGGCCTGCTGTTGTCATTGCTGGTGGTACTGGGCAGCCGCTATATCAGTGGCGACCAGTTCGAGACCTGGGGCTGGCGCCTGCCCTTCCTGCTGTCGATCGTGCTGCTGGCGATTTCGACGTGGATCCGCATGAGCATGCACGAGTCGCCGGCCTTCGTGAAAATGAAGGCCCAGGGCAAGATCAGCAAGTCGCCGATCCGTGAGTCGTTCACCTCGTGGCCCAACCTCAAGGTGGTGCTCACTGCGCTGTTCAGTATCAATGCCGGCCAGGCTGTGACCTTCTATACGGCGCAGTTCTACGTGCTGTTCTTCATGACCCAGATGCTCAAGATGGACCCGGCACAGGCCAATACCCTGCTGATCATCAGCGTGGTGATCGGTGCGCCATTCTTCGTGTTCTTCGGTTGGCTGTCCGATCGTGTCGGACGTAAACCAATCCTGATGCTCGGCCTGTTGCTGGCCACCGTCCTGTACTTCCCACTGTTCAAGGCCCTCAGCCACTACGCCAACCCACAGATCGACATGGCCAGCCGCCAAGCGCCGATCGTGGTCACCGCTGACCCGCAAGGCTGCACCTTCCAGTTCGACCCGGTCGGCAAGGCGCGCTTCGACAGCCCTTGCGACAAGGTAAAGACCTTCCTGGTCAAGCAGGGCCTGCCGTACAGCTCTGTGAATGTGGCCGGCAGCCAGGTGGTGGTGAACATTGGCGACAAGAGCATCAATGGCTTTGACGAAACCGCCATGCGCACGGCAATCGAGCAGGCTGGCTACCCGGCGAAGGCGGACCCGGCGCAGGTCAACCAGGTGATGGTAGTGGTGCTGATCGTAGCGATGATCCTGATCGCGACCATGACCTATGGGCCACTGGCAGCCGTCATGGTCGAGCTGTTCCCCACCCGTATCCGCTACACCTCGATGTCCCTGCCCTACCACATCGGCAATGGCTGGTTCGGCGGGTTCTTGCCCACGGTGTCGTTTGCACTGGTGGTGTACACCGGGGATATCTTCTACGGGCTGTGGTACCCGGTGCTGGTGACGGGGATCAGCCTGGTGGTGGGCATGTTCTGCCTGAAAGAAACCAAGGATGTAGATATCGACAAGGTCTGACTGAAGCCATAAAAAAACCGGCTGTAAAAGCCGGTTTTCTTATGCCTCGAAAAAACTTATGCACGTTTTTCAGAAAAATGTCATACGCAGAAATAAACAGCTAATTCATATACTTAGCGTTCACTTCGGGTATTGCGTTGAAAAACTGCTAACAAGTTATCCACAGAACGTCAGGCAATCTGCTCGTGGGGTTTTTCATCCACCGGTGGCAGCGAGCCCATCGCCCGTTGGGTCGCTTCATTCCAGGCAGCCGCGCGGTCATTGAGCTCGGCAATGGCACGTGGGCCGGTGCCATTGGCGTACATCGGCGCGCCGATAACCACTTCGATGGTACCTGCGCATTTGCCCCAACCCGTCTTCGGCCAGAACTTGCCAGCGTTGTGCGCGATCGGCAGCACCGGCAGCCCGGCGTTCACCGCCAGTGCGGTACCCCCGCGGGAGAACTTGCCCACCGTACCGAACGGCACACGCGTACCTTCCGGGAAGATCAGCACCCATACCTTTTGCTTGAGCAGCTCATCACCCTTGCTGGCCACATGGCGCAGCGCTTCCTTGGGGTTGTCGCGGTCAATCGCGATCGGCCGCAGCATGGCCATTGCCCAGCCGAAGAACGGTACGTACAGCAGCTCGCGCTTGAGCACCTGGCTCAGCGGCGAAAAGTACTGGGAAAGGAAGAAGGTCTCCCAGGTGCTCTGGTGGTTGGACAGGATCACGCATGGCTCACTCGGCACATTCTCGGCGCCGGTGATCTTGTAATTGATGCCAAGGATGGTACGGGTCAAAAACAGCGCGCAGCGACACCAGTACACGTTGATGAACTTGTAACGCTTGGGGAACGACAAGAATGGCGCGATAAAAAAGCTCAGCGAGCACCACAGCAGCGAACTGGTGCCCAGCAGCAGGTAAAAAAGAAAGATTCTGATCGCCTGCAGGATCGACATAGTGGCATGTACCATTGCGGGGCTCGCCCGCCTGAGAAAAATGCGCCCTGGGGCGCATCGTTTAAATTAGTTCTCTGGCGATAGCTGCCAGATCGTCGAAAATCAGTGTAGTTTCAGCGATGCCTTTTTCCAGGGTTCGCTCGCCCTTGCCGGTTTTCACCAACACGGGTTGTGCACCGACGGCCAGGGCGGCCTCCAGGTCACCTTTGCTGTCGCCGACGAACCATACGCCGTGCAGGTCGGCGTGGTAGTGGTCGGCGATTGCCCGCAGCATGCCTGGCTTGGGCTTGCGGCATTCGCAGCCCTCGTCCGGCCCATGCGGGCAATACACGATATGGCCGACTTCGCCGCCCTGTTCGGCCACTAGCGTGCGCAGGCGCGCATGCATGGCCTCGAGGGTTGCCAGCGAATAGTAGCCACGGGCAACGCCGGACTGGTTGGTGGCCACTGCCACCGTCCAGCCCGCTTTGCTCAACTGCGCGATGGCCTCGACGGAACCTGGGATCGGCACCCACTCCTCCAGCGACTTGATATAGGCGTCGGAGTCCTGGTTGATCACCCCGTCACGATCGAGAATCAGCAGTTTCAAGGCTTACCCCAGCAGCGAAATGTCGGCCACACCCAGGAACAGACCGCGCAGGCGGCTGAGCAGGGCATAACGGTTGGCGCGCACCTTGGCGTCCTCGGCGTTGACCATCACCGCCTCGAAGAAGGCGTCGACCGGGTCACGCAAGGCAGCCAGGCGGGCCAGCGCTTCGCTGTACTGACGCGCAGCCGCCATCGGTTGCACGGCCTGGTCGGCCTGCTGGATGGCGGAGTACAGGGAGAACTCGTTGGCGTTGTCGAAATACTTCGGCTCGACCTGTTCGGCGATGGCGCCTTCGGCCTTGCCCAGCAGGTTCGATACGCGCTTGTTCACCGCGGCCAGGGCTTCGGCTTCCGGCAGCTTGCGGAAGGCCTGCACGGCCTGCACACGCTGGTCGAAGTCCAGCGCCGAGCCCGGCTTCAGGGCACGGACCGACAGGTAGGTGGCGACGTCGATGCCTTCGTCTTCGTAACGCGCACGCAGGCGGTCGAAGATGAACTCCAGCACCTGCTCGGCCAGGCCGGCAGCCTTGATCTTGGCGCCGAACTGCTTGACCGCGAACTCGACCGCACCGGTCAGGTCCAGGTCCAGCTGCTTCTCGATCAGGATGCGCAGCACGCCCAGGGCGGCACGGCGCAGTGCGTACGGGTCTTTGCTGCCGGTGGGCAGCATGCCGATACCGAAGATGCCGACCAGGGTGTCGAGCTTGTCGGCGATGGCCACGGCCGCACCGGTAAGGGTCTGCGGCAGCTCGGCGCCAGCACCGCGCGGCATGTACTGCTCGTTCAGGGCCAGGGCGACGTCTTGCGGCTCGCCGTCGTTGAGCGCGTAGTAGTAACCGGCAACGCCCTGCATCTCGGGGAATTCACCGACCATCTCGGTGGCCAGGTCGCACTTGGACAGCAGGCCGGCGCGGCTGGCGCGCTGGGCGTCGCCGCCGATCAGTGGGGCAATGAAGGCTGCCAGCCTGGAAACGCGCTCGGCCTTGTCGTAGACGGTACCCAGCTGTGCCTGGAACACCACGTTCTTCAGGCGCTCGTTGAAGGTTGCGAGCGGCTGCTTTTTGTCCTGCTTGAAGAAGAACTCGGCGTCGGTCAGGCGCGGGCGTACGACCTTTTCGTTACCCTGGACGATCTGCTGCGGGTCACGGCTTTCGACGTTGGCCACAGTGATGAAGCGCGGCAGCAGCTTGCCTTCGCTGTCCAGCAGGCAGAAGTACTTCTGGTTGTCCTGCATGGTGGTAATCAGGGCTTCTTGCGGCACCTCGAGGAAACGCTCCTCGAACGAGCACACCAGCGGCACTGGCCACTCGACCAGGGCAGTCACCTCGTCCAGCAGCGCCGGTGGCACGATGGCGGTGCCTTCCTGCTGCATGGCCAGTTCTGCGGTGCGCTTGGCAATCAGCTCGCGGCGCTCGGCGAAGTCGGCCAGCACGTAGGCTTTGCGCAGGTCTTCGACATAGTTGGCCGGGGTGGTGATAACCACGTTTTCCGGGTGGTGGAAACGGTGGCCACGCGATTCACGGCCGGCCTGCTGCGAGAGGATGGTGCAGTCGACAACCTGGTCGCCGAGCAGCATCACCAGCCACTGGGTCGGGCGCACGAATTCTTCACGGCTGGCGGCCCAGCGCATGCGCTTGGGGATCGGCAGGTCGTTGAGCGAGTCTTCGACGATGGTCGGCAGCAGGCTGGCGGTTTCTTTACCCGGGATGTGCTGGGAGAAACGCAGCTTGGCGCCGCTCTGGTCGATTTCCGACAGCTCTACACCGCACTTTTTGGCAAAGCCCAAGGCAGCCTGGGTCGGCTCGCCGTCTTTGAAAGCCGCCTGCAGGGGCGGGCCATCGATATTGATGCTGCGGTCAGGCTGCTGCACGTCCAGCTGGCGAATCAGCACGGCCAGGCGGCGCGGCGCGGCGTAGACCTGCTTGCCGGTGTAGTTCAGGCCAGCGGCCTGCAGGCCTTTCTCGATACCGGCCAGGAAGGCGTCGCCGAGGGTGGCCAGGGCTTTGGGTGGCAGCTCTTCGGTGCCCAGTTCTACCAGGAAATCTTGAGCACTCATTGTGCAGCCTCCAGCTTAGCCAACACTTCGTCACGCAGTTCAGGGGTGGCCATCGGGAAGCCCAGGCGTGCGCGGGCTTGCAGATAGCTTTGCGCCACGTCCCGGGCCAGGGTACGGACACGCAGGATGTAACGCTGGCGTTCGGTCACCGAGATGGCGCGGCGGGCGTCGAGCAGGTTGAAGGTGTGCGAAGCCTTCAGCACCATTTCGTAGGTCGGCAGCGGCAGGTCCAGCTTGATCAGGCGGTTGGCTTCGCTTTCGTAGAAGTCGAACAGCTCGAACAGTTTCTCGACGTTGGCGTGCTCGAAGTTGTAGGTCGACTGCTCCACTTCGTTCTGGTGGAACACGTCGCCGTAGGTGACCTTGCCGAACGGGCCGTCGGCCCAGACCAGGTCGTACACCGAGTCGACACCCTGGATGTACATGGCCAGGCGCTCCAGGCCGTAGGTGATTTCACCGGTGACCGGGTAGCACTCGATGCCGCCCACTTGCTGGAAGTAGGTGAACTGGGTGACTTCCATGCCGTTGAGCCAGATTTCCCAGCCCAGGCCCCAGGCGCCCAGGGTTGGCGATTCCCAGTTGTCTTCGACGAAACGGATATCGTGGACCAGCGGATCCAGGCCAATGGCTTTCAGCGAGCCGAGGTACAGCTCCTGGAAGTTGGCCGGGTTGGGCTTGAGCACTACCTGGAACTGGTAGTAATGCTGCAGGCGGTTGGGGTTTTCGCCATACCGCCCGTCGGCAGGGCGACGGCTTGGCTGCACGTAGGCGGCGTTCCAGGTTTCTGGGCCGACGGCGCGCAGGAACGTGGCGGTATGGAAAGTGCCGGCGCCTACTTCCATATCGTAGGGCTGAAGCACCACACAACCTTGAGCTGCCCAGTAGTTCTGCAGGGCGAGGATCAGGTCTTGGAAGGTACGCACGGCTGGCGTAGGCTGGCTCACGAAATTCACCTGTATCTGGGGATGCGGATGTAAAGAGCGGGAGTATAACCTGATTCGCCTCGCCCTCTACTCATTGGAGCCTTATGCCACGCTGCTTTTGGTGTACCGACGATCCGTTGTACCAGGCCTACCATGACCAGGAATGGGGAACGCCGCAGCGTGATCCGGCGTTGCTGTTCGAGATGCTTTTGCTCGAAGGGTTCCAGGCGGGCCTGTCATGGATCACCGTTTTGCGTAAGCGCGAGCGCTATCGCGAGGTGCTGGAGGGCTTCGACCCGGTCAAACTGGCACAGATGAGCGATGAGCGGATCGAGGAGCTGATGCTTGATGCCGGCATCATCCGCAACCGCCTCAAGCTCAATGCCGTAAGGCGCAATGCCAAGGCCTGGCTGGCTGTGGATAACCCTGCCGAGTGGCTCTGGTCGTTCGTTGGCGGCGTGCCGAAGGTCAACCACTTCAAGGGCCGCAGCGATATTCCGGCAGTCACCGACGAGGCCAGGGCGATGAGCAAGGCCCTGCAGAAGGCCGGCTTTACCTTCGTCGGCCCTACCATCTGCTACGCCTTCATGCAGGCTACTGGCATGGTCATGGACCACACCACCGATTGTGATCGCTACGCCGCCTTGCTGCGCTGAGGGGTTACAATGCGCGCCTTGCTGAAATAAGGAATTCGCCTGTGGAAAAGTTCAAGGGCGCCCTGATGGTTGGGGTGCTGCGTCTGTTTGCCAAGCTGCCCTGGGGCGCGGTGCAGCGCGTCGGCGCCGGGATCGGCTGGCTGATGTGGAAACTCCCCAACGGTTCGCGCAACGTCGTGCGGATCAACCTGGCCAAGTGCTTCCCGGAGATGGCCCCGGCCGAGCGTGAGCAACTGGTCGGCCGCGCGCTGAGAGACATCGGCAAATCCTTTGTCGAAAGTGCGTGCGCCTGGATCTGGCCGCCGCAGCGTTCGCTGGACCTGGTCAAGGAAGTGCACGGCCTGGAAGTGCTGGAGCAGGCCCTGGCTTCTGGCAAGGGCGTGGTGGGGATCACCAGCCACCTGGGTAACTGGGAAGTGCTCAACCACTTCTACTGCAACCAGTGCAAACCGATCATCTTCTACCGCCCGCCGAAGCTCAAAGCTGTGGATGATCTGTTGCGCGAACAGCGCGTACAGATGGGTAACCGGGTGGCGCCTTCGACCAAGGAAGGCATCCTCAGCGTGATCAAGGAAGTGCGCCGGGGTGGCCAGGTGGGCATCCCCGCAGACCCCGAGCCGGCTGAATCGGCGGGTGTGTTCGTGCCGTTCCTGGGTACCCAGGCGCTGACCAGCAAGTTCGTGCCCAACATGCTGGCGGGTGGCAAGGCGGTCGGGGTGTTCCTGCATGCGCTGCGGCTGCCCGATGGCTCGGGCTTCCGGGTGATTCTGGAAGCGGCGCCAGACGCCATGTACAGCACCGATGTGACCGAATCGGCGGCGGCCATGAGCAAGGTGGTCGAGCGCTATGTGCGCGAGTACCCGAGCCAGTACATGTGGAGCATGAAGCGCTTCAAGAAGCGCCCGGCTGGCGAGCCGCGCTGGTACTGAGATTGTTGGGGGCGCTTTGCGCCCCTTTCGCTGGCAAGCCAGCTCCCACCTTGACCGTGCTGGCTCGAGCTCATGTTTTCGCCTTGGACAACTCTGGCTTGTACAAAGCCCATGGGGTTGCTAGGCCACTGTGGGAGCTGGCTTGCCGGCGATGGGCTGCAAAGCAGCCCCGGCAATCTCAGACCTTGTTGAGTTTCTTCAGGAACACGGTCATCTCTTTCTCGGCCTGCTTGTCGCCATGGGCCTGTGCCGCCACGATGCCGTCTTCCCAGGCCTTGCGCGCCGCTGGCAGGTCACCCTGCAACTGATGCGCCTTGCCCAGCAGTTTCCACGCTGCGGAATACTTCGGATCCTGCTCCACACACCGTGCCAGGTGCACCGCCGCCTCAGCGCCGTTGCCCTCGTCCAGCCAAGCCTTGCCCAGGCCGAACCTCAGCAGCGGGTTATCCACACCCTTGGCCAGCATTTTCTCCAGCGATTCGCGCATGCCTTCTTCCCCTAGAAGAAACTCAAGCCGACGTGGAACAGCTTCTCCACATCCCGAATATGCTTTTTATCCACAACGAACAGAATCACATGGTCGCCCGACTCGATCACCGTGTCGTCGTGGGCAATCAACACTGCTTCGTCGCGGATGATCGCGCCGATGGTGGTGCCGGGTGGCAGGGTGATGTCTTCGATGGCCTTGCCGACCACCTTGCTCGATTTCGAGTCGCCGTGTGCCACCGCCTCGATAGCCTCGGCGGCGCCGCGGCGCAGGGAGTGGACGCTGACGATATCGCCACGGCGCACATGCGCCAGCAGGGTACCGATGGTGGCCAGCTGCGGGCTGATGGCGATATCGATGTCGCCGCCTTGCACCAGGTCGACGTAGGCCGGGTTGTTGATGATGGTCATCACCTTGCGTGCGCCCAAGCGCTTGGCCAGCAGCGACGACATGATGTTGGCTTCGTCATCGTTGGTCAGGGCCAGGAAGATGTCGGCATCGGCGATGTTCTCTTCGAGCATCAGGTCCTTGTCCGAGGCACTGCCCTGCAGCACCACGGTGCTTTCCAGGGTGTCGGAGAGGTGGCGGCAGCGTGCCGGGCTCATCTCGATGATCTTCACCTGGTAACGGCTTTCGATAGCCTCGGCCAGACGTTCGCCGATCTGCCCGCCGCCGGCGATGACCACACGCTTGTTGGTCTCGTCGATGCGCCGCAGTTCGCCCATTACGGCGCGGATGTCTTTCTTGGCGGCGATGAAGAACACTTCGTCGTCGGCCTCGATCACGGTGTCCCCGCGTGGGGTGATCGGCCGGTCGCGGCGGAAGATCGCCGCCACGCGGGTATCGACGTTGGGCATGTGGGCACGGATCTGGCGCAGTTGCTGGCCCACCAGGGGGCCGCCGTAGTAAGCCTTGACCGCTACCAGCTGCGCCTTGCCTTCGGCAAAGTCGATCACCTGAAGCGAACCCGGGTGTTCGATCAGGCGCTTGATGTAGTTGGTCACCACCTGCTCGGGGCTGATCAGCACGTCCACCGGAATGTGGTCGTTGTGGAACAGCTCTTCGCGGGTGAGGTAGGCCGACTCACGCACCCGGGCAATCTTGGTCGGGGTGTGGAACAGCGAATAGGCCACCTGGCAGGCGACCATGTTGGTCTCGTCGCTGTTGGTCACCGCCACCAGCATGTCGGCGTCGTCGGCACCGGCCTGGCGCAGCACCGTCGGCAGCGAGCCGCGGCCCTGCACGGTACGGATATCCAGGCGGTCGCCGAGGTCGCGCAGGCGGTCGCCGTCGGTGTCGACCACGGTAATGTCATTGGCTTCGCTCGCCAGGTGCTCCGCCAGCGTACCGCCCACCTGCCCTGCGCCGAGGATGATGATCTTCATCCGCTACTCCCTACCCTGTTTATTCACCCGCGCGAGGCGGCGATCTTGATCAGCTTGGCATAGTAGAAACCGTCGTGGCCGCCTTCCTGGGCCAGCAGCTGGCGGCCATGCGGCTGGCGTATGCCCGCCTCGGTGGCCAGGTCCAGCTCACGGGCACCCGGGGTGCGAGCGAGGAACGCCTCGATCACTTCGGTGTTCTCGGTCGGCAGGCTGGAACAGGTGGCGTACAGCAGCATGCCGCCCACTTCCAGGGTCGGCCACAGGGCATCGAGCAACTCGCCCTGCAGCGTGGCCAAGGCCGGAATATCGTCGGCCTGGCGGGTCAGCTTGATGTCCGGGTGGCGGCGGATCACGCCGGTGGCCGAGCACGGGGCGTCGAGCAGGATGCGCTGGAACGGCTTGCCGTCCCACCAGCTGCCGGTGTCGCGGGCGTCGCAGGCGATCAGCTCGGCGTCCAGCTGCAGGCGGTCGAGGTTCTCGCGTACACGGGTCAGGCGCTTGGCTTCGAGGTCGATGGCAACCAGGTGCGCCAGGCCGGCTTCGGCTTCGAGCAGGTGGCAGGTTTTGCCGCCCGGCGCGCAGCAGGCGTCGAGCACGCGCTGGCCGGGTGCCAGTTCGAGCAGGTCTGCCGACAGCTGCGCGGCCTCGTCCTGCACACTCACCCAGCCCTCGGCGAAGCCCGGCAGGCTGCGCACGTCACAGGCCTCGCTCAGCACGATACCGTCGCGGCTGTACTGACAGGCGATGGCGTCGATGCCGGCCTGGGCCAGCAGCGCAAGGTAGGCATCGCGGCTGTGATGGCGGCGGTTGACCCGCAGGATCATCGGCGGGTGCGCGTTGTTGGCGGCGCAGATGGCCTCCCACTGCTCGGGCCAGAAGGCCTTCAGCGCCTTTTGCAGCCAGCGCGGGTGCGCGGTACGGACCACCGGGTCGCGCTCCATGCCGGCAAGCAATGCTTCGCCTTCGCGCTGGGCACGGCGCAGCACGGCATTGAGCAGGCCCTTGGCCCAGGGCTTTTTCAGTTTGTCGGCGCAACCGACGGTTTCGCCGATGGCGGCATGGGCCGGGATGCGTGTGTAGAACAGCTGATAAAGGCCGACCAGCAGCAAGGCTTGCACATCGGCATCAGCTGCCTTGAACGGCTTCTGCAGCAGTTGCGCAGCGAGCAGGTCGAGGCGCGGCTGCCAGCGGGCGGTGCCGAATGCCAGGTCCTGAGTCAGGCCGCGGTCGCGTTCATCGACTTTGTCCAGTTGTGCGGGCAGCGAGCTGTTCAGCGAGGCCTTGCCACTGAGTACAGCGGCCAAGGCACGGGCGGCGGCGAGGCGTGGGTTCATTGGCCGAGCACCTTGCCGGTAGCGAACTTCTCGCGGCGGCTGTTGAACAGGTCGCTGAAGGCCAGGGCCTTGCCGCCGGGCAATTGCAGGCGGGTCAGGCTGAGCGCCTGGTCACCGCAGGCGACCACCAGGCCGTCCTTGCTGGCGGACAGGATCTCACCCGGGGCACCTTTGCCTGTGGACAGGTTGGCGGCCAGCACCTTCACACTTTCGCCATCCAGGGTGCTGTGGCACACCGGCCAAGGGTTGAAGGCGCGGATCAGGCGCTCCAGCTCCACGGCCGGGCGGCTCCAGTCGATGCGCGCTTCGTCCTTGTTCAGCTTGTGAGCGTACGTTGCGAGGGTGTCGTCCTGCACTTCACCTTGCAGGCTGCCGTCGGCCAGGCCGGCGATGGCTTGAACCACGGCAGGCGGGCCCATTTGGGCGAGGCGGTCATGCAGGCTGCCGCCGGTGTCTTCGGCGCTGATGGGCGTCACTACCTTGAGCAGCATCGGCCCGGTGTCCAGGCCGGCTTCCATGCGCATCACGGTCACGCCGCTCTCGGCATCGCCGGCTTCCACAGCGCGCTGGATCGGCGCAGCACCGCGCCAGCGTGGCAGCAGCGAGGCGTGGCTGTTGATGCAACCCAGGCGTGGGATGTCCAGCACCGCCTGCGGCAGGATCAGGCCATAGGCGACCACCACCATCAGGTCCGGCTTCAGTGCGGCGAGTTCGGCCTGGGCATCTGCGTTGCGCAGGGTTGGCGGCTGGAACACCGGGATGTCATGGGCCACTGCCAGCGCCTTGACCGCGCTTGGCATCAGCTTCTGGCCACGGCCAGCGGGGCGGTCGGGCTGGGTGTAGACCGCGACGATCTGGTAAGGGCTGTCGAGCAGGGCCTTGAGGTGTTCGGCGGCAAACTCTGGAGTGCCTGCAAAGACGATGCGCATGGAGTTCTCGCTTCAAAAAAGAAAAAGGCTTGCCGGAGCAAGCCTTCTGGAAGGTGGGGATCAGGCTTGCTGGCGATGCTGCTTTTCCAGCTTCTTCTTGATCCGGTCGCGTTTGAGCTGCGACAGGTAGTCGACGAACAGCTTTCCGTTGAGGTGATCGAATTCGTGCTGCACGCACACTGCCAGCAGGCCTTCGGCTTCCAGTTCGTAGTGCTTGCCGTCACGGTCCTGGGCCTTGACGCGCACCCGCAGTGGGCGGTCGACGTTTTCGTAGAAGCCAGGGACAGACAGGCAGCCTTCCTGGTACTGGCCCATGTCGTGGGTCAGCTCTTCGACGGTCGGGTTGATGAAGACGCGCGGCTCGCTGCGGTCTTCGCTCAGGTCCATCACCACGACCTGCAGGTGGACGTTGACCTGCGTGGCAGCCAGGCCGATGCCGGGCGCTTCGTACATGGTTTCAAACATGTCGTCGATCAGCTGGCGCAGGGCGTCGTCAAACTCCGTCACCGGTTTGGCAATGGTGCGCAGGCGCGGGTCTGGGAATTCGAGAATGTTCAAGATGGCCATAAGGTCAGGCAGTCACTGTGCGTTCGGTTGAAAACTGAGCACACATAATAAAGGGAATCGGCGATTTCGGCACCTGGCAAGCTCGTCTAGGGTGTCTATGGGCTTGATAGCGTCCACTTAATGGACAGCTTTTCAAAGTGTTACCCACAAAGTTATCCACAGGTTGTGCCACGTAAATGGCCCTGTTTCGATCAAGGACGATCACTATGCCGACCCACCATTCGTCGCTCTGCCCGCCTGCCGAACTGGAGGCCCGATTACGCTTGCACCGCCTTCCCGAGACAGGCTTGCGTCGTTTCCACACCTTGCTGGAAGCCTTTGGCAGCGCCTCTTCGGCGCTCAGTGCACCCGCCGGGGCGTGGCGTGCGCTGGGCATTGCCCAGGCCACAATCGACGCCCGCCGCAGCCCAGAAGTTCGCGATGGGGCATTGGCTGCAATGGCCTGGCTAGAGCAGCCGGGCCAGCATTTACTGATGTGGGACAGCCCTGGCTACCCTGCACTGCTGGCTGAAATCGACGATGCGCCGCCCCTGCTTTTCGTCGCAGGCGACCCCACGTTGCTCGACCGACCGCAGCTTGCGATCGTGGGCAGCAGGCGTGCTTCACCACCGGCAATCGACACGGCCCGAGCCTTTTCGCGTTACTTGGCACAAGCCGGTTTCACCATCACCAGCGGGCTCGCCCTGGGCATCGACGGTGCCGCCCATCGGGCTGCTTTGCAAGCTGGAGGCGGCACCATTGGCGTGCTCGGCACGGGCTTGCAAAAACTTTATCCACAACGCCACCGGGACCTTGCCAAGGCGATAATCGACAGCGGCAGCGCGCTGGTTTCCGAGTACCCGCTGGACGCCGGGCCGCTGCCAGGTAACTTCCCACGGCGCAACCGCATCATCAGCGGCCTGTCGCTGGGTGTGCTGGTGGTCGAGGCTAGCCTGGCGAGCGGTTCTTTGATAACAGCGCGCCTGGCCGCGGAGCAGGGGCGGGAGGTTTATGCCGTCCCAGGCTCCATTCACCACCCCGGTGCCAAGGGTTGCCACCAGCTGATCCGTGACGGCGCGCTGTTGGTGGAAAGCGTGCAACAGATTCTAGAGAGCCTGCAGGGTTGGCAGAACCTGCCGCCCGCTGTGGCGGATAAACCCAAGCACCCGTTGCTGGCCTTGCTGCATGCCGCACCGCAGACCAGCGAGGCGCTGGCGCTGTGCAGCGAGCAGCCTCTGGCGCAGGTATTGGCACAACTGACCGAACTGGAGCTCGAAGGCCGAGTAACGAATGAAGCTGGGCGTTGGTTTGCCCGCGTGGGCTAAGTAAACTGCGCCCATGGCTTAAATGCGGAGAATACAAATGGTGAGCAGTTGGCGTGTGCAACAAGCCGCACGTGAGATCCGGGCTGGCGCAGTGATCGCCTACCCGACGGAAGCGGTCTGGGGCCTGGGCTGCGACCCGTGGAACGAGGACGCGGTGTATCGCCTGCTGGCGCTGAAGTCACGGCCTGTGGATAAAGGGCTGATTCTGGTCGCCGACAACATCCGCCAGTTCGACTTCCTGTTCGAGGATTTCCCCGAAGACTGGATCGACCGCATGGGCGGTACCTGGCCGGGGCCGAATACCTGGCTGGTGCCGCACCAGGACCTGTTGCCCGAGTGGGTGACTGGGCAGCATGACACGGTGGCGCTGCGCGTCAGTGACCACCCGGTGGTGCGTGAGCTGTGCGCGCTGGTGGGGCCGCTGATTTCCACCTCGTGCAACCCCGGCGGCCGCCCGGCGGCGAAGACCCGGTTGCGGGTTGAGCAGTACTTCCACGGCCAGCTGGACCTGGTGCTTGGCGGGGCGCTGGGGGGCCGGAAGAACCCGAGTGTGATTCGCAACCTGGCAACCGGCGAGGTTGTGCGCCCGGGCTGATACCGCTGGCGAGGGCTTCGCCCTCGATCGCCGGCAAAGCCAGCTCCTACAGGTACTGCACATGGCTTGAAGCCGGTGCGGTCGATGTGGGAGCTGGCTTGCCGGCGATTGGGCCGCAAACTCCTGCAGATTTTTCTGATTCTGTCTCGAATGGTTGTCCGGTTTGAGGATTGGGAAATATCCTACGAGCCGCGTCCCCTGCCATCACCTGTTCAGTAGGAACCAGTGCCTTTAGCCTCAATCCGTCGCCGAATACCTTGGCGATCGGGTGTGGTAGCCCGGATGCATTTTTTCCATGACAGTCTATGGCGGCTGTGCGTGGGAGGCTTTCGAGCCTGCCTGGATTGGAAAATGCCCGGGTCTACCACCCCGCGTACAGTCGCCCCTTCGGCCGCTGCGACGCCGGCCACGACCCTCTCTTCACCGTCAACCCGAACATTCCCGCCGAGGACGCTCTGGTCCACGTAGCCCTGTACCTGTGCAGTGCCTACGAAACCGGCTACAAAGCCCTGGACCACATGCGCGAAGAAGGCCGTGGCATGTTCTGGTCGAACCTGCATGCGATTGAAATGGCAGAGGGTGTGATTGAGGCGCTACTCGATGGCATCGAGTCGACCCGTCCACCGACAAACCTGCCCTCACAGGCATAGCGCAGCTATCGAAGCCGACGCAGTGCCTGTAGGAGCGGGCTTGCCCGCGAACACCGGCAGAGCCGGTGCCATCCACCGAGGTGGCTTCTTCACGGGTACGCCCGCTCCCGCAGGGAACGTGTGTGGCTCAGGGAGTGAGTACAGTCGACCCTACAGTCCGCCGCGCCGACAGCTCCGCCTGTGCCTTGGCTGCCTCACTCAACGGATACCGCTGCTGGATATCCACAACCAGCTTGCCACTCGCAATCATCGCAAACAGGTCATCGGCCATGGCCTGGGTATTCTCGGCATTATTCGCATAGGTCGCCAAGGTCGGCCGGGTGACGTACAGCGACCCCTTTTGCGCCAGGATCCCCAGGTTCACCCCGCTCACCGCGCCGGACGCATTGCCAAAGCTCACCATCAACCCGCGTGGCTGCAGGCAGTCCAGCGAGGTCAGCCAGGTATCGGCGCCTACCCCGTCATACACCACCGGGCATTTCTTGCCGTCGGTCAGCTCTAGTACACGCTTGGCCACGTCTTCGTGGCTGTAGTCGATGGTCGCCCAAGCCCCCAGCGCCTTGGCCCGTTCGGCCTTCTCGGCAGAACTCACGGTGCCGATCAGCTTGGCGCCCAAAGCCTTGGCCCACTGGCAGGCCAGCGAGCCCACACCGCCGGCCGCAGCATGGAACAGAATCACATCGCCCGCCTTCACCTCATAGGTCTGCTTCAGCAGGTACTGAACGGTCAAACCCTTGAGCATCACCGCTGCGGCATGCTCGAAGCTGATGTTGTCGGGCAGCTTGACCAGGTTGGCCTCCGGCAACGTGTGCAGCTCGCTGTAGGCACCCAGCGGGCCGCCGCCATAGGCCACGCGGTCACCCACTTTCAGGCGGGTGACGCCCTCGCCCACAGCATCGACCACGCCGGCGCCCTCGGTGCCCAGGCCCGACGGCAGCGCAGGCGGGGCATACAGCCCGTTGCGGAAATAGGTGTCGATGAAGTTCAAGCCGATCGCATGGTTACGTACACGCACTTGCTGAGGCCCCGGCGGTGCCGGGTCGAACTCTACAAGCTGCAGCACTTCGGGGCCGCCATGCTGGCTGAACTGGATACGCTTGGCCATCTCGCACTCCTGTTGTCGGGATCGTAAAAGGCCTTCTATCGGACGCCTTTGCTTGATCGCCGTCAACTGCGGCGCGCAGGTTTGCGGTGGTATGCTACGCGGCGAATTCTTCCCTGCCCGTTCCTGGTGACCCGATGACTAGCCGCACCGAGGCCGTGAAAGCCTACCTGCTCGACCTGCAAGACCGCATCTGCTCTGCCCTCGAAACCGAGGACGGCGGCGCCCGCTTCGTCGAGGATGCCTGGGTGCGCGAAGCCGGTGGCGGGGGCCGCACGCGAGTGATTGGCGACGGCAAGGTGATCGAGAAAGGCGGGGTCAACTTCTCCCATGTGTTCGGCTCTGGCCTGCCACCTTCGGCCAGTGCACACCGGCCCGAGCTGGCGGGCCGAGGGTTCGAGGCATTGGGCGTTTCGCTGGTAATCCACCCGCACAACCCGCACGTGCCGACGTCCCACGCCAACGTGCGCTTCTTCATTGCCGAGAAAGAAGGCGAAGAGGCGGTGTGGTGGTTCGGCGGCGGCTTCGACCTAACCCCGTACTACGGCAATGAAGAAGACTGCATTCACTGGCACCGCGTGGCCGAGCAGGCCTGTGCGCCCTTTGGCGCAGACGTATACCCCCGCTACAAAGCCTGGTGCGATCGCTATTTCCACATCAAGCACCGTGGCGAGCCACGAGGCATTGGCGGGCTGTTCTTCGATGACTTGAACGAGTGGGATTTCGATACCTGCTTCGCGTTCATTCGCGCCATCGGCGATGCTTTCGTCGACGCCTACCTGCCGATCGTCCAGCGCCGCAAGGGCATGCCTTACACCGCCGAGCAGCGCGAATTCCAGGAGTTCCGCCGCGGCCGCTACGTGGAGTTCAACCTGGTCTACGACCGGGGCACCCTGTTCGGGCTGCAGTCTGGCGGCCGCACCGAGTCGATCCTGATGTCGCTGCCACCGCAAGTGCGCTGGGGTTACGATTGGAAGGCTGCGCCCGGCAGTGAGGAAGCCCGCCTGACCGAGTACTACTTGCAGGACCGCGACTGGCTCGGCCAGTAAGCCTGTGGATAACCGAGGAGCCCCCATGGACCAGTACGTCGTGTTTGGTAACCCCATCGGCCACAGCAAGTCGCCGTTGATTCACCGGCTGTTCGCCGAACAGACCGGACAGGATCTGGAATACAGCACCCTGCTGGCGCCGCTGGACGAATTCAGCGACTGCGCCCGCGGCTTCTTCAAGCAAGGTAGCGGCGCCAACGTGACCGTGCCGTTCAAGGAAGAAGCCTACCGCCTGTGCGACAGCCTCACCCCCCGGGCCCAGCGCGCGGGTGCGGTGAACACCTTGAGCAAGCTGGCCGACGGCACGCTGCGGGGTGACAACACCGATGGTGCTGGCTTGGTGCGTGACCTGACGGTGAATGCCGGGGTGGTGCTGGCCGGCAAGCGCATTCTCATCCTGGGCGCCGGTGGCGCGGTGCGTGGCGTGCTGGAGCCGATCCTGGCACACGACCCGCAGTCACTGGTGATTGCCAACCGCACGCTGGAAAAGGCCGAGCAGCTGGCGCGTGAGTTCGATGAGATGGGGCCTGTCGTTGCCAGCGGTTTCGCCTGGCTGCAGGAGCCGGTGGATGTGATCATCAACGCCACGTCGGCCAGCCTGTCCGGCGAGCTGCCGCCGATTGCCGACAGCCTGGTCGAGGCAGGGCGGACCGTGTGCTACGACATGATGTATGGCAAAGAGCCCACGCCGTTCTGCCGGTGGGCCAGCAAGCTGGGCGCGGCTAAGGTGCTGGATGGGCTGGGCATGCTGGCTGAGCAAGCGGCTGAAGCGTTCTTCATTTGGCGTGGGGTGCGGCCGGATACGGCGCCGGTGTTGGCAGAGTTGCGCCGGCAGCTGGCGCGGGGCTGAGATTGCTGGGGCCGCTTTGCGGCCCATCGCCGGCAAGCCAGCTCCTACACCTGGAGCGCCGGCCTCAGGCCTTGCGATACCTCTGTGGGAGCCGGCTTGCCGGCGATGGGCTGCAAAGCAGCCCCAATGCTCATTCCGCAAATTGAATTGGGCAAAGCTCCACCCCTTCCAGCTTCTGCAATTCCTCGACCACCTGCGGCCTGGCGCGCAGCAAGGTCAAACTCCCGCCCGCCCGCCGCAACCGCCGCGCTTCGCGGTGCAACATATCCACACCCGAATAATCGATGAAGTTCACCTGCCGCGCGTCGATCACCACATCCGGCCCCTGGCAGCGTTGCAGGCGCACCTGCAGGTAATGCGCTGCGCCGAAGAAGATCGACCCACCGACCCGCAGTACATCGGCCTGCCCTTCGCGGCTGTGCTGCACCCGTGGCCGTGAAGTGCGCTTTAGGTAGAAGAACAACGAAGCCAGCACGCCGGCGTAAATCGCGGTCTGCAGCTCCAGCAGCAAGGTTGCGGCGGCGGTCAGGGCCATGACCAGAAATTCCGAGCGGCTGACCCGGAACAGTGCCCGTATGGCCCTGTGGTCCACCAACCCCCAACAGATCAGCAAAATGCTGCCCGCCATGGCCGGGATCGGCAGGTGGGCGATCAAGCCCGCGCCTGCGACCGCAAACAGCGCGACCCACAGCGCCGAGAACACCCCCGCCATAGGGGAACGGGCGCCGGCGTCGTAGCTCAGCCCCGAGCGGGTGAATGAGCCGGATGACAGGTAACCGGAGAACCATGCGCCGACGATGTTCGACAGGCCCTGGGCGCGGATCTCCTGGTCGGCGTCGATCAGCTGTTCGGAGCGCGAAGACAGCGACCTGGCGATCGACAGGCTGGTCACCAGGCCGAGCATGCCCACGGCTACCGCCGTCGGCAGCAGCCGCAACATCAGCTCAAGGTCCAGCAACGGCAGCGGGCTTAACGGCGGCAACTGGCCGGTGAAGGCCGGCACCCTCGGCACGTGGCCAAACAACCCTGGCAGCAACCAGGCCAGCAGGCTGACCAGGATCAGGCTGATCAACAGGCTCGGCCAGCGCGGACGCCAGAGCCTCAAGCCCACGCCGACCAGCACTGTGGCCAGGCCCAGCATCAGCGAGGGCAAGTCGACCTCACCGGCGTGGCTGGCCAGGTCCTGGACTGTTTTCAAGGCCGTGGCCTGGCTCGGCAGGTCCATGCCCAGCAGGTTGGGCAACTGCCCAAGGGCGATGACGATGGCGGCGCCCAGGGTGAAGCCGAGCACCACCGAATGGGAAACAAAATTGACCAGTGCGCCGAACCGCAGCAGCCCGAGCAGCAGCTGGAAGATGCCGGCAATGAACGTCAGCAGCAGGACCAGAGTGACGTAGTCGGCGCTACCGGGCACTGCCAAGGGGCTGACGCTGGCGTACAGGACAATGGAGATGGCCGCAGTCGGGCCGCAGATCAGGTGCCAGGACGAGCCCCACAGGCAGGCGATAAGCACCGGAACAATGGCGGCGAACAGGCCGTATTCAGCGGGCAGGCCGGCAATCAGGGCGTAGGCGATCGATTGCGGCAGGGCCAGGATTGCACCGCTCAGGCCTACCAGCAGGTCCTGACGCAGGCTGCGGCCCGATTGGCGGGGCAGCCAGGTGAGGAAGGGCAGCAGGTGGCTCAGGCGGTGCATGGGCTATTTTGAACTCCGATTAAAGTTTCGCTTTGACGGCCTCTTTGGCATCGCCACCGTCTTTGCTGGTGACGCCTGCCAACCAACCCTCCAACAGCTCCGGATGCGTCTTGACCCAAGCCTTGGCAGCTTGATCGAAGGTGGTCTTCTTATCCACAACCTCGGCCATGATGCTGTTCTCCATCTCCAGCGAGAACTTCAGGTTGCTCAGCAGTTTCGCTGCATTCGGGCAAGCCTGTGGATATCCTTTGCGGGTCAGCGTATAGACATCACCTTTGCTGCCAAACCACTTCTCCCCGCCCGTCAGGTAGTGCATCTTCAACTTCACGTTCATCGGGTGCGGCGTCCAGCCGAGGAAGGTGATAAACTGGTTCTTCTTCACAGCCCGGTCCACCTGCGCCAGCATTGCCTGCTCACTCGATTCGACCAGCTTCCACTGGCCGAGGTCGAATTCGTTTTTGTCGATGATCTCTTTCAGCGACAGGTTGGCGGGTGCTCCAGAGCCAATCCCGTACAGCTTCTTGTCGAACTGCTCGGCGTGCTTTTGCAGGTCGGCGAAGTCCTTCACGCCGGCATTCCACACATAGTCGGGGACCGCCAGGGTGAACTCGGTGCCTTCCAGGTTGCGCGCCAGCTGCTGAACGTCGCCATTGGCAACGAACTTGTCATGAAAGCCCTGCTGCGCGGGCATCCAGTTGCCGAGGAAAGCATCGATTTTGCCGTCCTTGAGGCCGCCATAGATGATCGGCACCGCCAGGCTGTCGATCTTCACCTGGTAGCCCAGGCTTTCCAGAAGCAGGCGGGCGATGGCGTTGGTCGTTGCGATATCGCTCCAGCCGGGGTCGGCCATTTTCACGGTGCTACATTGCGCGTCGTCGGCTTGGGCTGTGGCGGCGCCCAGGCTCAGGGCTACTGCGAACACGGCGGTGGAGAACTTCTGCATGGCGGCCTCTCTGTCTCAATCCATGGGGGCGGGCTGTGGATAACGTGCCTTGCGCTCGAGGTCGTCGAGATCGATATGGTTACGCATGTACTGTTGGCTGGCGTCCACTAGCGGTTGGTGGTCCCAGCTTTTCAGCTTGCCGATGGCCAGTGCCTCGGCCACCAGGCGGCGGCGCCGTTGGCTGGCCAGTACCTGTTGCCGCAGGCTGGGGATATCCCAACGCTGGCGTGCTTCATCGACAAATGCCTGCAGCAGCGCCTGATGGCCTGGGCTGCTGGTGAGGTTCTCCCGCTCGTGCGGGTCGCGGCTCAAGTCATAGAGTAAACAGGGGTCGTCCTCGCTGTACACGAACTTGTATGCGCCACGGCGGATCATCATCAACGGGCCGACCGTGCCTTCGGCCATGTATTCGCCAATCACTTCGTCGTGGCCGCCCTGCCCTCGCAAGTGGCCAAGCAGCGATGTGCCATCCAGGGCCAGGCTTTTATCCACAGCCCCGCCGGCCAAGTCCACCAAGGTTGGCAGCAAGTCGCAGGTCGATACCGAGGCGCCGACCCGCCCTGCGCTAAACCGCTGGGGCGCGTGAACCAGCAGCGGCACCCGCGCCGACATCTCGAACCAGTGCATTTTGTACCAGAGCCCGCGCTCCCCAAGCATGTCGCCGTGGTCGCCAGAAAACACGATCACGGTGTCCTCGGCCAGGTTGCATTCTTCGAGGGTTCGCAGCAGTTGGCCGATGTTGTCGTCGATATAACTGCAGGCGCCGAAGTAGGCCCGGCGGGCGTCGCGAATCTTTTCCACAGGCAAGGGCTTGTCCCACAGGTCGTAGACTTTGAGCAGGCGCTGCGAATGCGGGTCCAGCTCATGCTGGCTGAACTCGGCACGTGGCATGGGGATATCCACACCCTCGTAGCGATCCCAGTAGCGTTTCGGGATGGTGTACGGGTCATGGGGGTGGGTCATCGATACGGTCAGGCAAAACGGCCGGCCATCGTTCTCGCGCACATGGTCATAGAGGTACTGGCGGGCCTTGAACACCACTTCGTCGTCGAAATCCAGCTGGTTGGTACGCACACAGGGGCCTGCCTGCAGGACGGACGACATGTTGTGGTACCAACTCGGGCGCTCGTCGGGGGCATCCCAGTTCACCGCCCAGCCGTAATCGGCGGGGTAGATATCGCTGGTCAGGCGTTCTTCATAACCGTGCAACTGGTCCGGGCCGCAGAAGTGCATCTTGCCCGACAAGGCCGTGCGGTAGCCGAGCCGGCGCAGGTAGTGGGCGTAGGTCGGCACGTCGGCAGGCAAGTCGGCGGCGTTATCAAAGGCGCCGATGCGGCTGGGTAGCTGGCCGCTGACCAGGGTGAAGCGCGACGGTGCGCACAGGGGGCTGTTGCAGTAGGCCGAATCGAAAACCACCGCCTGTTCGGCCAGGCGGCTCAGGTGCGGCATCTGGATTGGCGAAGGGCCGTAGATCGGCAGCAAGGGTGCGGCCATCTGGTCGGCCATGATGAACAGGATATTCGGGCGCGTCATGATCGGCTTCCATCGTTCAAGGTTATGCGAACTGCTTGCCTATCAAGATGCGACTGTGGATAACATGGGTAAAGCCCATGGCGGGCAATGACTGGGATTAGCTGAGCTTATGTTTGACCATCTCGCCGCGCTGTCACTCGATGCCCTGCGTGTGTTCGAGGCCGCTGCGCGCTTGCGCGGCTTCACTGCCGCAGCGCTGGAGCTGGGCACCACCCAGCCGGCGGTCAGCCAGCAGGTGAAACGCCTGGAAGCCCAGTTGGGCACGCGGCTGTTCGATCGTATCTACCGCGGTATCGCGCTGACCGATGCTGGCCAGGTGTTGTTCGCGCAGGTCCATCAGGGCCTGCAGGCCATGGACGATGGCATCGCCCAAGCCAGCGGGCGCGGCCAGCGCGAGGTACTGCAGGTGGCTACCGACTTTGCCTTTGCAGCGTTCTGGCTGATGCCACGGCTGCAGCGTTTTCACGAGGCTTATCCACAGGTGGACGTGAGCCTGGTGACAGGTGAGCGCAGCCAGGGAATGCTACGGCCGGATATCGATGTGGCGGTGCTGTTTGGCGATGGGCGGTTTCATCAGGGGGAAAGCCGCTGGTTGTTCGATGAAGAGGTTTTCCCGGTTTGCAGCCCTCGGCTGATTCATGGCAAACCCTCGTCAGCCGTGGCTTTGCAACGATTGCCCCTGCTTCATTTGCGCGGCGAACAGGCCAGTGGATGGTTCGACTGGGCAGGTGTGTTTCGTGGTTTTGGCGTCGCCACCCCGCCGCCGCCTGGTCAGTTGCGTTTTGATAACTACACCTTGTTGATACAAGCGGCGATTGCCGGGCAAGGGGTGGCGATCGGCTGGGGGCATCTGGTCGATGGGCTGGTCGAGCAAGGGTTGTTGTGCCGGCCGCTGGAGGGCAGTTTGCGCTCGGCGCGTGGGTATTACGTGGTGCTGCCGCCGCGCAAGCGGCGCGGGGCGTTGATCGAGCGATTCGTGGATTGGCTGGAGGATGAGCGCTGTCAGTGATTGCGGCTGCTGTGCAGCCGGTCGCCGGCAAGCCGGCTCCCACAGGTTCAGCGCAGGTCGCGGGCCTGGCGTAATATCTGTGGGCCCCGGCATCTTAAACCACGAAGTTGAGGTGCTCGCCCCGGTGCAAATTCAGGTCGAGCATATCGGCCATCCCCGCCGCCACTCTATCCAGGTCTGCCAACGCCTGCGGCGCATTGATCAAGGTCCAGTGCAATGCACTGCGCTGCAGCGCATTGACAACGCGGTCCACGCATCCGCGCTCCTCGTCGGTGTATCTACCCGGTGCATCCAGCACATCGAAATCGCCCACCAGCAACACCCGGCGTATAGTCGTGCGGGAAAGCCCGGCCACCAGTGCTTCGCTCATGCGCCCTTGCGCTGCCAGGTCACCCGGCGCCAGTGCGGACAACAGCGCAATCACCGCCGAACCACCCGCCGCGCCTTGCTCCGCCTGGTCGGCATCGCCCAGCCCGCCTATCTTGAAATGCAGGCCTGGGCGAGGCGCATGGCGGTTCAGGTCGTCCACCACGGCCGTGACCTCGTGCTGGCGTGACAGCAACTCGACCATCAGGGCACTGCTCAGGCTGCTTTCAGCCCCGAACAGCACCAGTTTGAACACTGGGGTTTCGGCATTTTTCACCGCATCACTCCCTTTGCAGGTGGGTGATGGTTTGACCGCTATCAGGAGATATCGTGCAGAGGATCAAGGGTTATCACGCCCACGTTTACTACGATGCGAGCACCATCGAACAAGCGCGTGAGCTGTGCGAGGAGGCTGCAAGGCTGTTCCCCGTGACCATGGGGCGCATGCACCAGAAACCCGTTGGGCCGCACCCGGACTGGAGCTGCCAGCTGGCATTCGAGCCAGAGGTGGTGGGGGTGGTGTTGCCGTGGTTGGCGTTGTATCGCAAGGGGCTGGTGGTGTTCTTGCACCCGCTCACTGGGGATGAGTTGGCTGATCACCGGGACCATGCGATCTGGATGGGGGCGGTGCGCCCTTTGAAGTTATCGTTGTTCGGGGGGTAGTGGGTGGGCCGCTTGGCGGCCCATTCGCGGGGCGAACCCGCTCCCACAGGTTCAGCGACGAGCGCTGCGCACCCCTTCAGCCAGTGCCGAGCACAGGCCCAATACATCGGCCACAGCCTGGTCGGCATCCTTGGCCTGGGCGATCTTGTCGACCAACGCCGAGCCAACCACCACACCATCAGCCAGGCGCGCGATCGCGGCAGCCTGCTCTGGGGTGCGAATGCCGAAGCCAACGCTGATCGGCAACTGGGTATGCCGCCGCAGGCGGGCAACGGCTTCGGTCACATGTTCGGTGGTCGCCGAGCCAGCACCGGTCACACCCGCCACCGACACGTAGTAGACGAACCCGGAGCTGCGCTCCAGCACGCGCGGCAGGCGCGCATCGTCAGTGGTCGGGGTGGTCAGGCGGATGAAGTCGATACCCGCGGCCTGGGCCGGGGTGGCGAGTTCGGCGTCGTGCTCTGGCGGCAGGTCGACGATGATCAGGCCATCGACACCCGCTTCTTTGGCTTGCGCGACAAACTTCGCCACGCCAAAGCGGTGGATCGGGTTGTAGTAGCCCATCAAAACGATCGGCGTCGCCTGGTTGCCAACCCGGAATTCGCGAACCATCTGCAAGGTCTTGGCCAGGGTCTGGCCAGCCTCCAGCGCGCGCAGGGTGGCGAGCTGGATGGCAACGCCGTCGGCCATGGGGTCGGTGAACGGCATGCCCAGTTCGATCACATCGGCGCCGGCCGCTGGCAGGCCCTTGAGGATCTGCAGTGAGGCGTCGTAGCCTGGGTCGCCGGCGGTGACGAAGGTGACCAGGGCGGAGCGGCCTTCGGCTTTCAGCTCGGCGAAGCGTTGTTCAAGACGGCTCATGCCTGTTTCTCCTGGGCTGCCATGTGGTTCATCACGGTTTGCATGTCTTTGTCGCCACGGCCGGACAGGCAGATCACCATCAGGTGGTCCTTGGGCAGGCTCGGCGCGCGTTTGATCGCTTCGGCCAGCGCGTGCGAGCTTTCCAGTGCGGGAATGATGCCTTCCAGACGGCAGGTGGCGTGGAACGCGTCGAGCGCTTCGTCGTCGGTGATGCTCACGTACTCCACACGCTTCACTTCGTGCAGGTAGGCATGCTCCGGGCCGATGCCCGGGTAGTCGAGGCCGGCGGAAATCGAGTGGGCGTCGGTGATCTGGCCGTCGTCGTCCTGCAGCAGGTAGGTGCGGTTACCATGCAGCACGCCCGGTACGCCGCCGTTGAGGCTGGCGGCATGCTTGTCGGTATGCACGCCGTGGCCCCCGGCTTCGACACCGATGATCTGCACGCTTTGGTCTTCGAGGAAGTCGTGGAACAGGCCCATGGCGTTGGAGCCACCGCCGACGCAGGCGATCAGGCTGTCGGGCAGGCGCCCTTCTTTCTCTTGCAGCTGGGCGCGGGTTTCCTTGCCGATGATCGACTGGAAGTCGCGGACCATCGCCGGGTACGGGTGCGGGCCGGCCACGGTGCCGATCAGGTAGAAGGTGTCGTCGACGTTGGTGACCCAGTCGCGCAGGGCTTCGTTCATGGCGTCCTTGAGGGTGCCGGTGCCAGCGGTGACCGGGACGATTTCGGCGCCCAGCAGCTTCATGCGGAACACGTTGGCCTGCTGGCGCTCGATGTCGGTGGCGCCCATGTAGATCACACAAGGCAGGCCAAAGCGCGCGGCGACGGTGGCGGTGGCCACGCCGTGCATGCCAGCGCCGGTTTCGGCGATCAGGCGCTTCTTGCCCATGCGCTTGGCCAGCAGCACCTGGCCGATGCAGTTGTTCACCTTGTGGGCGCCGGTGTGGTTCAGCTCTTCACGCTTGAAGAAAATCTTCGCACCACCGCAATGCTCGGTCAGGCGCTCGGCGAAATACAGCGGGTTCGGGCGGCCGATGTAGTCGCGCTGGAAGTAGGCCAGTTCTTCGAGGAACTTGGGGTCGGCCTTGGCCGCTTCGTACTCGCGGGCCAGGTCCAGCACCAGTGGCATCAGGGTTTCGGCCACGTAGCGGCCGCCGAACGAGCCGAACAGGCCGTTGGCATCGGGGCCGGCGCGGTATTGGGACTGGGTCATGGGTCGCTCCAGGGCGTATTGAATGAGTGATGGGCTTTACTCTACCCACGGCAAGCCCGGCTGAAAACCGATAAGATTGCGCAAACCTGTCAGGAAAACTCACAAGTCATATGGCCCAGGATCTCCCACCCCTAAACGCCCTGCGCGCCTTCGAGGCGACTGCCCGGCTTAATAGTGTCAGCCAGGCTGCGGAAGCCCTGCATGTCACGCATGGGGCCGTCAGCCGGCAGATCAAAGTACTTGAGGAACACCTTGGCGTGGCGCTGTTCGTCAAGGACGGGCGTGGCATCAAACTCACAGATGCCGGCACCCGGTTGCGAGATGCCAGTGGCGAAGCCTTCGACAGGTTGCGCAGCGTGTGCAGCGAGTTGAGCCGCGATGTCAGTGAGGCGCCTTTCGTCCTGGGCTGTTCAGGGAGCCTGCTGGCGCGGTGGTTCATCCCCAGGCTGGGGCGCTTGAAGGCCGACCTGCCGGAGTTGCGCCTGCACCTTTCGGCAGGCGAAGGTGACCTCGACCCGCGTCGGCCAGGGCTGGATGCGCTGCTGGTGTACGCGCAACCCCCTTGGCCTGCGGACATGCAGGTGCACGTGTTGGCCGAGGAGCGGATCGGGCCGGTGCTCAGCCCGCATTACGTGGGCTTTGAGCGACTGCGCGATGCCCCCGCGAGCGCCCTGCTGGACGAGGCAGTGCTGCATACCACGTCGCGGCCGCAAGCGTGGCCGACCTGGGTTGACGAACAGGGGTTGGACCCCGCCGCATTGAAGTACGGGCAGGCCTTCGAGCATTTGTATTACTTACTGGAGGCAGCGGTTGCGGGGCTTGGCGTGGCCATCGCGCCACAGCCGTTGGTGGCGGACGATTTGCGAGCTGGACGCCTCAGCGCACCGTGGGGCTTTTCAGCTACCCCGGCAGCGCTGGCGTTGTGGGTGCCCCGGCGCGCCGCAGATGGGCGCGCCGAGCAGTTGGCGCAGTGGCTGCGCCGTGAGCTGGAACGGCAGGCGGGTTAGTTGCGGCGGTACAGCAGGTAAGCGGCCAGTAGGCCGAGGGCGCCAATCGCCACACCTGCGGTGGTTACCGGGTGTTCCTGGGCATAGTCACGGGTGGCGATGCCGGTCTGGCGGGTGCGTGTCTTCACTTCCTCATAGGCATCGCTGAGCAGGCTGCGCGAGTGTTTAAGCGCGCTTTCGGCGTTGCTGCGAATGGCCTTCACCGATTTCTGGGATTCCTCCGAGGCATCATGTTTGAGGCTCTCCAAGCTTTTCAGCAGGCTCTCGATCTCCGCTTCCATGCTTTCCAGGGATGTTTTACGCAGCGTATTGCGGTGCATGTTGACTCTCCTTTGCAGTATGGGCTCTAAGGATTGCGACTACGCGCTGCGGGGAAAGTGCGATCGAACTTTCCCAAGGGATGATGGCTCGCAGGTAAACCAGGCCTGCGCTGCTAGGCTCATTGTCACCGTCATCCAAGGAGAGCGCTCATGACTGATCATCACACCTACAAGAAGATCGAACTGGTAGGGTCTTCAGCCACCAGCATCGAAGAAGCGATCAACAATGCCTTGGCCGAAGCGGCCAAGAGCATCAAGCATTTGGAATGGTTTGAAGTGGTCTCTACCCGCGGCCACATTGAAGGCAACAAGGCCGCGCACTTTCAGGTCACGCTCAAGGTGGGCTTCCGCATCGCCAACAGCTGAAACATTGTCGGGCTGGCTAAGCCCGGCGTGATGGCGTTATACAGACAAGGGCGCCTTTGCCGGCGCCCTTTTCCATTTTCATCTGCACAAGGAACGCGAGTGATGAAGAAACTGATTCTGGCGGTGGGCCTGATGACGCTGGCGGGAGGCGCGCTGGCGGCGGGCAAGCCTTGCGAGGACCTGAAGGCTGAGATTGCGGCGAAACTGGATGCCAAAGGTGTGAAGGGCTACACGCTGGAGGTCGTCAAGAAGGGCGACCCGGCTGGCAAGGTGGTCGGTAGCTGTGAGGCTGGCAGCAAGGAAATTGTCTACCGGCGTGGTTGAGCGGTGGCCGCTTCGCGGGCAAGCCCGCTTCCACAGGTGTTCACAGGCCCCTGTGGGAGCGGGTTCGCCCGCGAAGAGTCTCACTCGGATTTCAAGGCCTGCGCCATCAACTCATAGGACTTGACCCTGTCTGCATGCTCATACAGGTCGCAGGTAAAGATCAGTTCGTCCGCCCCGGTCTGTTCCAGCAGCACCTGCACCTTGGCCCGTACCTTCTGCGGGCTGCCGATCATCGCCAGGCCCAGGAAATTGGCCACCGAGTCCCGTTCATGGGGTAGCCACAGGCCATCCATGCTGGCCACCGGTGGCCGCTGCATCAGGCTCTGCCCGCGTATCAGCGCCAGAATCCGCTGGTAGACCGAGGTGGCCAGATACTCAGCATGTTCGTCTGTTTCGGCCACCACCATTGGAACGCCGAGCATTACGTAGGGCTTATCCAGCGTCGTCGACGGCTTGAAGTGGTTGCGGTAGACGCGGATCGCCTCATGCATGTAGTGCGGGGCGAAGTGTGAGGCGAAGGCGTAAGGCATGCCGCGCATGCCGGCCAGCTGGGCGCTGAACAGGCTGGAGCCGAGCAGCCACATCGGCACCTCGGTGTCATGGCCCGGCACGGCGATCACTTTTTGATCATCGGTGCGGGGGCCCAGGTAGCGCGACAGCTCCTCGACATCGTCCGGGAAGTCATCGGCGCTGCCCGAACGCTCGCGCCGCAGGGCGTAGGCGGTCATCTGGTCGGAGCCGGGCGCACGGCCCAGGCCCAGGTCGATGCGGCCCGGATACAAGCTGGCCAGCGTGCCGAACTGCTCGGCGATTACCAGCGGCGCGTGGTTGGGCAGCATGACGCCGCCCGACCCGACCCGGATTTTCGAGGTGCCGCCGGCCAGGTAGCCGATCAGTACCGAGGTCGCAGAACTGGCGATGCCATCCATGTTGTGGTGTTCGGCGACCCAGAAGCGGTTGTAGCCAAAACGCTCGACGTGCTGGGCCAGGTCCAGTGAATTGCGCAGTGATTGCGCGGGGCCGGCGTCAGCGCGCACGGGCACCAGGTCGAGGGTGGAAATTTTCAGGTCACGCAGCTGCGTCATTGGAGCCTCCGCAAGAATGTTTGGCCGAAGGCCTTTTCATCTCTGTATGGGCACATTCGGAGTATTCAATGTTTGCTGTGCGATTGCTCTGAACTTGCCGCAGGCGGGTGACCTCTGAAGCCATAGGTATGTAACCGAGTGACCAGGAGGCAATATGAAAAAGACAGCATCGGCGATCTGGCAAGGTGGCTTGAAGGATGGCAAGGGCCTCCTCTCGACCGAAAGTGGTGCGCTCAAGCAGAACCCTTATGGCTTCAACACCCGTTTCGAGGGCTCACCCGGGACCAACCCAGAGGAATTGATCGGCGCAGCACATGCCGGTTGTTTCTCGATGGCGCTGTCGATGATGCTCGGCGAGGCGGGGCTGACCGCTGACCGCATCGATACCATTGCCGAAGTGACCCTGGACAAGCAGCCCGACGGCTTCGCCATCACTGCCGTGCACCTGATCCTCAAGGCCAAGGTACCGGGGGCCAGCGAAGCGCAGTTCCTCGAGATCGCCAATAAGGCCAAAGCCGGCTGCCCGGTGTCCAAGGTACTGAACGCGACCATCAGCCTGGATGCCACACTGGTGGGCTAGGCGGCGCAACAGGGGCGCTTTGCTGTAGTCTAAACAGCGTCGGCAGCGCTGCTGCCCTTTCAGGAGCCGTTCCATGATCCGCGTAGCAATCGCCGTGCTGGCTTCCCTGCTGGCCACTTCTGCACTGGCGGCGGTCAAACCGTGCGAGGAACTGAAGGCCGAGATCGAAGCCAAGATCCAGGCCCAGGGTGTGCCGTCCTACACCCTGGAGATCGTGCCCAACAGCGACGTCAAGGATCAGAACATGGTCGTTGGCAGCTGTGATGGCGGGACCAAAAAGATCATTTACCAGAAGAATGATCGCTAGCAGCTGAGGGCTGCACTGCAGCCCTCAGGTTTCAAGGAATGCAGAACACGTTACTGGGCTCGTTGACCAGCACCTTGCGGCTGGCGTCATACAGCAGCACCTGCGGCTCCATCACCGGCGCCCGGGCCTCCAGGCGATAGCGCTCGCCCGCTTTGAAGTTATCGAAGCGCACGGTCAGGTAACAGGTTCGGTCCCTGGGTTGGCTCATCATGCCCCCGGAATAGATTTCGTAATCGAAACGCACCACCAGTTCGTGCTTGCCAGGCGTCACCTGGAAATAACGGCCATCTTCAAGGCGCTGGCCATCGAGCTTGTCGGCCATGATGACGCGGCCGGGGGTGATGGTGTAGAGGTCGACCCAGGCCTGCTTGGGGTCGACGGGCGGCAAGGGGCTGGCGCAAGCCCCCAGTGCACTGAGGGCGATCAGCATCATGGGCTGGCGCATGGCAAAACTCCCACTTGCGATTCACAAGTTACAAGCATAGCGCCGTTTGTGCGGTTCAGGTGCGTTGGCAGCCCGCTGGCAGGCCCTGCCCGACCAGCTTCTGCTGGTGGTCATAAAGCTTGAGCCACGGGCGAAAGCCAATGCTGCCCGCCTGCAACTGGTAACGCTGGCCGGCATTGAAGTCCTTGAAGGTCAGGTTGAGCTGGCAATCGCGCCACAGCGGCTCGTCGACCGGGCCGATATTGCTGGGCGTAACGGGGAATTGATAGCGCACCGTCAGTTCGTGGCTACCGGGCTGGACCTCGAAGTAGCGGGTGTCGGCCCAGTCGCGTTCGTCCACCTGCACCGCGTGCAGCGACGTGTCGTCGTGGGGAGTCAGTTCGACCCAGGCTTGGTTCGGGTCCGGGTCGGGCAAGGTCGAACAGGCGGATACGAGTAACAGTGAGCCGGCGACGAACAGTGCACGCATGGCGAAACTCCCCCTTGGCGAGATAGTCTTGGAGCGCATCGGCCGTGAGCGAGTTGGATTGCCCAAGATGGTATGGTTTTTTCTTTTGAAGCGCTCAGGCCCTGGGCCACTCGACCGTGTTTTCAGAGGTTTGGTTCCCGTGCTGGGCGCCTTTCTGCTGAACGGTTGCAGCAGCCTGGGCTATTACGGCCAGCTGGCCGAGGGGCAGTGGCAGTTGCTGCGCGCGCGCCAGCCGGTGCAGCAGGTGCTTGCCGACCCCGCCAGCACACCGCAGTTACGGGCCCGGTTGCAGCACGCAGAGCAGGCGCGGATGTTTGCCAGCGAGCAGCTGAAGCTGCCGGACAATCGCAGTTATCGGGTGTACGCCGACCTGGGGCGGCCCTATGTGGTGTGGAACGTGTTCGCAACGCCCGAGCTGTCGCTGCAGCCCGTGACGCACTGCTTCCCCATCGCCGGCTGCGTTGCCTACCGCGGCTATTACCGCCAGGGCGCCGCGCGTGGCGCTGCAGCGCTGATGCGCCAGGAGGGCATGGATGTTTATGTGGGAGGGGTCGAGGCCTACTCCACGTTGGGCTGGTTCGATGACCCTATTCTGTCCTCGATGGTCGGCTGGGGCGATGAGCGCCTGGCGACACTGATCTTCCATGAGCTGGCGCACCAGCGCGTCTATGTGCAGGACGACACCGAATTCAACGAGTCCTTTGCCACCTTCGTCGAGCAGGAGGGAACGCGGCAGTGGCGCGTGGCGCGTGGGCTTGCAGCAAATCAGGGTGATCAGGGGCTGCAGCGTGAGCAGTTCATCCGGTTGGTGTTGGCCAGCCGCGACCGGCTGCAGGCGATCTATGCCGGGCCTATGAATGATGTCCAAAAACGCGCGGCCAAGCAGGCGGAGTTCGAGCGGTTGCGGCGTGAGTATCGCCGGGTTCGTGACACCCAGTGGGAAGGTGACAAGCGCTATGACGCCTGGATGTATGCGCCGATGAGCAACGCCAAGTTGTTGCCGTTCGGGCTGTATGACCAGTGGGTGCCGGCGTTTGCTGCGGTGTTTCAGGGAGCCCGGGGTGACTGGGCGCTGTTTTACCAGGAGGTAGAAGCGTTGGGGCGGTTGCCGGCTGAACAGCGTAAGGCGGCGTTGGCGCGGTTGTCTGTGGGGCAGTGAGAATTTGGGGCCGCTTCGCGGCCCATCGCCGGCAAGCCAGCTCCTACGGTAACTGCGCAAACTTCAGGTTCGAATGAACGCCTGATGCAGCTCGGCCAAGGTGGCGAAGTGGAATTCCGGCGTGTGCGCCTTCAACTCTTCATCGCTACCAAACCCGTACCCCACCGCCACCGCCTGCAACCCGTTACTGCGCGCTCCGATCAGGTCGTGCTTGCGGTCGCCGATCATCAGCGTCTGTGCCGGGTCCAGCCCTTCTTCATCCAGCAGGTGACGGATCAGCTCGACCTTGTTGGTGCGGGTGCCATCCAGCTCGCTGCCGTAGATCACCTTGAAGTGATGATCGAAAGCGAAATGCCGGGCGATTTCGCGCGCGAATTCCCAAGGTTTGGAGGTCGCGATGTACAAGGTGCGGCCCTGGCCGTTCAAAGCCTCGAGCAGCTCCGGCACGCCTTCGAAAACCAGGTTTTCATACAGACCGGTGACGCGGAAGCGCTCGCGGTAGTAGTTCACCGCGTCCCACGCCTTGGCTTCATCGAAGCTGTAGAACTGCATGAATGCCTGCAGCAGGGGTGGGCCGATGAAGTGCTCGAGGCGCGCCAGGTCCGGTTCGTCGATGCCCAGCTTGGCCAAGGCATACTGGATCGAGCGGGTGATGCCCAGGCGCGGGTCGGTCAGGGTGCCGTCGAGGTCGAAAAGGATGTTCTGATGGTGCATGGTCGTCTCGGTAGTCAGGTTCATTCCGGGCGGTCGTAGCCTTCGGCCAGGTGCTGGTCCTTGAGCTTCACGTAGTTGCCGGCGCTGTAGGGGAAGAAAGCGCGCTCCTGGTCGGTCAGGGGCCGGGCCTGTTTCACCGGGCTGCCGACGTACAGGTAGCCACTCTCCAGGCGCTTGCCGGGTGGCACCAGGCTGCCAGCGCCGATGATCACATCGTCTTCGACGATGGCACCGTCCATGATCGTGCTGCCCATGCCGACCAGGATACGGTTGCCCAGGGTACAGCCATGCAGCATGACTTTGTGACCGATGGTCACCTCATCGCCGATGGTCAGTGGGAAGCCGTCAGGGTTGAAAGGGCCAGCGTGGGTGATGTGCAGCACACTGGCGTCCTGCACGCTGGTACGGGCGCCGATGCGGATGCGGTGCATGTCGCCGCGGATCACCGTCAACGGCCAGACTGAGCTGTCTTCGCCGATTTCCACGTCGCCCAGAACCACCGCCGAACGGTCGACGAAGGCCCGCAGTCCAACTTTCGGAGTGTGTTGCTGGAAGCTTCGGATGGCCATGATAGGGTCTCTCATCTGTGCCGATAGGCAGGCTGCCTGCTGCGGTCGGCGTCGATTGTAATTAAGATGGGTAAGTGTTTCTTCTGCCAAGGTAGCCAAACCGTGAGTGCGAACAACCCACTTCTGCAGTCCTATGATCTGCCGCCCTTCTCGGCGATCCGTGCCGAACACGTGCTGCCGGCGATCGAAGAGATCCTCGCCGACAACCGTAAAGCCATCGCCGAGATCCTCGAAAAGCAAGGCAAGAACCCCACCTGGGCTGGCCTGGTGCTGGCCATGGACGAACTCAATGACCGCCTGGGCGCGGCCTGGAGCCCGGTCAGCCACCTCAATGCGGTGTGCAACAGCAAAGACCTGCGCGAGGCCTATGAGTCCTGCCTGCCGGCGCTGAGTGCCTACTCTACCGAACTGGGCCAGAACCGCGCGCTGTTCGAAGCCTACGAGGCATTGATCAACAGCCCGGAAGCCGCCGGCTTCGACGTGGCGCAGAAGACCATCCTCGAGCACGCCCTGCGTGACTTCCGCCTGTCGGGTATCGACCTGCCTGCCGAACAGCAGCAGCGCTATGCCGAAGTGCAGAGCAAGCTCAGCGAGCTGGGCAGCCGCTTCTCCAACCAGCTGCTCGACGCCACCCAGGCCTGGACCAAGCATGTTACCGACGAAGCCGCGCTGGCCGGCCTGACCGATTCGGCCAAGGCTCAGATGGCCGCAGCCGCCCAGGCCAAAGGCCTTGACGGCTGGCTGATCACCCTGGAATTCCCCAGCTACTACGCGGTGATGACTTACGCCAGCGACCGCGCCCTGCGTGAAGAGCTGTATGCCGCCTACTGCACCCGTGCCTCGGACCAGGGCCCGAATGCCGGCCAGTTCGACAATGGCCCGGTGATGCGCGAGATCCTCGACCTGCGCCAGGAGCTGGCGGCCCTGCTGGGCTACCCGAACTATGCAGAACTCAGCCTGGCAACCAAGATGGCCGAGTCCAGCGACCAGGTGCTGAGCTTCCTGCGCGACCTGGCCAAGCGCTCCAAGCCATTCGCCGCCCAAGACCTGGAACAGCTCAAGGCTTATGCCGCCGAGCAGGGCTGCGCCGAACTGGCCAGCTGGGACGCTGGTTACTTCGGCGAGAAGCTGCGCGAACAGCGCTACAGCGTGTCGCAGGAAACCCTGCGCGCCTACTTCCCGATCGACAAGGTGCTGTCTGGCCTGTTCAGCATCGTTCAGCGCCTGTACGGCATCGAAATCGCCGAACTCAAGGGCTTCGACAGCTGGCACCCGGATGTCCGCCTGTTCGAGATCAAGGAGCACGGCCAGCACGTGGGCCGTTTCTTCTTCGACCTCTACGCCCGCGCCAACAAGCGTGGCGGTGCCTGGATGGACGGCGCCCGTGACCGTCGCCGTACCGCAGTCGGCGAGTTGCAGAGCCCGGTGGCCAACCTGGTGTGCAACTTCACCCCGGCTGCGCCCGGCAAGCCTGCGCTGCTGACCCACGATGAAGTCACCACCCTGTTCCACGAGTTCGGCCACGGCCTGCACCACCTGCTGACCCGCATCGAGCATGCCGGCGTGTCGGGGATCAATGGCGTGGCCTGGGATGCGGTCGAGCTGCCGAGCCAGTTCATGGAGAACTGGTGCTGGGAGCCGGAAGGCCTGGCGCTGATCTCTGGCCATTACGAAACCGGTGCTGCGCTGCCCCAGGACTTGCTGGACAAGATGCTCGCTGCGAAGAACTTCCAGTCCGGCATGATGATGGTGCGCCAGCTGGAGTTCTCGCTGTTCGACTTCGAACTGCACGCCAGCCACGGCGATGGCCGCAGCGTGCTGCAGGTGCTCGAGGGCGTGCGCGACGAGGTGTCGGTGATGCGCCCACCGGCGTACAACCGCTTCCCCAACAGCTTCGCGCACATCTTCGCTGGCGGTTATGCGGCGGGCTACTACAGCTATAAATGGGCCGAAGTGTTGTCGGCCGACGCCTTCTCGCGGTTCGAGGAAGACGGCGTGCTGAATGCCGAGACTGGCCGCGCCTTCCGCGAGGCGATCCTGGCCCGGGGCGGCTCGCGTGAGCCGATGGTGCTGTTCGTCGACTTCCGTGGCCGTGAGCCATCTATCGATGCATTGCTGCGCCACTGCGGGCTGAGCGAAGGCGCAGCGGCATGAGCGAGGTAGCTGTGAACAAGACCAAGAAGCGCTTCATCGCCGGGGCGGTCTGCCCGGCGTGCAGCGAGCCGGACAAGCTGATGATGTGGAGCGAAGACGACGTGCCGCACCGTGAGTGCGTGGCCTGCGGATTCACTGACACCCTCAATGAACAGGGTTTGTCGGTACCCAAGGAGCTCGGCACCCGGGTTAACCATCTGGCGCCCAAGGCGGCGCCGGCCAAGGTGCAAACCGTGCAGTTCTTCCCCAATCCGAAGCTGAAGAAACCGGCCGAGTAAGGCCATCATGCAGCCCGGGCGCAATGCCCGGGCAGGCATGTCCCTGCCTGATCCCCTGGGGTGGTAGATAGTCAGGCCATCCCCTGCTCGCTCGCCGTGCATGCTCGCCTGCTCTTCAACTCGAGCCAGGCGCTGTCCATGGACAATCCCCTTCTACAAAACAGCAGTACCCCCATCGATTACCCATCAATCACCCTGGAAAACATGGCCGTTGCGTTCGACCATGTGCTGCAGGCTCACGCGCAAGGTATCGCACGCATCATCGAACAGCAGCAGGCACTCCCCACCTGGGATGACCTGGTGCTGGCGGTGGATGGGCTGGATGCGCAGTTGCTGGGCGTGCTTTATGCGGTTGTCCCACTGGTGGGCAAGCATCCGAGCTGGGCTGAGGCAATTGGCGGTTTCTATGTCCGGACCGTTGCGCGTTTCGACCAGAAGTTCACCAACAGTGGGTTGCTGGCGTTGTACCAGCGCCTGGCGACCAGCGCTATCGGCTTGAATCTGGACCCAGAGCAACGCACCACCTTGCGCTGGCACCTGGACAAGTTTGCCGCCAGTGGCGCTTTACTCGAGGAAAGCGACAAAGATCGCCTGGCTGAATTGCGGGCGCAGATCACTGCCCTGCGTGGGGCGTTCCGCCAGAGCATCAACCGGCCTGGGCTTCTGGTCGAAGACGCCAGTGAACTGCGAGGCCTTTGCCAGAGGCTGCGCGACGAGTTGGCTGCGCGGGCCAGTGAGGCCGGCGCGGATGGCTGGCTGATCGCCTGCGAAAGTGCGCCCACCGAAGCCGTGCTACGGCAAGCCGAGCATCGCCCGTTGCGCGAAAAACTCTACCGCGCCTACCACACCCGCGGGGCCAGTAGCGATCCGCTGGATGATAATGGCACGCGCCTGCAGCGCCTGGCCGAATTGCTGGATGAAGAAGCACGCTTGCTTGGCTTTGCCAGCCACCCCGAACGGAGCCTGAAGGCCAAGAGTGCAGGCACGTTCAGCGATGTACTCGAGTTTCTCCAGGGCCTGGCAATGGCGGTAAACCCCGGCATGCTTCAATGGCGATCGGGCCTGGAGCAGAAGGCACTGGCGCAGGGCCTGGAGCGTGTGGAACCTTGGGATATCCTCTACCTGCAAGGCGACGCGGGTGACGCGCAACCGCCCGAAGCATTTCGCGAACATTTCCCGTTGAGCACAGTGGTCACGGCGCTGACCGACCTGGCGCAACGGCTGTTTGCCCTCGAGTTGCGGCCCGGGCAACTGGCGAGTTGGGACAACAGCGTGCAGGCATTCGAGGTGTGGCAGGACCATGCACGCATCGGCACCCTCTACCTGGATGCCGTGCAACACCCTGGCAAACAGGCCGATGCCGTATTCACCAGCTATGTGCGCAACCGGCGGGTGGATGCCGAAGGTATCTACCAGCTAGCGGTCGTGGTGGTTAACAGCGATATCCCTGCAGCGCTGACCGGGGGCGAGCCGCTGCTGGACCATTTGTCACTGCGCAAGCTCTATCATGAGTTCGGCCATGCCCTGCACCATCTGCTGGTGCGCACCGGCAACCACGTCATGTCGAATGTCACGGAGCTGGGTACCGACGGCGTAGAGCTGTTCGGTAAGCTGCTGGAGCGCTGGGTGTGGGATGCTGGCTATCTGGCGGGCATTGCCGTGCCGAACACGGAAGGCAGCGTGCTTGACCAGGCTCAGGCTGAAAGCCATCTGAGCCAGCTCCGTCAGGAGGGCATTGAGGAAATTGGCCGCGACCTTAGCCTTGCGCTTTTCGACCTGGACCTGCACGGCACACCCGGGGATGGCAGACCGGTCATGCAGCGCCTGGAAAATGCGCGTGAGCGTTGCGGCTACTGGCCATTGGCAGGCTTCGAGCGCCCCGTGCAAGCCTTCGACCATCTGGTCAATGGGTACGATGCCGGTTACTACGCTTACCTGTGGGCGGATGTTCACGCGTTCGACCTGTTCACCCGCTTCGATGCACAGGGCCTGCTCGACCGCGAAACAGGTCGGGCGCTACAGGAGGCGTTATTCCAGCCTGGCGCCTCGCGCCCTCTACGTGAAGGCATTGAAGCGTTCCTTGGGCGCATGCCCAGCCAGGCAGCCTACCTGCGTTGGCATGGGCTGGCCTGACCGGAGGTGCTGGCAAGACGTGCATTACCCCGATACTGTATATGAATACAGTATCGGGGTTAGCCATGAATCCTTCAGCACCGCAAAAAGGCCGTGGTACGGCGCACAACCCGCATAATCGTTTCGCTGCAAACCATTCAGTTGCGCAAGATGACGGCTGGTACCAAGAGGTTCCACTCACTCAAGGTACAGAGGTGCGGGCCGAGATCGCCAAGACGATCATCAGCCGCAACACGTCGCCTGACTTGCCCTTCGACCGCTCCATCAACCCCTACCGTGGTTGTGAACATGGCTGCATCTACTGCTATGCCCGGCCTTCGCACGCCTATTGGGACCTGTCCCCTGGCCTGGATTTCGAGACCAAACTGATCGCCAAGACCAATGCAGCCGAGGTGCTTGCGCAACAATTGAGCAAACCGGGCTACGTGTGCGCCCCGATCAACCTGGGGGCCAACACCGACCCTTACCAACCGATCGAGCGCGATCAGCGGTTGACCCGGCAACTGCTGGAGGTGCTGCTTCGTTTTCGCCACCCCGTGACCATCGTCACCAAAGGCTCGCTGGTACTGCGTGACCTGGACTTGCTGGCGGAGATGGCCAGCCAGCGGCTGGCGCGGGTGATGATCAGCCTGACCACGCTGGACGATGACCTCAAGCGGGTGCTCGAACCCCGTGCGGCGTCGCCAAAGGCTCGGCTGCGCGCCATCCGGGTGATGCGCGAGGCGGGTATACCGGTGGGCGTGCTGTGTTCGCCGATGATCCCGATGATCAACGACAGTGAGCTGGAGCAGTTGCTGGAGGCCGCCAAGGAGGCCGGTGCGCAGAGTGCGGCTTACATGATGTTACGCCTGCCGCTGGAAGTGGCACCGCTGTTCGAGCAGTGGCTGCAGGACCATTACCCGCAGCGCGCCAGCCATGTGCTGAGCCTGATCCGGCAAAGCCGAGGCGGGGAGCTTTATGACAGCCGCTTCGGCGCGCGGATGCGTGGCGAGGGCGTGTTTGCCGAGCTGTTGGCGCAACGCTTCGCGAGGGCGATGCGGCGTTTGGGCTTTGAGGGGCGCGAAGCCCAGGCACTGGATTGCTCGGCATTCTGCCCCCCGGGCGGGCAGATGGCGTTGTTTTGATCCCCAGTACAACTAATCAAAGCACATAACACTATTACAGGCTCTTGGCATTTGATGGTTTTTTGCTATTATCTTATTCCCGCCTTTTGTATCTGGAACACCCGTTCTAGAGCCTCCGAATTAAGTTTCAGTTAAGTTTTCCCCGCTAGCGTAGGAAACCAGTCCACGAAGACTGTGATCTATGCCCTGTGCGTGTCATCTAATTCCTCGCATAGCCAGAATCTTTCACCGGTAAAATGGATTTACCTACACACCGTCAAGAGGATGAATCATGCCCGTCAAGGACCCATCCAAGGTCGTTCCGCAGGCCCCCGCGGAGAGCGCCGATGCCGCCCTTAAGCACATCGTCGACGGCTTCCTGCGTTTCCACCATGACGTCTTTCCCGAGCAGCAAGAGCTGTTCAAGAAGCTCGCCACTGCGCAAACGCCGCGAGCCATGTTCATCACCTGCGCCGACTCGCGGATCGTCCCCGAGCTGATCACCCAGAGCTCGCCTGGCGACCTGTTCGTGACCCGTAACGTCGGCAACGTGGTACCGCCGTATGGCCAGATGAACGGCGGCGTTTCCAGCGCCATCGAGTACGCCGTGTCGGCGTTGGGCGTGCACCACATCATTATTTGTGGCCACTCCGACTGCGGCGCCATGCGTGCGGTGCTCAACCCGCAATCACTGGCCAAGATGCCGACTGTTTCCGCCTGGTTGCGGCACGCTGAAGTGGCGCGCACCGTGGTCGAGAACAACTGCTCTTGCGGCAGCGAGCACGAAACCATGCAGGTGCTGACACGGGAAAACGTCATCGCCCAGTTGCACCACTTGCGTACCCACCCGTCGGTGGCCTCGCGTTTGGCAGCCGGCGAGCTGTATATCCACGGCTGGGTCTACGACATCGAGACCAGCAAGATCGAAGCTTACGACGCTGCCAGCGATAGCTTCATGCCCCTGGCCGCGGGTGAACCGGTCCCCTGCGCCACTCCGAGAGGCCGCTACTAAGCGACCCATCCACAGCTAGAACCTTGATAGCCGGCTGCACCCCGCGGGGTGTGGCGCGGCTTTCGGCTGCCCTGAATTCCCTGACTGCCTTGCCGGCATGCTCGCTGGCGGCCCGCGCCTGCGCGTTCGTCAGGGGCCAACGTGCCCACGACCAGAGGAATGGCCGTGTGACAGAGAAAGGAGAAACACGGTGAACATTACACAGTTGAAAGCGGCGCTGCCGCGAGAGTTGTTGGCATCGGTGGTGGTGTTCCTGGTAGCCCTGCCCTTGTGCATGGGCATCGCGATCGCTTCGGGTATGCCACCGGCCAAAGGCCTGATCACTGGGATCATCGGTGGTGTGGTGGTGGGCTTCCTGGCGGGTTCGCCACTTCAGGTCAGTGGCCCTGCAGCAGGTTTGGCGGTGCTGGTATTCGAGCTGGTACGCCAGCACGGCGTGGCCATGCTCGGGCCGATCCTGTTGTTGGCGGGCCTGTTGCAGTTGGTGGCCGGGCGCCTGCGCCTGGGGTGCTGGTTCCGCGTGACGGCTCCGGCCGTGGTGTACGGGATGCTGGCCGGTATTGGTGTGCTGATTGTGTTGTCGCAGGTGCATGTGATGTTCGACACAGCACCGCAGCCTTCTGGCATGCAGAACCTGCTGGAGTTTCCGGCGACCCTGGCCTCTGCCCTGCCGCTGGAAAGCGCAGGCTCCGGCTGGCAAGCCGGTGCCCTAGGCTTGGGGACCATCGCCATCATGTGGGGCTGGGAGCGCTTACGGCCGCAAAAGCTGCGCTTTATTCCTGGTGCCCTGCTTGGCGTGGCGACAATGACGCTGATCAGCATGTGGCTTGCGCTGCCGGTGAACCGAGTGGAGGTCCCAGCGGACCTTTCCCAGGCCATTGACTGGATCCGCCCGGATGACCTGATGAAACTCGCGGACCCTACCCTGCTGGTCGCCGCCTTCGCCCTGGCCTTCATCGCCAGTGCCGAAACCTTGCTGTCTGCCGCCGCTGTCGACCGCATGCACAGCGGCCAGCGTTCGGACTTCGACCGCGAGCTGTCGGCCCAGGGCATCGGCAACATGCTGTGCGGCGTACTCGGTGCCTTGCCGATGACCGGGGTGATCGTGCGCAGCTCGGCCAACGTTCAAGCAGGTGCGCAGACCCGTGCCTCGGCCATTCTGCATGGTTTGTGGCTGCTGGCGTTCGTCGTGGTGCTGAGCAGCGTGCTGCAGCAGATCCCTGTGGCGAGCCTGGCGGGCGTGTTGGTGTACACCGGTATCAAGCTGGTGGACTTCAAGGCGTTTCGTGGCCTGGGCCGGTACGGCCGGATGCCGATGTTCACCTACGCGGCAACCGCGCTGGCGATCATTTTCACCGACCTGCTGACAGGCGTATTGCTGGGCTTCGCGCTCACCTTGCTGAAGCTGGCACTTCAGGCGGCGCGCTTGAAGATCAACCTGGTCAGCCTGGACAAGCCCCGGCACATGGAGCTGCGGCTCAGTGGCGCGGCAACCTTCCTCAAGGTGCCTGCATTGACCCAGGTGCTGGACAAAGTGCCTGCGGGCACGCAGCTGCACGTGCCACTGGCCAACCTGCACTATATCGACCATTCGGTGCTTGAAATGCTTGAGGACTGGGGGCGCGCCCAACGCAGTGCCGGCTCGCGCCTGATCATCGAGCAGCGCGGCTTCAAACGTCGCATTGAGGGGCGTGTGCGTACTGCTGCAGAGTGCTAAGGCTGGTCCTCTTCGACAACGCTGATGGAGGGCGAGCCGGGCCAAGTACCGTACAGGTTGATGGCCCGGCTGCCGCCCACCCACTGGCTTGGAGGCGTAGCCCACTGCCTGGTGGTCATGCTCATTGATTCTTCCTCGCCTGACAGGGGAAATGCCTACCCAAAGGAAGGCGAGAAAAATCTATCCCTGATGCTTAGCCGATCAGTTGGAGCCGATTCCCATGGGCGTGCTGGCGTACATCAGGCCGGCTGGCCCAACTCGACGCCCAGTTGCCGCGACAGGCAAGGCCAGCGTTTCCAGGCTGCGCCGGTTTCGGGGCTGCTCAAGGTATCGCGATAGGCCTCAACCGATTCTGCCGCGAAGCTTTCGTCATTGAGCATTTCATCCACCGAATGGTGCACCACCTCGTCCAGCTGGTTGGCGAACGCCTCGCCGATCAGCTGATGGGCGATCAGGTTGGCCATGGTGGTATCGAAGGGGATCAGCGGCTGCTGGAAATGGCGGATATACAGGTCGTTCACTTCCTCCACCAGGCGGTGCGCCAGGTAGGCCTCATCCAGCAGGCAGTCCACACCGACGTGCCCATCCACCAAATGCGGGGGCTGCAGGAAGTAGGCTTCGGCAATCTTCAGGACAGGTTTGATCTGTGACTCGATACCGGCTTCGAGCGCCACCGCGTGGGCAGCCTCCAGCAATTCCGGAACCTGGTCGATGTAGGCGCTGACGAAGCGCGCCAAAGTACCCTGGGCGTCCTGCTCAGGCAGTTGGATCGAGGGGTGCAGGTGTGGCAGTTGGGCCTCGAGACGCTCTTTCAGTTGGCCAGTACGGCGTTCGTGATCGTGGGCTTGGCTGATTTGCTCGCGTACAGCAGCGATGTTCATGACAACTCCAGGGACAAGACGTTTCAAACGGAAGACACTAAATTAGCTCGGTATACAGAATACCTAAGACGCATTTGTTATAAATCCCGCAAACGTGTGCGCTCTTGGCTATATGTTGACGCCACTATTATGCCATGCCCCATCTAGAATGGGCCTTGCAGGGTATTTCGGTATTTCGTGAAGTTCATTTCATGCTCGCCGTTGCGTGCCATTGGTCGCTGTCTATACTCGGGTTGAACGTGATTCGTTGATGAGGCCCGACTGCATTTCGCAGGGGCTCGGTCGTCGAAGCCAGGCAGTCTTGACCGCCGTTCCCTCTTGCCGCAGGCCACGCCTTCGGGACAACAAGAATTAGAAGGGGAACCCGCAATGATGCGACATCCACATGTCTGGATGGGCCTCCTGTTGTGGACGGTTTTCGGTCAGGCCAACGCCGCCTGGACCGTGAACATGGCACCGGGGGCGACGGAAGTCTCCAACGCTGTGTTCGACCTGCACATGACCATTTTCTGGATCTGCGTGATCATCGGCATCGTGGTGTTCGGTGCGATGTTCTGGTCCATGGTCGTCCACCGGCGCTCCACCGGCCAGCAGGCTGCGCATTTCCACGAGCATACCTGGGTGGAGATCATGTGGACCGTGGTCCCCTTCCTCATTCTGGTGGCCATGGCCATACCGGCCACCAAGACCCTGATCGACATATACGACGCCAGCGAGTCGGACATCGATATCCAGGTCACCGGTTACCAGTGGAAGTGGCATTACAAATACCTGGGCCAGGACGTGGAGTTCTTCAGCAACCTGGCCACCCCTGCCGACCAGATTCACAACAAGGCGCCCAAGGACGAGCACTACCTGCTCGAAGTCGACCAGCCGCTGGTGCTGCCGGTGGGCGCCAAGGTGCGCTTCCTGGTCACCGCTGCCGACGTGATCCATTCCTGGTGGGTACCCGCGTTCGCGGTCAAGCGTGACGCCATCCCGGGCTTCGTCAACGAAGCCTGGACGCGTATCGAGAAGCCCGGCATCTACCGCGGCCAGTGCACCGAGCTGTGCGGCAAGGACCACGGGTTCATGCCGGTGGTGGTGGAGGTCAAGTCCAAGGCCGACTACGACACCTGGCTGGGCGAGCGCAAAGCCGAAGCGGCCAAGCTCAAGGAGCTGACCAGCAAGGAATGGACCCTCGAAGAGCTGGTGGAGCGCGGTGACAAGGTCTACCACACCACCTGCGTGGCTTGTCACCAGGCCGAGGGCCAGGGGTTGCCGCCGATGTTCCCGGCCCTCAAGGGCTCGAAGATCGCCACCGGGCCGAAGGAAGACCACCTGGGTATCGTCTTCCACGGCAAGCCCGGCACCGCCATGGCCGCGTTCGGCAAGCAGCTCTCGGAAGTCGACATCGCCGCGGTGGTCACCTACGAGCGCAACGCCTGGGGCAACAACAAGGGTGACATGGTCACGCCGAAGGACGTGCTGGCGCTCAAGCAGGCAGAAGCGCAATGAACCGGGTTACTCGCGGCAGTCAGCAGATTGCAGGAGACAGGACATGAGTGCAGTGATCGACGACCACGCCCACGGCCATGAGCACGCGCACGGCCCAGCGAAGGGCCTGATGCGCTGGGTGCTGACCACCAACCACAAGGACATCGGCACGATGTACCTGTGGTTCAGCTTCATCATGTTCCTGCTCGGCGGCTCGTTCGCCATGGTGATCCGCGCCGAACTGTTCCAGCCCGGGCTGCAGATCGTCGAGCCGGCGTTCTTCAACCAGATGACCACCATGCACGGCCTGATCATGGTGTTCGGTGCGGTGATGCCGGCCTTCGTCGGCCTGGCCAACTGGATGATCCCGCTGATGATCGGCGCGCCGGACATGGCCCTGCCGCGGATGAACAACTTCAGCTTCTGGTTGCTGCCGGCTGCCTTCCTGTTGCTGGTCTCGACCCTGTTCAGCCCAGGCGGCGGGCCCAACTTCGGCTGGACCTTCTATGCGCCGCTGTCGACCACCTACGCGCCGGCCAGCGTGACCTTCTTCATCTTTGCCATCCACCTGATGGGCATCAGCTCGATCATGGGCGCGATCAACGTGATCGCTACCATCCTCAACCTGCGTGCGCCCGGCATGACCCTGATGAAGATGCCGCTGTTCGTCTGGACCTGGCTGATCACCGCCTTCCTGCTGATCGCGGTAATGCCGGTGCTGGCGGGGGTGGTGACGATGATGCTGATGGACATCCACTTCGGCACCAGCTTCTTCAGCGCTGCCGGTGGCGGTGACCCGGTGCTGTTCCAGCATGTGTTCTGGTTCTTCGGCCACCCCGAGGTGTACATCATGATCCTGCCGGCGTTCGGCGCCGTCAGCTCTATCATCCCGGCGTTCTCGCGCAAGCCACTGTTTGGCTACACCTCGATGGTCTACGCCACCGGTGCGATCGCCTTTTTATCGTTCATCGTCTGGGCGCACCACATGTTCGTGGTCGGCATTCCGGTGGTGGGCGAGCTGTTCTTCATGTATGCGACCATGCTGATCGCCGTGCCCACCGGGGTGAAGGTGTTCAACTGGGTGAGCACCATGTGGGAAGGTTCGCTGACCTTCGAGACGCCGATGCTGTTCGCCATCGCCTTCGTCATCCTGTTCACCATCGGCGGGTTCTCCGGCCTGATGCTGGCGATTGCACCGGCGGACTTCCAATACCACGACACCTACTTCGTGGTGGCGCACTTCCACTACGTGCTGGTGCCCGGGGCAATCTTCGGCATCTTCGCCTCGGCGTACTACTGGCTACCGAAATGGACCGGCCATATGTACGACGAAACCCTTGGCAAGCTGCACTTCTGGCTGTCGTTCATCGGCATGAACATGGCCTTCTTCCCCATGCACTTCGTGGGGCTGGCCGGCATGCCGCGGCGGATTCCCGATTACAACCTGCAATTCGCCGACTTCAACATGGTGTCGTCGATCGGTGCCTTCATGTTCGGTGCCACACAGATTTTCTTCCTGTTCATCGTCATCAAGTGCATCCGCGGGGGCGCGCCGGCCCCGGCCAAACCCTGGGATGGCGCCGAAGGGCTGGAGTGGTCGGTCCCGTCGCCGGCGCCCTACCACACCTTCCAGACACCACCGGAAGTGAAATAGGACGCCGCCCATGACCGGCCAACCGCTCAAACGCCTGGTACTGCGCCTGCTGATGCTGACGGTGGTGATGTTCGCGTTCGGCTTTGCCTTGGTGCCGATCTACGACGTGATGTGCAGGGCCTTCGGCATCAATGGCAAGACCGGCGGGCAGTACGAAGGCAGCCAGGTCAGCGACCCCACGCGGTCGGTGCGGGTGCAGTTCATGTCGACCAATGCTAGCGACATGGTCTGGGATTTCTACTCCACCGCCGACCAGCTCGAGGTCAACCCGGGGGCCGTCAACCAAATGATCTTCGTCGCCCACAACCCGACCGACCGGCCGATGAGCGCCCAGGCCATACCGAGCATTACGCCGGCTGAAGCCGCGGCTTATTTCCACAAGACCGAGTGCTTCTGCTTTACCCAGCAGGTGCTGCAGCCCGGCGAACGCATCGAGATGCCAGTGCGCTTCATCGTCGACCGTGACCTGCCGGCCAGCGTGAAGCACCTGACACTGGCCTACACCTTGTTCGACATCACCGCTCGCCACCCGCCGGTCGCGCACATCGTGGCCCAAGACGTTCAGGGCGCCCGTTAAGGGAAGGAGAACAGCAATGGCAAGTCACGATCACTACTACGTCCCGGCGCAGAGCAAATGGCCGATCATCGCCACCATCGGCATGTTCATCACCGTGTTCGGCCTGGGCACCTGGTTCAACGACCTCAAGGCCGGCCAACCCGATTCCCATGGGCCGCTGATTTTCTTTGTCGGTGCGTTGTTCCTCGCCTACATGTTGTTCGGCTGGTTCGGGGCGGTGGTGAAAGAAAGCCGGGCGGGGCTATACAGCGCGCAGCTGGACCGCTCGTTTCGTTGGGGCATGAGCTGGTTCATTTTCTCTGAAGTGATGTTTTTCATGGCGTTCTTCGGCGCGCTGTTCTATGTGCGCGTGTGGGCAGGGCCGTGGCTTGGTGGCGAGGGTGCCAAGGGTGTGGCGCACATGCTGTGGCCAAGCTTCGAATTCACCTGGCCGCTGCTGCACACCCCGGACCCCAAACTGTTCCCACCGCCCAAGGACGTCATTGACCCCTGGCACCTGCCGCTGATCAATACCATCTTGCTGGTCAGCTCCAGCGTGACCATCACCATCGCCCACCACGCCCTGCGCCGTGGCCATCGTGGCCCGCTAAAGCTGTGGATGGCATTGACCATTCTGCTGGGTATCAGCTTCATCGCCCTGCAGGCGTACGAGTACCACGAGGCCTACACCAAGCTGGGGCTGACGCTGGGGTCGGGGATCTACGGCGCGACGTTCTTCATGCTTACGGGCTTCCACGGTGCCCACGTGACCCTGGGCACGATCATCCTCATCGTCATGTTCGTGCGCATCCTGCGCGGGCACTTCAACCCCGAAAAGCACTTCGGTTTCGAGGCGGCCAGCTGGTACTGGCACTTCGTCGATGTGGTGTGGGTCGGGCTGTTCATCTTTGTGTATGTGCTTTAGGGCGCTATCGCCGGCAAGCGTGCCGGCGATAGGGCCAGTGGATCCGCTGCAGGTTCAGAAGGGCGCGTGAGACACCAGCTGACCACTGATCAAGCCGTAAGCCACCAGGCCGACGGTCAAGGCTGCCAGGGTGACACGCACGGTCAGCGCCTTCAGCAAGCGGGTCGAGTTTTCATCGTCCTTGACCAGAAACACAAGGCCGCTGAACAGGCTGGCAACGGTGGCCAACAGCATCAGGACAATCGCGGCCTTGAGCATGGCGCTTCTCCAGGGGGGGGCGGTAATGAGGATAAGTATAGCGAGGCGCCAGTGAGGCCGTTTCGGCCGGGCTGGGTCCCGACCCTGGTGGTGCTTGCGCTACTGCCAGGGCTGATTGCGCTTGGCTGCTGGCAACTGAGCCGTGCCGATGAGAAGCGCGCCCTGCTGGCGACTTATGCCGAGCGCAGCGTTGATGCGCCGCTCTCCACTGCCCAGTTGCAGCAAAGCGACGATGCCGCCTTCCGTCGGGTGCACCTGTATGGCCGTTTCGATGCCGGGCACAGCCTGCTGCTGGACAACCGCATGCGCGATGGCCAGGCCGGCGTCGAGCTGCTGCAGCCCTTCCATGACCAGCCCAGCGGCCTGTGGCTGTTGGTCAACCGCGGTTGGCTGCCGTGGCCGGACCGGCGTGTGCCGGTAACGTTCGACACACCGGTGCAGGCAATGGCCATGGATGCTTCTGTGTATGTGGCACCGGGCAGCACCTTCCAGCTGCACCCCGACCCGATTGGCGGCCAATGGCCGCATCTGCTCACCGCCGTTAACCCCGCTCAACTATGGCAACAGCTTGACCGCGAAGGCTTCGGCCATGAGCTGCGCCTGCAGCCAGGCCCTACGGCCTACCGCCTGGATTGGCCGGTGGTTGCCATGGGCCCGGAAAAACACCTGGGCTACGCCGTGCAGTGGTTTGCCCTGGCCGTTGCCCTGGTACTGCTTTACCTCTATTTCGGCTGGCACAACAAAAAGGAGAACCCTCATGGCCGCCGCCACCACTCCACTGGAAGTGCCTGAACGTCGCAAACCCAGAGCCCGCGGGCGTTTGCAGCTGATCCTGATTCTGCTGGTGGTGCTCGGCCCGATGATCCTGGCCACCAGCATGTACAAACTGAAGTTCTGGGTGCCGGAAGGTCGCAACTACCACGGCGCGATGATTGGCAACGGCGAGAGCCGCAGCGATATCGGTATTGCCGGCGAAGACGCACGCTGGCAGTTGCTGGTCAGCGCCCCCGAGGCGTGTGCCCAGGAGTGCCAACAGTTGGTCTACCTGGCCCGGCAGATTCAGATCGGCCTGGGCCGGGATGCCAACCGCGCCAGCCATGCCCTGGCCACTTCCCAGCCCCTGAGCGGTGACTATCAGGCCGTGCTGGGCCGCGAGTACCCGCAGTTGCAACGCTACCCGCTGGATGCCCAGCGCTACATCCAGAAGGTTGGCGAACTGGCGCCGCATCTGTGGATCGTCGACCCCCACGGCAACCTGGTACTGCGCTACGACGGCAAGGTCAACGGCAAGCATGTGCTGGACGACCTGCGCCACCTGCTCAAGCTGTCCAACATCGGCTAGGAGCCTGCCATGGCCAGACCCGGATTCCGCCTCGCTGTGTTCGCTACCTTGCTGGCACTGCTGGTCGTTCTGCTCGGTGCCTATACCCGCCTGACCCATGCCGGCCTGGGGTGCCCCGACTGGCCGGGTTGCTATGGCTTCATCAGCGTGCCGAAAACCGATGCGCAGCTGGCCCATGCCGAGATGCACTTTCCCGAGCACCCAGTGGAAGAAGCCAAGGGCTGGGCCGAGATGGTCCACCGCTACTTTGCCGGTACACTCGCCCTGGTGATTGCCCTGCTCGCTGTTCAGGCCCTGCGGCGCCATGCCCGCGACGGCCAGCCGTACCGCCTGCCGGTAGTGCTGCTGGGCGTGGTGCTGGCCCAGGCAGCGTTCGGTATGTGGACGGTTACCCTCAAGCTGTGGCCGCAGGTGGTCACCGCACACTTGCTGGGTGGCTTCACCACCTTGAGCCTGCTGTTCCTGTTATCCCTGCGTCTATCACGGGCCTTTGCGCCGCCGCCCAAGTTGCCGCTGAGCCTGCGGCGGATCGCGGCATTGGCGCTGCTGGTAGTGGTCGGCCAGATCGCTTTGGGCGGCTGGGTCAGCGCCAACTATGCGGCCGTCGCCTGCATCGACCTGCCCACCTGCCATGGCCAGTGGTGGCCGGCAGCCGACTTCAGCAACGGTTTCCACCTCACTCAGCACGTCGGCCCCAATTACCTGGGCGGGCAGCTGGACAGCGACGCGCGTACTGCCATCCATATCAGCCATCGCCTGGGGGCGTTGTTGGTCACCTGCGTGCTGCTGATGCTCAGCTGGAAGCTGCGCCGCTGCGGCTTGCCTGGGCTAGCGCGGCTGGTGCTGCTGGCGCTGGCGCTGCAGATCGGCCTGGGCATCAGCAACGTGGTGTTCCATCTGCCGCTGGCCGTGGCCGTGGCGCATAACGCCGGAGGCGCGATGCTGCTGCTGAGCATGGTCCTGGTGAACTACCGCATCCGCGTGGTCGACAAGGTGCGCGTCGGCCATGGCTGGCGCCTGACACCGGTAACCGGGCTGGGTGTGACCCATCACATGAGGAACGACGCGTGGCGACGCTTCTGAATGTCCGGCGTGCCGGCTGGCGCGACTACCTGGAGCTGACCAAGCCCAAGGTGGTGGTGCTGATGTTGATTACCTCGCTGGTGGGCATGTTCCTGGCGACCCGTGCCGGTGTGCCTTGGAGCGTGCTGCTGTTCGGTAACCTGGGCATCGGCTTGTGTGCGGGCGGCGCGGCGGTGGTCAACCACGTGGTGGACCGGCGGATCGATGCGCTGATGGCGCGCACCCACAAAAGGCCGCTGGCCGAGGGGCGGGTCGAGCCGCTGCCGGCGCTGTTGTTCGCCCTCGCCTTGGCGTTGCTGGGCATGGTCCTGCTGCTGGTATTCACCAACGCCCTCACCGCCTGGCTGACGCTGGCTTCGCTGCTTGGCTACGCGGTGCTCTACACCGGCTTTCTCAAGCGTGCCACGCCGCAGAACATCGTCATCGGTGGCCTGGCCGGCGCGGCGCCGCCGCTGCTGGGCTGGGTGGCAGTGAGTGGCCATGTCAGTGCCGAGCCGCTGCTGCTGGTGCTGATTATCTTCACCTGGACCCCGCCGCACTTCTGGGCCCTGGCCATCCACCGCAAGGAGGAGTACGCCAAGGCCGATATCCCGATGCTGCCGGTGACCCACGGGGAGCGCTACACCAAGCTGCACATCCTGCTCTACACCTTGATATTGCTGGCGGTCACGCTGCTGCCCTACGCCATTCACATGAGCGGCCCGCTGTATCTGGCCTGCGCCCTGGCATTGGGCCTGCGCTTCCTGCAATGGGCCTGGGTGTTGTACCGTGGCAGCCGGCCGCACGCGGCGATCGGCACCTTCAAGTACTCTATCGGGTACCTGTTCGCGCTGTTCATCGCGTTGCTCGTTGACCACTACCTGTTGCTGAACCTATGACCCGAACCCAGAAAACCGTCTTCATTCTCGTTGCCCTGGTCGCGTTGATCATGGGCCTGACCGTCAACAAGGTGCTTAACGGCCGCGACCAGCCCAACCCGACCGAGCTGATCGATGCCGGCATCATTCTTCTGCCACAAAGCCGTGCGGTAGCCGATGTGACCATGACCAACCAGTACGGCCAGCCGGTGGCGCTGGATGACCTCAAAGGCAAGTGGTCGCTGCTGTTCTTTGGTTACACCTACTGCCCGGACATCTGCCCGACCACCCTGGCCCAGTTGCGCCAGGTGAAGAGCGAGTTGCCCCAAGATGCGGTGGACCGCCTGCAGGTGGTGTTGGTGAGCGTCGACCCGAACCGCGACACGCCAAACCAGCTCAAGCAGTACCTGGGCTATTTCGACAAGGATTTCGTTGGGGTGGCGGGGTCCATTGCGGATACCCAGAAGCTCGCCAATGCCTTGAGCATCCCGTTCATTCCGGCTGATACCAGCAAGCCGGGGTATACCGTGGATCACAGCGGCAACCTGGCCATCGTCGGGCCGGATGGGCGTCAGCGTGGGTTCATTCGGGCGCCGTTCAACAACCAGAAGCTGGTGGCGCAGTTGCCTGGGCTGGTCAAGCGGGACTGAAATTCGCGGGTCGGTTAGGATAGCCGCCCGTACACCTGGCATGGAGAGCCTCAAATGACGTCGCGTGACAAGCGTATTCTGGCCTGGCGCCTGGTCTTGCTGCCACTGTTGCTGATAGCGATGGCGGTTTGGCAAGTACAGCGTGCCGACGCGCACCGTACCCTGCTGCTGGAAGACAAGGCGCAACTGCACGGTTTCATCGCCGAAACGGCACACATGGAAGCGGTAAACGACAGCCGTCGCGTCCAATTCAACGGCAAGGCCTACGAGCCCTACGTGGCCCGCAGCCTGGCCTACAATCGGCTCTATTACGTTGACCGTGAATTGGGCTTTGCCAAGGTCGGCACCTGGTTGGCGCATTTCTCCCTGCGCTTTTCGATCCTGCTGACGCTGCTGGGCGTCGCGTCGTTGCTGGCTTTTCACTGGGCGGGCAAGGCCGCGCTGGTATCAAGGGACCGCCTGGTTCGCCTTTTCTTCACCGTCAGCCAAGTGCTGCCGGTGGTATTGGTCGCCTGTATTCTGTTGCTCACGCTAACCGTCGTGCTGGAGATCGGCTATGAGGCGCTGTGGGTGTTTGCTTTGCAGCAAACGTCCGCAGGGGTAATCAAATTGCAGTTGCTGGTGGGCTTCTTGATGTTGGCGATGCTCTGGCCTTTGTATCGCCTGCCGGGCCAGCTGAAAAACATGTCGCAGCTGTTCAAGAATGAACCCCTCGATATCTACGGGGGCGAGCTCACCGAGCAGCAAGCTCCCGCGTTATGGGCACGGGTGCGCGGCCTGGCCAAGCAAATGGAGGCACTGGAACCGGACAACATCGTGGTCGGCTTCCTGGACGGTTTCTATGTGACATCCAGCGATGTGCTGTTGCACCCCGGCAATCGTAGGTTAGAGGGGCGTACCCTGTACCTCCCATTGCCTTTGCTTGCCGTGATCAGCCGCAATGAAAGCGATGCAGTGATCGCCCACGAACTGGCGCACTTCTCGGGCGAGGACACCGAGTACAGCATGCGCTTCATGCCCATCTACCAGGGTGCCGGGCGCAATATCGGCGTTGTCGGCGAACACATGGAGGCGGGTGTTCTCCAGGGCCTGCTGACACTGCCGGCGTATGCATTGGCGGTGCATTTCATGCAACGTTTCGACGGTGCTGTCAGCCACTGGAGCCGTCAACGCGAGCTGCTGGCCGATGCTGCAGGTGCGCGGATCGCCGGCCCTCAGGCCGTGGTGGACTCATTGGTGCGCATCAGCGCGCTGGAGGTGCTGATCGACCAGCACCAGACCGAGCTATGCAGGGTGCCCGAGGCGTGGCCCGAGGACTTGCTCGTCGCCACGCTTGATTACCTCGCTACACAGGCTATCTGCCTGCCAGACGACGAGCTGGCCGACGGGCTAGGCCATCCCACCGACAGCCACCCACCTACCCGCGAGCGCATCGAGGCGTTGGGCTTGTCTGTGCAGGACGTACGCGGCAGTGAGGCCTTGCGCCCCGTCGTTGCGGCGCAAGCACTGGCTTGCCTTGCCGAGCTGCTCCCGGATCTGAAGGCATTGTCGCTGGAGTTGAGCGCGGCGATCGGCAGCCGCTTGCTGGAGCAGCGCAACGAGGTGCATGAGTACCTGAGGGCCCGCGCCGAGGCTGTAACGGGGACTTGCGTGCTACACGAAGGTGCGCAGTGGCGCGGCCGCTTGCTGGTTGTCGTGTGCATTGCCTGCCTGGGTGCGGCGCTGTGGGTGCGTTTCGGGCTGCATGTGCAAAGTGCCAAGCCTGGGCTGGTTTCCTTCCTGAACTACTCTGCACTCGCCATCGCTGCCGTGGGCGTGTGGGTGGGCGTAATGGGCTGGCGCATGGTCCGCCGCGCGGCTACACCGGCGATGGTCCTGACACCGCATTGCGTCCAGTTTGCCAACACCCCCGAACCGATCGCCTTGCATCAGTTCGACCAGTATGGGATCAAAGTGACGCCGCAGCTTTCGGTGATGTTGAAGTTGGCAGACGACGCACCCTTGCCGGTGTTTCACAAGCGACGCTTCTGGGAGCCGGATGCCAGGTTCGATGCCAAAACCCGTTGGGTCAGCCTGGCGCTCGGCCGCTGGAGTATGGAGGGGAAAGGCCTGAAGGCAGGGGAGCTGGCCGAGCTGGTCGAGCGCTACCTAGAGGCAGGGGCCGCGCGGCAGGCGCTGGAGGAATTCGAAGCGGCGCCATCGGATGTGTCAGGCGCAGGGGCTTAATTGCAGCGGCGCCTCAATCGCCGGCAAGCCGGCGATTGAGTGCAGCCTACGGCTTAGAACGCCGGTACGACAGCACCTTTGTACTTCTCGGTGATGAACTGCTTCACCTCAGCCGAGTGCAGCGCAGCTGCCAGCTTCTTCATATCTTCCGAGTCCTTGTTGTCGGGGCGGGCAACCAGGATGTTCACGTAAGGCGAGTCGCTGCCTTCGATGGCCAGCGCGTCCTTCTCAGGGTTCAGCTTGGCTTCCAGCGCGTAGTTGGTGTTGATCAGGGCGGCATCGACCTGGGTCAGCACACGCGGGATGGTGGCTGCTTCCAGCTCACGGAACTTGATGTTCTTCGGGTTCTCGGCAACGTCTTTCACGGTCGACAGGATGTTGCTGTTGTCCTTGAGCTTGATCACGCCTGCCTTGTCCAGCAGCAGCAAGGCACGGCCGCCGTTGGTGGCGTCGTTGGGGATGACCACGGTGGCGCCGGACGGCAGCTCGTCGAGCTTCTTGTACTTGTTCGAGTACACGCCCAGCGGCTCGATGTGCACGCCGGCAACGCTGACCAGCTGGGTGCCCTTGGCCTTGTTGAACTCATCCAGGTACGGCTGGTGCTGGAAGAAGTTGGCGTCCAGGCGCTTTTCGGCCACCTGCACGTTTGGCTGGATGTAGTCGGTGAACTCTTTCACCTTGAGGTTCACACCGTCTTTAGCCAACTGCGGTTTGACGAAGTTGAGAATCTCGGCGTGTGGCACTGGGGTAGCGGCGACAGTCAGGTCACCGGCGTGGGCCGAAAAGGCCGCAATGGCGGCAGCGACAGCAAGCAGCTTCTTCATGAATCACTCCTTGTGAGGGCCGCGACGGCCCCCGAACGGGTCGGCCAGGCCGACCCTATTGGGGTTACTTACGGGAAAAATGCACGACCAGTTTGTCGCCCAGGCTCTGCAGCACTTGAACCAGTACCAGCAGCATCACCACGGTGACGACCATCACGTCGGTCTGGAAACGCTGGTAACCGAAGCGGATCGCCAGGTCGCCCAGGCCGCCTGCGCCGACCACACCTGCCATGGCGGTGTACGACACCAGGGTGATGGCGGTGACGGTAATGGCTGCGAAGATGCCCGGGCGGGCTTCTGGCAGCAGCGCATTGGTGATGATCTGGCGCGTAGTGGCGCCCATCGACTGGGTGGCCTCGATGATGCCGCGGTCCACTTCACGCAGGGCGGTTTCCACCAGGCGCGCGAAGAATGGCGTGGCACCCACCACCAGCGGCGGGATGGCGCCGGCGACGCCCAGCGAGGTGCCGGTGATCAGCACGGTGAACGGGATCATCACGATCAACAGGATGATGAACGGCAACGAGCGCAGGATGTTGACGATCAATGACAGCAGCGCATACACGCCCTTCTGCTCGAACATCTGCCGCGGGCCGCAGAGGAACAGCAGCACGCCCAGCGGCAGGCCCAGCAGCACGGTGAAGAACAGCGAGCCGAACAGCATGATCATGGTGTCGATGGTGGCCAGCCAGATTTCGGCCCAGTCGACGTTGGCGAAGAAATTCAGGGCGTCCATCAACGCAGTACCTCCATATGTACGTCAGCTGCGGTGAAGCGGTCGAAGGCCGCTTCCATGTCGCCGCCGGTGACGGCCAGGGTCAACTGCCCATAGGGGACGTCCTTGATGCGGTCGATGCGCCCGGCAAGGATGCTGTAGTCCACACCGGTTTCGCGGGCCACGGTGCCCAGCAGCGGCGCATAGGTGGCGTCGCCCTGGAAGGTCAGGCGCACGATGCGGCCCGGTACGTGGGCGAAGTCGTCACGTTGCTCGCCTTCGTCGACCTGCTCGTCTTCCTGGACGAAGCGCTTGGTGGTTGGGTGCTGCGGGTGCAGGAACACCTCGGCCACCGAGCCTTGCTCGACGATCTGCCCGGCATCCATCACCGCCACGCGGTCGCAGACCCGGCGGATCACGTCCATTTCGTGGGTGATCAGCACGATGGTCAGCTTCAGCTCACGGTTGATTTCGGCCAGTAGTTGCAGCACCGACGCCGTGGTCTGCGGGTCGAGGGCGCTGGTGGCCTCGTCGCACAGCAGAATTTTAGGGTTAGTGGACAGGGCGCGGGCGATGCCGACGCGCTGCTTCTGGCCACCCGACAGCTGCGCCGGGTACTTCCTGGCGTGGTCTTGCAGGCCGACGCGGGCCAGCAGCTCGGTGACGCGCTTGTCGATTTCGCTGCGCGAAAGCTCGCCGGCCAGGGTCAGCGGCAGGGCGACGTTGTCTGCAACGGTCTTGGAGGCCAGCAGGTTGAAGTGCTGGAAGATCATCCCGACCTGTTGGCGGAAGCCGCGCAGCTGGGTGGCATTGAACGCGGTCACGTCTTCACCGTCGACGATGATCTTGCCGCCGGAAGGCTCTTCCAGGCGGTTGATCAGGCGCAGCATGGTGCTTTTGCCTGCGCCAGAATGGCCGATCAGGCCGAATACCTGGCCGTCTTCGATGGTCAGGCTGGTCGGATTCAGAGCGGGGATTTCCCTACCGGCGACGCGGTAGGTCTTGTGTACATGTTGGAACTCGATCACGTAGCGAACCTTGTGGGGCGCATGGAATTTGGGGTCAGCGGTTTGCTGGGGTGGCGCATTTTAGCCTTTTCCAATAGCTGTTCTTAGCATTTATTTCGTAATGGACCAACCCAACCGGCATAACGCGACAACTGGTAAAGCTTATTGAACGTAGCCAAAGGCGCTCCAGTCACTACTAGAACAATGCCCCAAGGGCAACCTGATGACTGATGAGGAGGCCAAGATGCCTAGCAAGAAGACGGACACGTCCAAGCAAAGCCAGCTCGCGGGTACTGACACACCTGACCGCGCCAATACCAACGCCAAGGTGCAAAGCCTTGAGGATGTGCGTAGCGACGCCACGGGCGAGGCGCTGCGCACCAACCAGGGTGTGCGCATTGCTGATAACCAGAACACGCTGAAGGCAGGTGACCGTGGGCCGTCGCTGCTCGAAGACTTCATCATGCGTGAGAAAATCACCCACTTCGACCACGAGCGCATTCCTGAGCGCATCGTTCATGCCCGCGGCACCGGCGCGCATGGCTTCTTCCAGAGCTATGGCAACCATGCGCAGCTGACCAAAGCCGGTTTCCTTCAGGACCCGGAAAAGATCACCCCGGTATTCGTTCGCTTTTCCACCGTACAGGGCCCACGGGGTTCGGGCGACACTGTGCGCGACGTTCGTGGTTTTGCAGTGAAGTTCTACACGGATGAGGGCAATTTCGACCTCGTTGGCAACAACATGCCGGTGTTCTTCATTCAGGATGCGATCAAGTTTCCAGACTTCGTCCACGCCGTGAAGCCTGAACCGCACAATGAGACCCCTACCGGCGGTTCCGCCCATGACACCTTCTGGGACTTCGTTTCGCTGGTGCCGGAGTCCGCGCACATGGTGATGTGGGCGATGTCCGACCGCGCCATCCCGCGCAGCCTGCGCATGATGGAAGGGTTTGGCGTGCACACCTTCCGCCTCATCAACGCCGAGGGTGTATCCAGTTTCGTCAAGTTCCACTGGAAGCCGGCTCAGGGCGTGCACTCGGTGCTGTGGGACGAAGCGCAGAAACTGGCGGGCAAGGACGCCGACTTCCACCGTCGTGACCTGTGGGAGGCCATCGAAACCGGCGATTACCCGGAATGGGAGCTGGGCGTGCAGATCGTACCGGAGGCCGATGAGCATAAATTCGATTTCGACCTGCTCGACCCGACCAAGATCATCCCTGAAGAAACGGTGCCGGTGACCCCGCTGGGCAAGATGGTACTCAACCGCAACCCGGACAACTTCTTCGCCGAGGTCGAGCAGGTTGCCTTCTGCCCAGGGCATATCGTGCCGGGCATCGACTTCAGTAATGACCCGCTGCTGCAAGGCCGACTGTTCTCGTATACCGATACACAGCTAAGCCGCCTGGGCGGGCCGAACTTCCACGAGATCCCGATCAACCGGCCGGTGGCGCCCAACTACAATAACCAGCGCGATGCACTGCACCGGCACACCATCCACAAGGGGCGCGCGTCCTACGAGCCGAACTCGATCGACGGCGGTTGGCCCAAGGAAACCCCTGCCGGCCCGCAGGACGGCGGTTTCGAGAGTTATCACGAGCGTATCGACGCTTACAAGATCCGCCAGCGCAGCGAGTCGTTCGGCGATCACTTCTCGCAGGCGCGCTTGTTCTTCCAGAGCTTGAGTGCAAACGAGCAGCAGCACGTTATCAAGGCCTACAGCTTTGAGCTCGGCAAGGTCGAGCGTGAGCCTATTCGCGCCCGTGAGGTGAATGAAATCCTTGCCAATATCGACTTGAAGCTGGCAGCTGCGGTGGCGGCCAACCTTGGCCTGCCAGCCCCAAAAGCCGGCACGGTCAAAGTCAAAGGCAGCAAGCTGGCGCAATCGCCCGCCTTGAGCCAGATGAACCATCCTGGCACGGTTGGCGTGAAGGGGCGCAAGATCGCCTTGCTGGTGGCCGATGGCGTAGACGGCGCCAGTGTCGATCGCCTGGTGAAAGCCCTTGAAGCCCATAGCACGCGCATCCTGTTGCTGGGGCCGACTTCGGCGCCGGTGAAGACGGCCGATGGCAAAGCGCTGCCGGTGGATGCATCGATGGAGGGCATGCCGTCGATCATGTTCGACGGGATCGTCGTGCCGGCGGGCAAGGCGTCACTGGATGCCCTGGCCGCCAGCGGCCTGGCCAAGCACTTCTTGTTGGAGGGCTACAAGCACCTCAAGGCGATTACCTTGGCCAGTGAAGGCAAGGGCCTGCTCGGGGCGCTGGGGCTCAAGGAAGACAAGGGCCTGGTGCTGGGGGATGACCAGAAGAGCGTGGATGCTTTTGTCAAAGCGGTCGCGGGGCACCGGGTTTGGGAAAGGGAGGCGGCTGCGGAGGGTGTTCCTGCGTAAAGGGGCTGCGTTGCAGCCCATCGCCGGCAAGCCGGCTCCCACGGATGCTCCACAGTTTTCAAGAGCTGTGGGGTGCCTGTGGGAGAGGGCTTGCCTGCGAAGCACTCAATGCTGATGCGGGACCAAGACTACCTGGGCCGGCAATTTGCGTTGAATTTCATGCTTCTGCTTCAGCGTAAAGCTGCTGTCGAGCTTGTGAACGCGCTTCGCCAGCAGGTTTTTCAACCACGGCGCATCCTCGGTGCGTGGCACCTGGAACACCACTTCACACTGGTAATTCACCACGTCTTTGGCAATTTCATCGAGCTGTCGGCGCATGGCCGCGATATCCGTGGTCTTCAGTGCAATGACTGTGCTCGGCGCTGTCGGGTCTATCACCCGTGCCATGGGTTTGGCTTCGGCCGCTTTCAACGCAGCCTCGGCCTTTTCCAGCTCTGCCTTGCGGGCCTGGCTGACGGCGTCACCGCCCGTCACCGCAGGTGCTTGCGGCATCAGCGCACGCGCGCGGGCCAGCGCGGTGGCGGCAGCGTTCACATCGCCCTTTTGCAGGACGATCTGGCTGCGCTTTAGGTATGCCTCGGCCAACTGCCGCTGGAACGGCTCCAGGCGCGCATCGTCAGGCGATTGCGCCTGCAGTGAGGCCAACTGGTCTTCGGCAGTGGCCAATTCATTGCTGGTGATACTTTGCTGCAGCTGCTGCCAGGCATCGGCTTGGGCAGGTGCACTGGCCTGCTCGACCGGCGCGCTGGAACACGCGGCCAGGAACAGGGAAAACGCGGCAACAAGCAGATAACGGGATGCGAACGGCTTCATTCCTGCGACTCTCTATTTGCGCAAAAAGCGAGCAAGTCTACACCCAGGTGCGCACGCTCGAAAACAAGTCTTACAGACCTTTTACCCGCGGAAAGGTTGCAGGGTGCGCCTTGGCACACCCCGGTTTTCAGCGTTTTGGCAGGGCCAGGCTCAGCAAGAATAGCACCGCCGCGCAGACCACGATCGATGGGCCGGCCGGCGTGTCCTTGAACCAAGACATGGCCAGGCCGCCGCATACCGCGGTTACACCCAGCAGGCTGGCGCCCAGGGCCATCTGCTCCGGCGAGCGTGCGTGGCGTTGTGCCGCAGCCGCCGGGATGATCAGCAGTGAGGTGATCAACAGCACACCGACGATTTTCATGGCTACGGCGATTACCACAGCAATCAGCAGCATCAGCGCCATGCGCAGGCCGGCAACTGGCAAGCCTTCGACCATGGCCAGCTCCTCGTGCACGGTGACCGCCAGCAACGGCCGCCACAGGGCTGCAAGCAGCAGCAACACCAGCGCGCTGCCGCCGAGTATCCAGGCGAGGTCCGTGGTGCTGATGGCCAGCAGGTCACCGAACAGGTAGGCCATCAGGTCGATGCGCACGTCGTGCATGAAGCTCAGCACCACCAAACCTAGAGACAGGGTACTGGGCGCGAGGATGCCCAGCAGCGTGTCGGACGCCAGCGGCTGGCGTTGCTGCAGGGTCACCAGCAGGATCGCCAGCAGCAGGCAGCCGACGGTTACCGCCAGCGCGGGGCTGACATCCAGCACGAAGCCCATGGCCACGCCCAGCAGGGCCGCGTGGGACAACGTGTCGCCGAAATAGGCCATGCGCCGCCACACCACGAATGAGCCCAGTGGGCCAGCCACCAGCGCCAGGGAAAGACCCGCGAGCAGGGCGTAGAGAAGAAAATCAGCCATGCTTGCAGTGGTCTCCGTGAACATGGGTGCCAGGGGCGACCACCGAGCCATGCAGGTCGTGGCTGTGGTCGTGGTGGTGGTGGTAGACGGCAAGGCTCGGGGCGTTCTGGCCGAACAGCTCGACGAAGGCCGGGTCGTTGCTGACTTGCTCGGGGTGGCCTGAGCAGCACACATGGCGGTTCAGGCAGACCACCTGGTCGGTGGCGCTCATCACCAGGTGCAGATCGTGCGAAACCATCAGCACGCCGCAGCCGTGGCGGTCGCGCAGGCGGGTGATGAGGTTGTACAGCTCGGTCTGGCCGACCACGTCGACGCCTTGTACCGGCTCATCCAGCACCAGCAGCTGCGGCTCGCGCAGCAGCGCCCGGGCCAATAGCACACGTTGCATCTCGCCGCCGGAGATGGTCTGGATCGGGCTATCGATAACCTGCTCGGCGCCTACTTCCTGCAGTGCCGACAGGGCTGCCGCGCGGTCTACACCGGGCACCAGGCGCAAAAAGCGCAGTACTGACAATGGCAGCGTGGCGTCCACCTGAATTTTTTGCGGCATGTAGCCGATGCGCAGTTTCGGCTTGCGCCAGACCTTGCCGCGATGCGGCTTGAGCAGCCCTAACACGGCACGCACCAGCGTGGTTTTGCCAGCCCCGTTGGGGCCGATCAGGGTCACGATCTGGCCGGGTGCCACCGAGAGGTCGATGCTGTCGAGCACCGCCTCGCCGCCAAACGTGACGCCGACCTGCTCAAGGCGGATCAGTGCGTCGCTCATGCCGCCCCCCGGCAGTTGCCGCACAGGCCGACGATCTCCACCGTCTGCGTTTCGACGCTGAAGCCCACGCCCTTGGCGCTGTCGATGATCGCATCGCTGATGCTGTCCTGCTCCAGCTCAATGGCCACATGGCACTCGCGGCAGATCAGGAACTGGCCCTGGTGCGCATGTTCCGGGTGGCTGCAGCCGATGAAGGCGTTGAGCGACGCGATACGGTGCACAAGGCCATTCTCCAGAAGGAAATCCAGCGCCCGATAGACGGTCGGCGGCGCTGCGCGGCGGCCGTCTTGTTCGCTGAGCACGGCGAGGATGTCGTAGGCGCCCAGCGGTTTGTGGCTCTGCCACACCAGCTCCAGCACACGGCGGCGCAGCGCGGTCAGGCGCAGGCCCTGGCGGGTGCACAGCACCTCGGCCTCGGCCAAGGCGCTGTGCACGCAATGGGAATGATCGTGGGGACGGTGAGCCAGCGGCGTGATGGACATGGGCAGCGACGGTTCTGGATGGAGACGTTATTATGTTACCTGTTTCTGACGACTCGAGTATTCACCGTGTCCCGATTCCTTGTGCTTTTTGTCGCTTTCCTCGCCTGCTCGGCGCAGGCCGATGTACGTGTGCTGACCAGTATCAAACCGCTGCAGCAGATTGCCGCCGCCGTACAGGACGGTGTTGGCACGCCCGAGGTGCTGCTGCCGCCCGGCGCTTCGCCGCACCATTACGCCCTGCGCCCGTCGGACGTTCGCCGCGTCGGCGATGCCGACCTGCTGTACTGGATTGGCCCGGACATGGAGGGCTTCCTGCCGCGGGTGCTGGGCAGCCGCAGCAAGCCGACGGTGGCTGTGCAGTCGCTGGCGGGCATGTCGCTGCGCCACTTTGGCGAGGACAGCCATTCCCACGAAGGCGATGACCACGACGACCATGACCACGATCACCGCCCAGGCAGCCTGGACGCTCACTTGTGGTTATCGTCGGTGAACGCCCGGGTCATTGCCACGAAGATGGCGGCGGACCTGGCGGCGGCGGACCCAGCCAACGCGGCGCGCTACCAGAGCAACCTCAAAGCCTTCACCGAACGCCTGGATGGCCTGGATGCGCGTATCAAGGCGAGGGTGGCGGGCATTGCCGACAAGCCCTACTTCGTGTTCCACGAAGCGTTCGACTACTTTGAGTCGGCTTATGGCCTTAAGCACACCGGCGTGTTCAGCGTGGCTGCCGAAGTGCAGCCGGGCGCGCAGCATGTGGCGGCCATGCGTAAGCGCTTGCAGGAAGTGGGCAAGACCTGTGTGTTCAGCGAACCGCCGCTGCGGCCGCGGTTGGCGGAGACGCTGACGGCCGGGTTGCCGGTGCGGTTGGCGGAGCTGGATGCGCTGGGTGGGAACGATCCGGTGGATGCCAAAGGTTACGAGCGTTTGCTGGATAAGTTGGGCAATGACTTGGTGGGGTGCCTGGAGCAGCTTTGACAACAGTGCCGGCCTCATCGCGGGCAAGTCCGCTCCTACCGGTTGGTCACTGCCCTTGAGGACGGTGGTGTACCTGTAGGAGCGGGCTTGCCCGCGATGAGGCCGCCGCAGTGCCTAGAGCAGCTCTAAACACTTTCCGGCCTCTCGCGGATGAATCCGCTCCTACAGGTTCACAAAGGCCCTTGTAGGAGCGGATTCATCCGCGAAGGGGTTACAAGGCGAACGGCAGGTGCAATGCCACCTGCTGTCGCTGCGCCAAACGCACTTCGAACTCGCTCGGGTCATGGATCATCACATCCATACCCGCGAACGATTCGGCCGCGATCAAGCGCGACAGCCAGAAGCGCACGCACCCTACCCGCAACATTTCTGGCCACAACTCGGCCTCGGCTGCCGTGAACGGCCGCAGCGCCGCGTAGGCCGCCAGCAACGCCTGGGCGCGGGGCACATCGATTGCGCCGTGCTCGTCCAGGCACCAGTCGTTCACGGTGATGGCGATGTCATACAGCATCGGCCCCGAGCAGGCGTTGTAGAAGTCGATCACGCCGGTCAGGTGAGTGCCTTCGAACATCACGTTGTCGCGGAACAGGTCGGCATGCAGATTGGCCCGGGGCAAGGCCAGGATCTGCGCCTTGTGCGCGATGATTTCGTCCAGCGCGGGCTGCAGCAGCGCTGCCTGTTCGGCGGTCAGGCGCGGCATCAGCTCGGCGCCGGACGCCAGCATCCAGTCCAGCCCGCGGTCGGTCTTGCGCTCGATGACATGGTCGCGGGTGGCCAGATGAATGTGCGCCAGCAGCTCGCCGACCTGGGCGCAATGCTGATTGTTCGGGGCCTTGATGTGCTTGCCGGCCAGCCGCGGTTGCAGAAGCGCCGGCTTGCCGCACAGCTCGCGCAGGCCATTGCCGTCGCGGTCACGGATGGCGTAAGGCACCGGCATGTCGGCAGCGTGCAGGGTGTCGAGCAGTTCGATGAAGAACGGCATGTCCTCGCTGGGCCCGCGCTCGATCAGCGTCAGGACGAACTCCCCCTGTTCGAGGCTGACGAAGAAATTGCTGTTTTCGGTGCCGGCGGCAATGCCCTGGAAGTCGAGCAGACGGCCCAGCTGGTACGGCGCCAGAAAAGTTTCCAGCTCAGGCCGGGTCACGGGGGTGAAGACTGACATGATGAAAAAATGCCCATACGGGCACTTCCGCCGGGAAGTGCCGGGTTGATGTGAACGATACGCGTCAGATTACCACTCGAAGATCTTCCAGGACGGGATCAGCATGTCCGGTTGGTCGGAACGAATGAAATTGCCATCAGAGCCATCGGCGCGTACCAGAAAATAAGGCTTGCCGTTTTTCGGTGTGATCTTGATCGCATACAGGAAGCCGTTCTGCCGGTATTCCTGGATGGTTTTATCGCCTTCCGTGCGAATGGTCACCTCGGGATCTGCCGAGGGGGCGTCGTCCGCCGCCAGGGTGACGACTGGCATGGTTGCCATCAGGCCGAGCAGTAACAGGCGATTGAGTGTACGCATGATAACCTTGTCCCTTTGTCGTCATTGATCCGGCTATTCTAGCTCCGGACCCGCCGAAAAGGTTGATTCTGCTCATGAGCCAAGCGCCCCTCGTCCTGGTGGACGGTTCCTCCTACCTTTACCGCGCCTTCCACGCGCTGCCGCCGCTGACCACCTCCAAAGGCATGCCCACCGGCGCGGTCAAAGGTGTGCTGAACATGCTCAAGAGCCTGCGCAAGCAATACCCCGACAGCCTGTTCGCGGTGGTCTTCGACGCCAAAGGCGGCACTTTCCGCGATGCCATGTTCGCCGAGTACAAGGCCAACCGCCCAAGCATGCCGGATGACCTGCGGGTGCAGGTCGAGCCCCTGCATGCCAGCGTCAAGGCTCTGGGTTACCCGCTGCTGTGCGTCGAAGGCGTTGAGGCCGACGACGTGATCGGCACCTTGGCACGCAGCAGCGCAGCCATGGGCCGGCCGGTGATCATTTCGACCGGTGACAAGGACATGGCCCAGTTGGTGGACGACCACGTCACTCTGGTCAACACCATGACCGGCAGCGTCATGGACGTCGCCGGCGTGCACGAGAAGTTCGGCGTCGGCCCGGAACACATCATCGATTTCCTCGCCCTGATGGGCGACAAGGTCGACAACATCCCGGGCGTTCCTGGTGTTGGCGAAAAGACTGCGGTGGGCTTGCTGACCGGTATCGGCGGTGGCCTCAGCGACCTGTATGCCAACCTCGACAAAGTGCCGACGCTGGCAATCCGCGGCGCCAAGACCTTGCCGGCCAAGCTTGAAGAGCACCGCGACGCGGCGTTCATGTCCTACGAACTGGCGACCATCAAGCTCGACGTGCCGCTCGATATCGAAGTGGATGCGCTGGTGTGTGGCGAGCCGGACCGCGAGGCGCTACTGGCGCTATATACCGAAATGGAGTTCAAGAGCTGGATTGCTGACGTGCAGCGTGACGCCGCCAGGGCCGGTACTGAAATTGCGCCGGCCGAGGCGCCTGTGGAAAAGGTCGAGCCGAAGTACGAAACCATCCTCGACCAGGCCCGCTTTGACGCCTGGCTGGAGAAGCTGCGCCAGGCGCCGCTGTTCGCGTTCGATACCGAAACCACCAGCCTGGATGCGCAACAGGCGCAGCTGGTTGGCCTGTCCTTCGCCGTGCAGGCCCACGAAGCGGCGTACGTGCCGCTGGCCCACGACTACGAAGGGGCTCCGGTTCAGCTGGATCGCGAAGCCGTGTTGCTGGCGTTGAAACCGCTGCTGGAAGACCCGGCCAAGGCCAAGGTCGGGCAGAACGCCAAGTACGACATCAATATCCTCGCCAATGGCTCGCCGGCCATCCAGATGCAGGGGGTGGCCTACGACACCATGCTGGAATCGTACGTGCTGAACTCCACCGCCACCCGTCACGACATGGACAGCCTGGCGCAGAAGTACCTCGACCACGCAACCATCTCGTTCGAGGACATCGCCGGCAAGGGCGCCAAGCAGCTGACCTTCAACCAGATCCACCTGGATAAGGCCGGCCCGTACGCGGCGGAAGATGCCGACATCACCCTGCGCCTGCACCAGGCGCTGCAAGCCCGCCTGGCCCAGACGCCGAGCGTGCAGCCCGTGCTGATGGACATCGAAATGCCGCTGGTGCCGGTGCTGGCCAAGATCGAGCGCCAAGGTGCGTTGGTCGATGCCGCCTTGCTGCAGGTACAGAGCGGTGAGCTGGGTGTGAAGATGGCCGACCTTGAACGGCGCGCCTACGAGCTGGCCGGTGAAGAATTCAACCTGGGCTCGCCCAAGCAGCTTGGCTCGATCCTCTACGACAAGCTGGGCATGCCAGTACTGAGCAAGACCGCCAAGGGCCAGCCGTCCACGGCCGAAGCGGTACTCGACGACCTGGCCGTGCAGGGCTACCCGCTGCCCGAGGTACTGATGCAGTACCGCAGCCTGAGCAAGCTCAAGAGCACCTACACCGACAAGCTGCCGGGGCAGATCAACCCGCGCACCGGGCGAATCCATACCTCCTACCAGCAGGCGGTAGCCGCTACCGGTCGTTTGTCGTCAAGCGACCCGAACCTGCAGAACATCCCCATCCGTACGGCCGAAGGCCGGCGCATTCGCCAGGCCTTCGTCGCAAGCCCCGGCTACAAGCTGCTGGCGGCGGACTATTCGCAGATCGAACTGCGCATCATGGCCCACCTGGCCAAGGATGAAGGCCTGCTGCACGCCTTCCGCAACGACCTCGATGTGCACCGTGCCACGGCGGCAGAGGTATTCGGGGTTGCGCTGGAAGCGGTTACGACCGATCAGCGGCGCAGCGCCAAAGCGATCAACTTCGGCCTGATCTACGGCATGAGTGCCTTCGGCCTGGCCAAGCAGATCGGCGTGGACCGTAAGCAGTCGCAGGACTATATCGACCGCTATTTCGCCCGCTACCCCGGCGTACTGGCTTACATGGAGCGCACCCGCGCCCAGGCGGCGGAACAAGGTTTCGTCGAGACCCTGTTCGGGCGTCGCCTGTACCTGCCGGACATCAATGCCAAGAACCCGGCCCTGCGCAAAGGCGCGGAACGCACCGCGATCAACGCCCCGATGCAGGGCACTGCCGCCGATATCATCAAGCGGGCAATGGTCAATGTGGATAACTGGCTGAGCGAAAGCGGGCTGGACGCGCGCGTGATCCTGCAGGTGCACGACGAATTGGTGCTGGAAGTGCGCGAAGACCTGCTGGAGCAGGTGAAGGATGAAATTCGCGGGCACATGAGCCGCGCCGCACAACTGGATGTGCCGCTGCTGGTAGAAGTAGGTGTTGGCTCGAATTGGGATGAAGCTCACTGATTGAGCCGGGAAACCTGTGTAGGATCTGCGTTGTAGCGACGCGGATCCTGGCATGGCTCGATGCCATTAGTTCTACGGTTTCATGAAACTATCGCAAATAGTTTTGCGAGCTTCGGAACTAAACCGGTGAAGCGGAACTCAGAGTAACTGAATGGCTGGTGAAGCCCTTCGATGCTCCTATGTTGTGTTAAGTGTTGGCAGATACCTGGACCCCGCCCTAGCGGTCCAGACTTGAACCCCGAACTTCCCCCTCCCCATACGAAGTCCGGGGTTTTTTTTGCCCGCAATTCCTGGTTTTCGCGGCCCCTTGTGGGAGCGGCCTTGCCGCGATGGGCCGCAAAGCGGCCCCAGCATTCCATTGTCGTCTGTTGCAGGCCTCAGGCTACCGGCTTGTCTTCCAGCTCCATCCAACCCGCCAGCACCCGGTAGGCCTCTTCCAGCCCCAGGCGCTTTGGTGCCGAGAACAGCTGGATGGTCACCCCATCCCCCCAGCCCTTGCGGATTTCCGACTGGACTTTGAGCAGGGTGTTCTTGCCCGCGCCGTGGGTCAGCTTGTCGGCCTTGGTCAGCAGGATGTGCATCGGCATGCCGCTGGCGCGGGCCCAATCGAGCATCATCTTGTCGAAGTCGGTCATCGGGTGGCGCACATCCATCATCAGGATCACGCCGCGCAGGCATTCGCGGCCGCCCAGGTAGGCTTCCAGGTGGCGCTGCCAGTGTTGCTTGAGCGGGATCGGGACTTTTGCATATCCGTAGCCCGGCAGGTCGACCAATCGCCGTTCATCGTCCAGACTGAAGAAATTCAACAGCTGGGTGCGCCCTGGGGTCTTCGAGGTACGCGCCAAGCTGGCATGAGTCAGGGTATTGAGGGCGCTGGATTTGCCGGCGTTGGAACGGCCGGCGAAAGCCACCTCGTAACCCTGGTCGTCCGGGCATTGTTCGACCTTGGCAGCGCTGAGGGCGAATGTGGCTTTCTGGCAGAGGCCGAGGATGGGGTTCTTGACTTGCATGGGATATCCGATGTGGGTGTTGCCAAAGCCTAGGCCGGCAAGCGGTGTCGTTTCCGTTTGGATGGCGGAAGTATATAATGCCCCAGTTTTTGTGTGCTCATTATCCCGGCGAAGGAGAATGGGCATGGGGTGTCGAACAATAGCTCGCGCATCAGAACGCAGCGCGTCCCCCAACCCTGTCAGGTCGTTTCGCTTGGCGAAATGGCTGCTAGCTGTCGGTATGTTCCTGCCGTTTTTCAGCGCACAGGCTACACAGGATCCCGAGGCGTTGTACAACCGCACGTGTGCGGCCTGTCACGCCGGGCAGTTGCCACAGGCGCCCAGGAAGGGTGACCGGGCAGCCTGGGAGCCAAGGCTGGCGCAAGGCATGGAGGTACTCATGACGCATGTTTTTCAGGGTTTCAAGGCTATGCCGCCGCGTGGATTGTGCATGGACTGCAGTGCCGAGGACTACCGTTTGGTCATCCTTTGGATGAGCGGCAGTCCCGATACATAACATTTCACCCTTAGCCGTGTTGGATTAGCTGATGAACAAACTAGTCGTGAGTCTGCTGTTGACCATGGGTGTCGCAGGTGCGGCCACTGCTGCGCAACCTATAAAAGGCGATGCCGCCGCCGGCCAGGCCAAGACGGCCATCTGTGGTGCCTGCCACAACCCGGACGGCAATAGCCTGGCGCCGAACTTCCCGAAACTGGCCGGCCAGGGCCAGCGTTACCTCGAAAAACAACTGCACGAGATCAAGTCCGGCAAGCGTACGGTGCTGGAAATGACCGGCATGCTGACGAATTTCAATGACCAGGACCTGGCCGACATCGCCGCCTACTTCGCCAGCCAGAAAGGCAGCGTCGGCGCCGCCGATCCCAAGCTGGTCGACCGCGGCCGTGAGCTGTTCAACGGCGGCGACCTGGAAAAAGGCCTGCCCGCCTGTACCGGCTGCCACTCGCCCAACGGCGCAGGCATCGCCTTGGCCGGCTTCCCGCACCTCAGCGGCCAGCATACCCAGTACATCACCAAGCAGCTCACCGACTTCCGCGAAGGCAACCGCACCAATGACGGCGACGCGATGACCATGCGCACCATTGCCGGCAAGCTGAGCAACCATGATATCGAAGCGTTGGCCAGCTACATCCAGGGCCTGCATTAACGTTCGGTTAATGCTGTAACGCTAAAGATGAAAGGGCGGCGCGGATCGCCCTTTTTTCAGTCCGCAGCCGTTACACTACAGAACTCGGGCCCTTCCCGACCTGTCTCAACACAGGTCGCGTCGAGGCGACCAATGACTGCTCAGGAGTAAAGCATGCGTAAACTGATTCTCAGCGCTGCGCTGGTCGCCGCCAGCGTATTCGGTATGGCCGCCGTCCAGGCCGCCGAGCCTGCCACGGCCGGCAAGGAATACCTCGAGCTGAGCAACCCTGTCCCGGTATCCGTCCCTGGCAAGATCGAAGTGGTCGAGCTGTTCTGGTACGGCTGCCCTCACTGCTACCACTTCGAGCCGGTAATCAACCCTTGGGTTGAAAAACTGCCCAAGGACGTCAACTTCAAGCGCGTGCCTGCCATGTTCGGCGGCCCCTGGGATGCCCACGGCCAGATGTTCCTGACCCTCGAAGCCATGGGCGTGGAGCACAAAGTACACGCGGCGGTGTTCGATGCCATCCAGAACAAGCGCATGCACCTGACCAAGCCTGACGAAATGGCCGATTTCCTCGCCACCCAGGGCGTCGACAAGGACAAGTTCCTCGCCACCTTCAACTCGTTCGCCATCAAAGGCCAGGTCAACCAGGCCAAGGAGCTTGCGAAGAAGTACGAAATCACCGGTGTACCGAGCATGGTGGTCAACGGCAAGTACCGCTTCGACCTCGGCACCGCTCAAGGCCCGGAAGGCGTGCTGAACGTTGCCGACCAGCTGATCGAGAAGGAGCGCGCCGCTAAGTAAGCGGCGAACCCCATGCGCCGCTTCAGAACCGCGCGTGGCATTGGCCTGCATGAGCCGCAGGTCAACGAGCATCATCTGCAGGCCAACGGCCTGCCGGAAGATGGTCGCCTGCGGCTACTCAGCTTCAATATTCAGGTGGGCATCAGTACCGAGCGCTATCGCCATTACCTGACCCGCAGCTGGCAGCATTTGCTGCCGCATACCGGGCGTGCCAGCAACCTGCAGAAGATCGGCGACCTGCTCAACGACTTCGACTTGGTGGCCCTGCAGGAGGCCGACGGTGGTAGCCTGCGTTCGGGTTACGTCAACCAGGTGGAGCACCTGGCCCACCTGGGGGGCTTCCCCTACTGGTACCAGCAGCTCAACCGCAACCTCGGGCGCTTCGCCCAGCACAGCAACGGCGTGCTCAGCCGCCTCAAACCCCAACTCCTTGAAGACCACCCGCTGCCCGGCCCTGCTGGCCGCGGTGCAATCCTGGTGCGCTTCGGCGAGGGCGAAAACGCGCTGATCGTAGTCATGATGCACTTGGCGCTTGGCGCCAAGACCCGCGCTCGCCAGTTGGCCTACATTCGTGAGCTGATCGGCGGCTACCGCCATCAGGTGCTGATGGGCGACATGAACACCCACGCGAACGACCTGCTCGACCACTCACCCCTGCGCGATCTTGGCCTGATCGCCCCTCAGGTCGAAGCCACCTTCCCCAGTTGGCGTCCGCAGCGTTGCCTGGACCATATCCTGCTCAGCCCAACCCTGACCCTGGAGCGGGTCGAGGTGTTGGCGCAGCCAATTTCCGACCATCTTCCGGTTGCCGTGGAGATCCGATTGCCTGATGCATTGACTGTGGATACGCTGCCGGTCTTGAGTTAGATCAGCATGCGCGTACTTGGGCCCTCAAGTGTTCGGGCCGCGCGCCGACAGCGTGTAACTACAGCCCAATAGATGCATCACCCGTCGCGGATCCAGGCATGACCGAAGAAGCCGAGCGCTGGAAAGAAAAATACCTTCAAAGCATCGAACAGCAGGAAAAACTCGAGCGGCGCTGGGAAGCGCGTCTCGACTTGCTGCGCCGAGGCCTGGTGCGCAGTACCCTGGCCGCCGAAGGCAGTGACAAGGTGGTCGACCAGTGCATGAAGGAGATGCGCGAGGTCATCCGCAGTGACAACATGGACGCAGGCCTCGCCGGGCTGATCCCACGCCTTGAAAAGGCCGTGCTGGACTCCGAGCAGCGCCGCGAAACCCGTATGAACCAGGTCAGCGACGCGCTGACCGCGCTGGTCGCACAGCTTCAGGGCTTACCGCTGCCTGGGGATGTCTCGCGGCCGCTGAAGAAACTGGCGAAGAAGCTCGACGGCGGCGTCAGCCAGTCGCGCGAATTGCCGCCGTTGCTGGGCGAGCTGAGCGGGTTGCAGGGGCGCGCGCTTTCAGCATTGGGCAAGCCGGCTGAAGAAGCCAGGCCAGGGTTGTTGCAGCGATTGTTCGGCCACCGTGACGGTGAGCCGCAGGCTGATGTACCTGCCGACCCGGGGCCTGCGCCGGCAACTGCGCATTCCGAACCGCAGCCGGTGGCGGATGGCCCCGTCCTGGTAGACCTGCCGCCAGCGGATATGGACGAACTACGCCCGGTGCAGGCGCCTGTCGAGGAGCCGCAACAGGCCGCTATCGTCGAGCAGCAAGCTGCAGCCGAACCCGGACCGCAAGCACTGGAGCCCGAGCAGGCCGACGATGCCGAGGTTGCACCGGCACGTGCGCAAGCGCCGCTGCCTGATGCACCCGAACCCGCCGAGCAGGCGAAACAGCCTGACGAGCCGGCAGCCGAACCCGCAGCGCTGCCCCTCGAGGAAACCTTCGGTGAGGACGGCCCCTATTCGCTGCCCGACGCGGTCGAGCCACCCTATAGCCAAGTGGCCGCGCACATCGAACAAACGCTGCTCGGCCTGCTCGACGACCTTAGCCTGCCGGAGCGCCACAAGGCGCAGGCCTTGGAGATGCGCGAGCGGGTGGCGCGTGGGCTGAACTGGTATGAGCTGATTCCGGTGCTCGATGACCTCGCCGTGCTCATGCTGGCGATCACCGACAGCGGGCAACACGAGTTCGAGACTTACCTGCAGCAGCTCAACGAGCGCCTTGAAAGCTTCCAGAGCCATTTGCACGAAGCCAGCACCGGCCATGCCGACAACAGTGAGGCCGCCCGTGAGCTGGACAGCCAGTTGCGCGAACAGGTCGATGGCCTGCAGAGCAGTGTCCAGGGTGCGGCCGACGTGGACAGCCTCAAACACATTCTGGAAAACCGCCTGGAAGGGCTGCTGGGCACGATGGACGAGCATCAGCACGCACGTGATCGCCGCGAACAAGAGCTCGCCGGGCGCCTGCAGGGGCTGGCTGAGCGTGTGGCGAGCATGGAGCAGGAGGCCCTCGGCTATCGCGAGCATCTGGAGGAACAGCGGCAGAAGGCCCTGATCGATCCGCTAACCGGCCTGCCCAATCGCGCCGCTTGGACCGAGCAGGTCGAGCGCGAAATACTCGACTGGCAGGAGAACGGCGGCCACTTGGCGATGGCGATACTCGACCTGGACCATTTCAAGCGTATCAATGACAGCTACGGCCACCTGGCCGGGGACAAAGTGCTGAAGATCGTCGCCGATCAGTTGCACAAGCGCCTGCGCGGGCGTGACTTCATCGCGCGTTTTGGTGGGGAAGAGTTCGTGCTGTTGCTGCCGCAGACTTCACCGGCTGCAGGTGCGCAGGTCGCCGAAGTGCTGCGCGCCGCGATCGAAGCCTGCCCGTTCCACTTCAAGGGTGAGCGGGTGGTGATCACCGCGTCCATCGGCCTGAGCACCTTCCGCTCCGGTGAGCGCGGCGACCAGGTGCTCAAGCGTGCCGATGCAGCCTTGTATCGCGCCAAGGACCTGGGCCGCAATCGAGTGGAGCAAAGCTGAGCAGGTGGGCTGTGTGCGCATACGTTATGCTAATGCGCTACTGGCAATCAGGCTTTTCCCATGAGAGCGTTGTTTTTTGTACTTTTGCTGGGCGTGCTGGCCGGTTGTTCGACCGGCCTGCGCATCGACCGCAGCCACCCTTCGGCCAACCAGGATAACCGTATCCAGTTCGTGGTCCTGCATTACACCAACGCCTCGCTGGAGCGCTCGCTTGCCCTGCTTACCCATGGCGAGGTCAGTGCCCATTACCTGATCGGCGATGGCCCGGCCACCGTTTACCAGTTGGTCGACGAAAACCGCCGGGCCTGGCATGCCGGCGACAGTCAATGGGATGGGCGTACCTGGCTGAACTCGAGCTCGATCGGCATCGAGATCGTCAACCCAGGCTTCGACACCACCCCCAATGGCCGTGTCTGGTACCCCTACAGCGAGGCGCAGATCCAGTCGTTGATCGCCTTGCTCAAGGACATCGTCAAACGCAACAACATCAACCCGCGCTACATCATCGGCCACAGCGACATCGCGCCTTTGCGCAAGCTCGACCCGGGGCCGCTGTTCCCGTGGAAGCGCCTGGCCGATGCGGGGCTGGGGGTGTGGCCAGAGGCCAATGCCGTGGCGCGTCAGCAGGCTTACTTCAACGCCAACCCGCCGACAATCGGCTGGTATCAACAGGAGCTTGCACGCTTCGGCTACGCTATCGAGCAGACTGGCCAGCTGGATGTCGCTACCCGTCATGTCATTGCGGCCTTCCAGATGCGTTTCCGGCCACAGCGCTTCGACGGCACGCCAGATGCGCAGACGGCTGCCATGTTGCAGGTAGTCAACCGGATGCGCTGACGCCCATCACACACTCGCCCTCCGCCAAACGGCCAAGCTAATCCGGCATTCCGTTGCTATACCTTGTATATCAACTGGATGCTGCCCATGTCGGCTCTGATAACTGCTCTGCGCCAATTTTTTTACCGCCCCTGGATGCTGGCCTCCTTGGCAGCAATGGCCAGCGCTGCGGTATTGCTGACGGCCAGCATCGCCATTGCCCTGCATCAGATGAAGCAGAGCGAGAGTGCGCAGATGAATGCTCAGGGCGAGCGCTTCCTCGACCGCCTTGAGCAGGTATTCGGCCAGTTGCGTGAGGGCGTCGATGATCTGCAGGCGCAGCCGCTGCGTGGCTGCAGCCCTGCGATGCTGGCGCAACTGCAGCAGGTCGGCCTTGGCTCACGCTTCATCTATGAGGCGGCCTATGTAGACGCCAGCGTCGCCTGCTCGAACCGTGGAGGGGCCAGGGCGTTCGTGCCCACCCGGGCTCCGGACATCCAAGGGCCAACCTACAGTTACTGGCTGAACACCACGACCGAACCCAACGAAAACCTGGCCGCGCTGATGCTTGCGCGTGGCAACTTCCTGGTCTCCACATCGCGCGGGCACCTGACCGATGTGGTCGACCTGCCTCCTGGTGGCAGCCTGTTGGTGGTGCTCGACAACGGCACCCGGGCGATTCCGGTGCTGGGGCCGCCGCAAACCTGGCCACCCTCCAACAAATGGTCGCCCTCAAGCACCACCTCTTTGTTCGAACTGCATGATCGGCTTGTCTATCGCATGCCGACCAAGTCGCCGGATTACCAGCTCGTCTTGATTGCCCCAAGGGCGAGCCTGCCGTTGCGTATGAACGGCATGCTCTGGTTGTTGTTCCCAGGCAGCGTTCTGGCGGCTTGCTGCATTGGCTGGCTGGTGCTGCAGTTGATCCTCCAGCGCCGCTCGATGAGCTCGGAGCTGCAGAATGCGCTGCGCCGCGGTGAGCTGCAGGTGCTGTACCAGCCCATCATGGAACTGGACAGCCGGCGCTGCGTGGGCGCTGAGGCGCTGGTGCGCTGGCGACGCCCGGACGGCACGCTGACCAGCCCGGACTTGTTCATTCCGCTGGCGGAAAACACCGGGCAGATCCGCCAGATCACCGACTTCGTCCTGCAGCGTGTGCTGGAGCAACTGGGCCAGTTACTGCGTTCGCACCGTAACCTGTATATCTCGGTGAACCTTGCGGCCTGCGATGTGATGGTGCCGCGAATTGGCCGGGTAGCGGCGCGGTTGTTAGCGCTGCACCGCGTGGCGGCCAGCCAGATAGCCTTTGAAGTCACCGAGCGCGGGCTGATCGATGTGGTGGTGGCCCGGGACAATCTGCAAGCCCTGCGTTCGGTGGGGCATCAGGTACTGATCGATGATTTTGGTACCGGCTATTGCAGCCTGGCCTATCTGCAGACCCTGCCGGTGGACTGCTTGAAGATCGACAAGGCTTTTATCGACGCGCTTGGCCATGACGCTGCCAGCAGTGGCGTGGCACCGCACATCATTCGCATGGCCCACGACCTTCATCTGCGGGTAATTGCCGAGGGTATCGAATGCGAAGCCCAGGCGGTGCTGCTGAACAGCGAGGGCGTCAATTACGGGCAGGGCTGGTTGTTCGCCCACCCGCTCAATGCCCGACAGTTCGTCGAGCTGGTAACCCGTGGGCGGCAGGTGCGCAGGCAACGGATCGATGATGAGCCTTGAGTGTGAGGCTCATGCATCCCCTGTGCGTCATCGTCAAACCGGCAGCGCCATGTAGAACTGCGTCCCCTGCCCTGGCCGGGAAAACACGCCCATGCGCCCGCCGTGCAACTGCACGATCTCTTTGCAGAGCGCCAACCCCAGCCCGGCCCCGCCTTTCTTGCGCCCAACCTGCACAAAGGGCTCGAAGATGCGCCCTTGCTGCCCATAGGCGATACCCTCGCCGTTATCCTCGACACTGACGATCACCCGTTCCCCGTGGCGCCTAGCGTGCAGGCGAATTCGCCCACCGCTGGGGGTGTGGCGAACGGCGTTGTGCAGCAGGTTGTCGAGCACGCGGTCGAGTTGCGCGACATCCGCCTGGATGCGCGGCAGCGGCGGCTCCAGCGCCTTGATCAGTTCAATCTGCTTGCTGGCCGCGTGTTCGCCAAAGCGTATCTGGGCGCGCTCAAGCAAATCATCTATGGCGCAGGGTGCAAGTTCGAGTTTTTGCAGCCCGCTCTGGTAACGCGAGAAGTTGAGCAGGTCGTTGATTAGCTGAGTCAGGCGCTGCATTTCTTCGCCGATGGTATCCAGCAAGTCATTCTCGCGGGCCTCTGGCGGGAACTTCACCCGCTCGCGCAACAGCCCGAATGCCATGTGCATGCCGGTGACCGGGGTACGCAGTTCGTGCGAGGCGCGTAGCACGAACTCGCTGCGCACACGTTCGAACGCGCGCTGCTCGGTAACATCGTGCAGCACCATGACAGCGCCGAGAATCGGCCCTTGCGGGTGGCTGACCGGGGTCAGGCTGTAGGTCAGCAAGCGTGACTCTTCATCGACCTCGATACTCAGGTCGTCGGGTGGGCGATCCAGGCTGCCGCCCCGCAGTACCTGGCGCAGCTGTTGCTCCAGCTCAGGGCGTTGCAGAGCCTCGGCAAGGCCGCTGCCCACCCGGCTGTTGCTCCAGCCGAGCTGGCGCTGGGCAACCGGGTTGAGATGCTCGAGCTGCCCTTGGCGGTCGATGATCAGCAAACCATCGTCGATGCTGTCGAGCACGGCCTGCAGGCGTTGCTGGCCGGCCAGCAGTTCATCCACATTGGTAGCCTGGTGCTTGCGCAGCGCATCGGCCATCATCCCGAAGCGCCGGGTCAGCTGATTCAGCTCGACCGCCTGCGTCACTGGCAGGGTCACATCGAAGTCGCCTCGGCCCAGTTGATCTGCGGCTTTGGCCAGGGCTTCGATGGGTTGGCCAAAGCGGCGGGCAATGTTGTGGGCTGTGATGAAACCCAGCACCAGCACCACCAGGCCCATCAGGCCGAGCACGCCGCTGACCAGCAAGGCCCGGTCGCGGGTTTGCTCTTCGCTGCGGGTGATGTGGTCGAGGGCCTGCTTGTGGGAGTCGATCAGGTCGGTACGCACCTGATTGAAAGCAGCCCCCAAAGGCTGATCGATGCCCATGCTGCGGGCCGGCGACGGGCTGTCGCGGTAGGCTTGCAGGAATGTTTGGTAGTTGCTGCTGGCCTTGCTGAAACCGGTGCGCTCGCCGCCGTTTTCCAGGCCCTGATTGAGCTGCGCCTGGAAGTTGTCCTGCAGCGCACGCAGGCTATCAGGCGCGGTGTCATCGTCGAGCATCAGGGTCAGCTGCTCGCCCAGGTTCTGGCGCAGTTTCAGGCCGATTTCCAGCGCGTGGGTGGTGTCGCGCACGGATTGTTGTTGCACGGTGGCCATCTGCAGCACGCTGATCAGGCCCAGCATCAGGCCTAGCAAGGCGACTGTCACCAGTGCCGAAATGCTCAGAAAAAGCCGCGTGCGCAGCTTCATTTGCAATCTCATAGGTTGTACTGCTTACGCTTGCGATACAGGGTCGAGGCATCGATGCCTAGGGTCTTGGCAGCCTGGTCGAGGGTGTCGCTGGCAGCCAGTACCGCTCCGATGTGGGCGCGCTCCAGTTCATCCAGGCTCAGCGCTGCGCCAACTCGAGGTGCATTGCCGGCCGGTTGCTCGCCCATGCCCAGGTGGCTGATTTCTACGCGTTCCTGTGGGCAGATGATGCTGGCACGTTCGACCACGTTGCGCAGCTCACGGATATTGCCCGGCCAGCGGTAATTGAGCAGCGCGGCGCGGGCTTCTTCGCTGAACCCTCGGGCCGGCCGGGAGTACTCCTTGACGAAGCGGGCCAGGAAGCGGTCGGCCAAGGTCAGGATGTCTTCACTGCGCTCGCGCAGTGGCGGCAGGTGCAAGGTGATGACGTTGAGGCGGTACAGCAGGTCTTCCCGGAAGCGGCTTTCGCGGACCATCTCTTCGAGGTTGAGGTTGGTCGCGGCGAGGATGCGCACATCGGCGCGGCGGGTCACCGGGTCGCCTACCCGCTCATACTCCTTATCCTGGATGAAGCGCAGCAACTTGGGTTGCAGGGCCAGGGGGAAATCGCCGATTTCGTCGAGGAACAGCGTGCCGCCGTCGGCCTGGCTGACGCGGCCCAGCGTGCTTTCGCTGGCACCGGTAAAGGCGCCGCGCGTGTGGCCGAACAGTTCGCTCTCCATCAGTTCGGCATTCAGCGATGGGCAGTTGATGGTCACGCAGGCCTTGCGCGCGCGCTTGCTCCAGCTGTGGATGGCGCGGGCCAGTTCGCCTTTACCGGTACCCGACTCGCCGAGGATGAGGATGTTGGCGTCGGTGGTCGCCACCTGGCGCGCGGTTTCCAGCACGACCATCATCGCCGGGCTGTGAGAGTCGAGGCCGTCCTTGGGCTTGCGTACTTCACCCTCCAGGGCCTCGAGGCGTGCCGACAGCTGGCGCACCTCCAGCTGTTTGGCGGTGGCCAGGCGAAGCTGGTCGGGGCTGCAGGGCTTGACCAGGTAGTCGGCGGCGCCGGCCTGGATGGCATCGACCGCAGTATCGATCGCCGAGTGGGCGGTGACAATCACCACCCGCATCCACGGCGCCTGGATACGCATCTGCGCCAAGACGTCCAGGCCATTGTCCTCGCCCAGGCGCAGGTCTAGGAAGCACAGGTCGAACACCTGGCGCTGCAGCAAGGCCTCGGCCTGCGCGGCGCTGTTGGCCGTGGCTACGCTGTAGCCTTCGTCCTCGAGGCAATAACGGAAGGTGCGCAGGATCGCGGACTCGTCATCCACCAGCAGAATGCGGCCTTGATTGTCCTGGGCTGATTCCATTTGCTGCGCTCCTTTAGGAAAGATCTTCATTTAGTGTGGGAAAAATCGGGCAAGTTGCATGGTCAATTCTGAAGGATTCTGTCCTTTGCATGCTAGCCAATGGCCAAATACCGCCGTGAACCCGTGATATCTCGATGATTTTGTTAGAGCGATGGGGTGGCACATTGGTTGCGAGGATTTTCAGATTTTGCCTACAAAAGGAGTGCAGTCATGCCCTTTTTCACCCGAACGGCTGTATTGACGGCCAGCCTGCTGTCCATTTGCGCACCCGCTTTCGCCGACCCGGTCCAGGACGCCCGCCTGGAAGGCTCCCTGCAAACAGCGCTGTCCCTCAACCGCATGCTCAACCCCTTTCGTATCGAAGTGCAGGTGGATGGGCCGCGGGCCCGCCTGACGGGCGAGGTCGAGAATGAAGTCGAGCGCCAGTTGGCCGAGCATGTAGCTCAAGCTACCCGGGGCATCGAGCAGGTTGACAACCAGTTGCGGGTCAATGCGGGGCTGGTCGAGCGCCCGCTTGAGCTTCGTGCATACGCCCAGCGGCTGGAGGACGCGACCCTGGCTGCCGTTATCCGCGCACGGTTGCTGTGGAGCCGTATCACCGAAAAGGCGGCCATCGAGGTACAGAGCAGTGAAGGTGTGGTGACCTTGCGCGGCAAGGTCGACAGCCCCGAAGCCAAGGAGCTTGCGGGCGTGGTGGCGCGTACCACCGATGGCGTGCACCTGGTCAACAACCTTGTCAGCCTGGACACCGCGGCCATGGCCAAGGCGCGGGAAAACCCGGTCGGTGCGCCAACGGGGCCGCAGCCGAGTGACAGCTGGGTTGTCGACAAGATCCAGAACAGCTTCCGCTTCAGCCGCAATCTCGATGGCCTGAATATCAAGGTGGCCAGCGCCGACGGCATGGTCCGGCTATCGGGCGAGGTGGTCAGTAGCGAGCAGAAAACCATTGCGACGGAGATCGCTCGGCAGATCATTGGCGTACGGGGTGTAGACGCCGATCTGCTCAAGGTTGCGACCAAGGTGGAAGGCTGAGTCGTGCAATTCGCACGACGCCAGGGAGGGCATCGTGCAGGATACGTCCTCCGGTGCCATCTACTCATTACGTAAGTCCCTGATATATAAGGATTTTATTGAATATCAAAGGCTGGCACGCAGGCTGCAATTACCTGTTCAGGTTTGAATAGAAAAATTACAGCAGGAGAAGCCGGCATGAACCGCCAATCCGTCAACCGTTCGCAGATCGCCGCACTGCCCCTGCGCCAGTTCCTCTTGATTGGAATGGCGTTGCTGCTGACTTTGGCCGCAGGCCTCTTTTATTACAGCTGGCAGACCGCGCGACTGGCTGATCAGGTTGCAGCGCAGACCGCGCTGCTGACGCAGATCCAGGCGACCCGTGCCAATACATTGGTGAAAGCAGCCCAACCGCTGCCTTCGGCCAACACCTCGCCGGCCACCGTTGAAAACGTCGTGCCTCAGCAACGCTGGGTGTTCTAAGACGCTGTGACCGGATCTATTTCAAAAAAGAAAGGAGAAGCATCATGCTGAGTTGGGCTATCACTTTCCTCATCATCGCCATTGTCGCCGCCGTTCTGGGCTTCGGTGGTATCGCTGGCGCCGCTACGGGTATCGCGAAGATCCTGTTCATTGTCTTCCTGGTCCTGTTCGTAGCCTCCTTCTTCTTTGGACGTGGTCGAGGTTGAAGATGAGCAGGAAGCTTTGCAAAGCCGTGGCTGCCGCCCTGCTGTTGGGTGGTAGCGCAGCGGCGATGGCGGCCAATGACGGCCAGGTTCGGGTCGACCAGTTGCTCGGCTCGGACCCGGAGTACCGGGAAACATGGCAGGACGCGATCAAAGGCGAGGAACGCCTGCCCGACTGGGTGATCAATCTGACTGGCAGTGCCCAGGAGCAGATGTCGGCAGTGACCGAGGATGGCGACAAGTATCTGGTAGGTCCGCTGTGCGAGGCCCAGGACAAGTGCACATACAAACGCCTTATCGTGGCGTTCAGTTGGGACAAGGATGATGCGTACGGGATGCTCGTTGAAGTACCCGAAGGCCTGCCGAGTGACAAGTCGCCAACCCGCCACGCGCAATACCGTTGGCTGGGTGAACCAGACGATGGCATGAAGGCCATGTTGCAGGAGCAACTCAAGCGCGACCCGAAGTGGTACTGACCTTCAAGGACGAACGGTCGCGCACTGTCACGTAATAGAAGCGGAACCTTTCTATATTTCTCGCTTCTATGATGCGCCGCCTCGAGGAGGGGTGGCACATGACCAAGGGGTCGGGCTGTTCTGATTGTTACAGGATCGGAGTGGCCTAGGGGTACAGGGAGTGCCTCCAGCATTGGGCCGGGTCAGGAAAGGCAAAATCGGAAGTTTCAGGTCAGGCGTAAGTTTTCTTACGTAACCGGGCCTGGCTTCCGAGGTGCCATCTCGCATTACCATCCCATCTTTCATGTTTTTCCTCTTGAGACACATTTTGTCTCGACCGTACATCAAATTTTTTTCGGCCAATCCGGCTATCGCGCAAGCGGCATTTCAGCCATTCGGATTGTCGAACAAGCCATCCCGAGACCCTTTCGAGCACCGCCAAATCTGCCTGAAAATGGCGCTTTGGTCTTGTTCGGGATTCCGAACGTTATAAATCAATGACTTGCGGCTGCCTCATTTTGACGCAGATCAGTATGCGTAATCGGTATGGGGTATACGCTTCCGGCATTAGATTTCATCCTTTGCCATCGCAATAGTTGCCGCCTTTTCGCTGGCCCGAGCGCCTTGTCGCTCGCTCGCGGTGTCCTTACATGAGGTCTCCGGACGGAAGCTCCTAGCTGCCCGCGGCGTTGCCAACGGCTCTGCCATGCGTTTTTCCGGTCGGTGCCCGTGACCACTAGAACAAAGGGTAAAGACATGAAGAAGGCAAAACTGAGCCTCGCCTGGCAGATCGTAATCGGTCTGGTCCTGGGCGTTGCAATCGGCGCGCTGCTGAACCACTTCAGTGCGGAAAAGGCCTGGTGGATCAGTAACGTCCTCCAACCCGCCGGTGACATCTTCATTCGCCTGATCAAGATGATCGTCGTCCCGATTGTGATTTCGTCGCTGATCGTGGGCATCGCCGGGGTTGGCGACGCGAAGAAACTGGGCAGCATCGGCCTGAAGACCATCCTCTACTTCGAGGTGGTGACCACCATTGCCATCGTCGTCGGCCTGGTGTTGGCCAACCTGTTCCACCCAGGCGCCGGCATCGACATGAGCACCCTGGGCACCGTCGACATCTCCAAGTACCAGGCGACTGCCGCCGAAGTGCAGCATGAGCATGCGTTCATCGAGACCCTGCTCAACCTGATCCCGTCGAACATCTTCGCGGCGTTGATGCGTGGCGAAATGCTGCCGATCATCTTCTTCTCGGTACTGTTCGGCCTGGGCCTGTCGAGCCTGCAGGCAGACCTGCGCGAGCCGCTGGTGCGTACCTTCCAGGGCGTGTCGGAGACCATGTTCAAGGTCACCCACATGATCATGAACTACGCCCCGATCGGCGTGTTCGCCCTGATTGCGGTAACCGTTGCCAACTTCGGCTTCAGCTCGCTGCTGCCGTTGGCCAAGCTGGTGCTGCTGGTGTACTTCGCCATCGCCTTCTTCGCCTTCATGGTGCTGGGCCTGGTGGCGCGCCTGTTCGGCTTCTCGGTGATCAAGATCATGCGCATCATGAAAGATGAGCTGATCCTCGCCTACTCCACCTCCAGCTCCGAGACCGTGCTGCCGCGCGTGATCGAGAAGATGGAGAAGTATGGTGCGCCGAAGTCGATCTGCTCGTTCGTGGTACCGACCGGTTACTCGTTCAACCTCGACGGCTCGACGCTGTACCAGAGCATCGCGGCGATCTTCATCGCCCAGCTGTATGGCATCGACCTGTCCTGGAGCCAGCAACTGCTGCTGGTGCTGACCCTGATGGTGACCTCCAAGGGGATCGCCGGTGTGCCGGGCGTATCGTTCGTGGTCCTGCTGGCGACCCTGGGCAGCGTAGGCATCCCGCTGGAAGGCCTGGCGTTCATCGCCGGTGTCGACCGTATCATGGACATGGCGCGTACCGCGCTGAACGTGATCGGCAATGCCCTGGCAGCGCTGGTAATCGCTCGTTGGGAAGGCATGTACGACGCCGCCAAGGGCGAGCAGTACTACGCCTCGCTGATGGCGGACAAGAAGGAAGCAGCCGTGGTAGGCGAAACCGCCAAGCGCTGAGCCTGACCTGCTGAACACAAAAAGCCCCGACCTGTCGGGGCTTTTTGTTGTCTGAGTTGGCCTCATCGCCGGCAACCCGTCTGGCCTGCGCTCTGAAGGCCGGTGGAGAACCTGTGGGAGCCGGCTTGCCGGCGATGAGGCCAGTACAGGCTAAAACAGCCGCTGGTGCGTTATCATTCAGCCACTTTTCAGGGGGAACAATCGGATGCTCAACGGCCTTTGGCTCGGCTTTTTCCTGGTGGCGGCTGTCTCCGCCCTGGCTCAATGGCTGTTGGGTGGCAACGCTGGCATCTTCGCCGCGATGGTCGAGAGTATCTTCGCCATGGCCAAGCTCTCGGTAGAGGTCATGGTCCTGCTGTTCGGTACCCTGACGCTGTGGCTGGGCTTTCTCAAGATCGCCGAGAAGGCCGGCATCGTCGAATGGCTGGCCAAAGCCCTGGGCCCCCTGTTCGCCCGGCTGATGCCAGAAGTGCCGCCCGGCCACCCGGCGCTGGGCCTGATCACCATGAACTTCGCTGCCAATGGCCTGGGCCTGGACAACGCCGCCACGCCGATCGGCCTCAAGGCGATGCGGGCGCTGCAGGAGCTCAACCCCAGCAGCACCACCGCCAGCAATGCGCAGATTCTCTTCCTGGTACTCAATGCCTCATCGCTGACCCTGCTGCCGGTGACCATTTTCATGTACCGCGCCCAGCAAGGCGCCACCGACCCGACGCTGGTGTTCCTGCCGATTCTGCTGGCCACCAGCGTTTCGACCCTGGTCGGCCTGCTGTCGGTGGCGGTGATGCAGCGCCTGCGCCTGTGGGACCCGGTGGTGTTGGCCTACATGATCCCTGGCGCCCTGCTGCTGGGCGGCTTCATGGCCTTCCTGGGAACCCTGTCGGCCGCGGCGCTGGCCAGCCTGTCGTCGATCCTGGGCAACCTCACGTTGTTCGGGGTGATCATCCTGTTCCTGGTGATCGGCGCGCTGAAACGGGTGAAGGTGTATGAAGCCTTTGTCGAGGGGGCCAAGGAAGGCTTTGACGTAGCCAAGAGCCTGTTGCCCTACCTGGTGGCGATGCTGGTGGCGGTCGGCGTACTGCGTGCCTCCGGCGCCCTTGAGCTGGCGCTGGACGGTATTCGCCACGCGGTCAACTGGATGGGCATGGACACCCGTTTCGTCGAGGGCTTGCCCACCGCGTTGGTCAAGCCGTTCTCTGGCAGCGCCGCCCGGGCGATGTTGATCGAGACCATGCAGACCCACGGGGTGGACAGCTTCCCGGCGCTGGTGGCAGCGACCATTCAGGGCAGCACCGAAACCACCTTCTACGTGCTGGCCGTGTACTTCGGTGCTGTCGGCATCCAGCGCGTGCGCCACGCGGTAGGCTGTGCGCTGCTGGCCGAATTGTCCGGGGTGATCGCGGCGATCTTCGTCTGTTACTGGTTCTTCGCCTGAGCCTGAACGCTCTGCGCCACGGTCCAGTTCACCACCTCCCCGGCCAGTTGATCGCTGGCCGCGCCAAAGCCGGCTACCACGGCTGACACCTGGGTATCGGCCAACGGCTGGCGCACCTCGAAGCGTTTGCTGGCAAGGATGCGCTGGCTCCGGCCCTGGACCAGCCGCGCGTCATAGCGGATCACCACTTCTACCGCGCCGCCGGCTCGGTACTCACTCTGGAACGCCTGCAGCTCGCCGGCCAGCTCATAGTCGGCCTGCAGGTTGCTGTCGTCGGCGCTCAGCCGCTGTACGCGGCCGTCACGCTGGAAACCATCGAGCAGGCGGTTGCGCACCAGCAGTGGCACCGGGTCGCTCCAGCGCGCGCCTTTGTAGCTGCTGAGCACATCGCCCTGGGGGATCACCGCAATGCGCGGCCCAGCCAGCGTTTCGCTGGCCAGGGGCTTGTTCAAGCGCAGCGACCAGTCTACAGGGGTGGCGCTGTGGCTGGCCTGCTTGACCGGCAGGCGATAGATATCCACAGGCTCGCTTTGCGGCAGGATCGAGCAGGCACTGGTCAGGCTCAGCGCGGCCGCCAAGGCCAGCAGGCGCAGCGACAGGTTCATGGCTGGAACTCCTTGTTGTTGTCACGGCCGAGCAGGTAGCCGCTCGGGTCAGCCTCCAGGCGCCGGGAAATGCCTTTGAGCGAATTGAGCGTTTCGCGCAGCTCGCGGATTGCCGGTGTCAGCTGATTGAGGCCTTGCGCGCCATCGTCGATGGACTGGCGGTTATCGTTGAGCAGGCTGTTGATGGTTGCGGTGCTGGCCGCCAGCGATTGCATGGCCTGTTCGGCGCTGCCGATGGCCTGCTTGCCCTGGGTACCAAGCAAGCCGTTGGCGTTGCGCATCAGTGCCTGGGTTTCGGCCAGCGTGGCGTTGGCCTGCTTCCCGACCAGGCCCAGCTGCTCGATAGCCTCGGAAATACCGCCCTTCTGGTTGGCGAAGGCACCGGTGGTTTGCTCGAGGTTGGCCAGGGTGTTGCTCAACCGGTCGATATTGCTCTCCGAGAACATCTGGTTGGCGTTGTGCAGCAGCAGGTTGATGTTGGTGACCAGGTCGCTGCTGTCGTTGAGCAGGCGCGAGATCGGTGACGGCGAAGCGACGATTACCGGTAGCTTGCCGTCTTTGCCCTTGAGCTCGGGGCTTTGTGGCGTGCCACCGCTGAGCTGGATGAACGAGTTGCCGGTCACCCCGGCCAAGGTCAGCTTGGCCTGGGTGTCTTCCTTGACCGGTGTGTCGCCGCTCAGGCGCACCCGGGCCAGCACCCGGCGCGGGTCCTTGGGGTCCAGGCGCAGAGTGGAGACGTCGCCCACCTTGATACCGTTGTATTGCACCGGGCTGCCACGGGACAGGCCCGAGACGGCTTCGTTGAAGACCACTTCGTAATCCTTGAAGGCATCGTCGACGCTGGACTTGGCCAGCCACAGGCCGAACAGCATGGCGCCAACCACCACCAGTACGGTGACCAGGCCGATAAGTACGTGATGAGCTCGGGTTTCCATTGTTCAGCGCTCCTGCCTGGCACTGGCGGCGGCGTGTTCGGCTGCGCGCCCGCGTGGGCCGTGAAAGTATTCGTGAATCCACGGGTCGTTGGTCTGTTCGACCTCGGCCAGGGGGCCGGCCACCAGCACCTTCTTCTGCGACAGCACCGCAATGCGATCGGTGATGGTGTACAGGGTGTCCAGGTCGTGGGTGATGAGGAACACGCTCAGGCCCAAGGCATCGCGCAAGGTGAGAATCAGTTGGTCAAAGGCCGCAGCACCGATCGGGTCGAGGCCGGCGGTGGGTTCGTCCAGGAACAGGATGTCCGGGTCCAGGGCCAGCGCCCGGGCCAACGCAGCGCGCTTGATCATGCCGCCGGACAACGACGAAGGGTATTTGTCGGCGGCGGAAATCGGCAGGCCGGCCAGGGCCAGTTTTACCCCGGCCAGGTGTTCTGCATCGGCGCGCGACAGGCCGGCATGCTCGATCAGCGGCAGTGCCACGTTTTCGGTAACGGTCAGCGAGGAGAACAACGCGCCCTTCTGGAACAGCACGCCAAAACGCCGCTCGACCAGCGAACGCTGTTCCTCGCGCAGGCCGGCCAGGTCTTCGCCGAACACCTTGATCTGCCCTTCATTCGGCCGACGCAGGCCGATGATGCTGCGCAGCAGCACTGATTTGCCGCTGCCCGAGCCGCCGACCACAGCGAGGATTTCGCCACGGTACAGGTCCAGGTCGAGGTTCTCGTGCACGCTCTGGCTACCGAAACGGTTGCAAATGCCTCGCGCCTCGATCACTGCTTCCCGGCCATTCACCAGCCCATCTCCATGCAGAACAGCGCAGCCACCGCATCCAGCACGATGACCACGAAAATCGACTGGACCACGCTGGATGTGGTGTGCGCGCCGACCGATTCGGCGCTGCCGCTGACCTTGAACCCCTCAAGGCAGCCGATGGAGGCGATCAGAAAGGCGAAGAACGGTGCTTTGGCCAGGCCGACGATGAAGTGCTGCACGCCGATGTCGCTTTGCAGCAGCGACAGGAACATCGCCGGCGAGATATCCAGTGTCAGCGCGCAGACCACCGCGCCGCCGACGATGCCGCAGATCATCGCGACAAAGGTCAGCAGCGGCAGGGAAATCAGCAGTGCCAACACCCGCGGTACCACCAGCAGTTCGATCGGGTTCAGGCCCAGGGTGCGGATGGCGTCGATTTCCTCGTTGGCCTTCATCGAGCCTATCTGCGCCGTGAAGGCGCTGGCCGTACGGCCGGCCATGAGGATGGCCGTCAGCAATACGGCGAATTCACGCAAAAACGAAAACGCCACCAGGTCGACGGTGAATACGGTCGCGCCGAAGTCCGCCAAGACCGTGGCGCCGAGGAAGGCAACCACAGCGCCCACCAGAAACGTCAGCAACGCCACGATCGGCGCGGCATCCAGGCCCGTCTGTTCGATATGCGAGACGACTGGCGTCAGCCGCCAACGGTGTGGCTGCAGGGCGCGGCGCAGCAGGGTTTCGAGGATCAGACCGACGAAGCCGAGCAGCTGCAGGGTGTCTTGCCACAGGGTGTTGACGGCGCGGCCGATACGTTCGAGCAGCAGAAGCAGCACATGCCTCTCTGGCTGTTTGACCGGGATGCAGTAGTCCTGCACCGAGCAGTAGACGTTTTTGAGCAAGGCGCGGCTGGCGTCGGGCAAATCGTTGGTGCAGTGCGACAGCCGTTCGGAGCCGAGCAGTTCAGCCAGCAGCGAGGCGCCGGCAGTGTCCAGGCGGCCCAGCTGGCTGAGGTCGGCGACGGTGTCGGCGCCATATTGTGTGCGCAGGCGTTCGCTGTCGCGCTTGAGGCTGGCGTAATGGGCTAGCGTCCAGTCACCGGCAATGCGCAGGCAGGCCGGTTGGCTGCTGGTGTCCAGGGTGGCGCTGGGGGTGGTCATAGGCTCCATGCATCTGACTGCGCGCGTTGGCGTAGAGGCTGATCATAGCGCAGCAGGCATGGCGGGGTTTGTTGAAAATGTGCTGAATCATCGGGGCCGCCTTGCGGCCCCTTTTACATCACTTGGCCGCTGCGTCGTCGATCACCTTGAAGCGCAGCACGCCGATTACCTGGCCGTCCTCGGTCAGTACCCGCACCTGCCATTTACCCACAGGGTTGGGCGGGAAGTTCTGTTTGTGGGTCCAGGCCCGGTACCCCTCTTTGCGCCCGCCGTGGATATCCAGGGCGATACGGTCGACTTCCTGGCCGTCCTTCTGCCACACGTGGTAAATGCGCTCGTTGAGGCCACGCGGTGCGTTGATGGCGGTGTAGGCATAGAGGCCGCTGCTGCGGATACGGCTGGCGGCAATTTCGTCCAGTGACTCGCCGGGTTGGCGGTTCAACACCTCGGTACTCACCGCCACCTCGGTCATCCACAACGTGGCCGGTGGTACCCATGAGCGCATCAGCCAACCGCCTCCGCCGACTGCCAGGGTCACCAGTACCAGCGCCACGCCGCGGCGCCAGGTGTTGATCGGGAAGCTGCTGGCCAGGCTTGGGAACGACAGCGCCATGGCGGCAATCAATGCCAGCTTGAAGCTTTGCGCTGTGGTCAGGTGCAGAATGATGGGCAGTGCGGTGAGCAGTGCGGCGAATAGCGTCAGGGTATGCAGCGCAAGGAACAGCCAGCGTCGTGGGGCCAGCCATTTGTAGTACAGCGGGTCGACGATCGAAACCAGCCCGGCGGCAGCCAGCAGACCTGTGAACACCAGTTGCCCACTGTTCCAGGTGGTGGTGATGAAAAAGAATGGCAGGACGAAGAACAGACTCTCCTGGTGGATCATCTGTGTTGCGTAGCGCAGTAGCGGCTGGGGGATCTCGCGTTTGAAGGTGCGGGCGAACAGGCCGGTGAGCGTGTTCTCCAGCATCAGCCAGATCCAGCTGACCAGCATGAGAATGGCGACCCAACTGGCCAGGCTAGCCTGGCGGTCGACCAGGATGAAGCTGCCGATACCGGAAAGGAAACCACCGAGCGCGATAACGCCGGGGTAGCGTTTGAGCAGCTCGATGACGCGCTGGACGAAATGGGGGATTGGGGGCATGGGTCTGCAACAGGCTAAAGAGGTGGCTGTGCCGGCCCCTTCGCGGGCAAGCCCGCTCCCACAGGCACTGCACTGCTCTGAAGGCTGGTGCAGTACCTGTGGGAGCGGGCTTGCCCGCGAAAGGGCCGGTACCGGCGAAAGGATACCGCTGAATCACCGCTCCCGTGTAGCACCGCTCGGTGGTTGGGGAGTATGGCGCCGCCGACCCAACAGCCCGGCAGCCAGGATCACACCCACAACCAGGGCAATCAGCCCATACAGCTCGTCGTACCCCAGCAAGGGTTTCTCGATGCGCAGATACCCTTCATCCTTGAGCAATTCCTTCAAGGCATCGTTGGCCTGCTCCAGGCTGACCTGGCGCAGTTGCCGCGCGGGGTCGGTAAAGCGGCCGTTGCTGTAGTTGTTGAGCGCCCCCCAGTAATAGTCGGCCAGCGCGCTGTTGCCCTGGGTGCCCCAGCTTTCCTTGGCGGCGGCGGCTTCCTTGATGCGGGCGAAGGTATCCGCATCGAGGCCTTCCTTGCGCAAGTGGTCGAACAGCTGCTGCATCACCTTGACCGCCGCGTCGATATCGTCGCGCTCAAGGTCGGCATTGAGGCTGAGCATGCCGCTGTCGCCGAAGCTCTCGCGCTGCACCGACGGCCCATAGGACAGCCCGTTGCGCAGCCGCAGCTGGTCGTACAGGGCCCAGTCCAGGTAGCGCGACAGCAGGTCGAGGGTCGGTTGGTGGTCGTTGTCCAGTACCGGTTCGATGAACAGCCAGTGCAGTTTGACGCTGTCACCCAGCACGCCGCGGGTCAGGTCGCGACGCTGCTCGGCCTGCTGGCTGATGCTTTCGAGGTTGCGGCGCTCCTCCGGCTCGGTGGCGGGCAGCTCGCCGAAGGTGCGGTCGAGGTAGGCCGGCAGCAGGCGATCAAGGCCGCCGACCATGATCAGGGTCATGTTGTTGGCGGCGTACCAGCGATCACGCAGCGTTTGCACCTGTTCCAGGGTCATGTCGTCGAGGTTGGAGCGTTCCGGGCATTTCAAGCCCAGCTCGGTGGCCAGCTGGTCGCTGGCGGGGTGGCCGATGTCCTGGCGGTCCAGCCAACGCTGCAGGTGGCCGTAGTGACCGCCGTCCTCGCGCTCGATGATGCGCTTGGCCGTGGCCAGCGACTTGGCGTCGATGCGGGTGTCGCGGATCACTGCCAGCAGCAGGTCGAGCACCTTGCGCTGGTTACGCGCCGGGGCTTCGATGACGAATGTGGTGTCGGCGCTGCTGGTATAGGCATTCCACTCGCCGCCCAGGGCTTGCAGGCGTTCTTCCAGGCCGCCCTCGCCCGTCTCGTCGATGCCACTGAACAGCAGGTGTTCGAGCAGGTGCGGCAGCTCTTTCTGTTCGCACCCGAAGTCGTCCAGGCCCACGCCGACTACCAGGCGGATCGCCACATGGTCCCGTTCGTAGCCGGATTTGAGGATGACCTGCAGGCCATTGGGCAACAGGTAGCCTTCGACCCGCGAGCGATCGAGGGCATGTGAGGGCAGGCTGCAGATCAGTAGGCAAACGAATATCAGGCAACGCATGGGCGAGCTTGGGTCTCCAGGTGTGCGAGATCAGGGCTGGCGAGCTTCATCCGGTGCAGTGTCGAGCATCAGCCCACCGGTGTCAGACCCGCCTAGTACCACATAGGCACTGCTGCAGAACAAAGAGTTCAACCGCTTCATGTCGGCGATCAGCCCCAAGTGTAGCGAACTCGTCTCGATACTTTGCACTACCTTGCGCTGCAGACGGCTGACGTGGGCGTGGGCCAGGCGCCTTTCCTGCGCACGGAAACGGCGTTTTTCACGCAGAAGCAAGTGAGCGCTCTGCGGGTCGGCACTGAGGAATACCGACAGGCCCAGGCGCAAATTGGACAGCAGCTGCTCTTGCAGGCCAGTGAGTTCTTCCAGGCCGACCTGGGAAAACTCCCGGCGCTGGCTGGTCTTCTGCTGCTGCACCTTGCGCAGCATGCGCTCGATCAGGTCGCAGGCGAGCTTCAGGTTGATAGCCAGTTCGATGATTTCGGCCCAGCGCCGGTTGTCCTGGTCACTGAGGTCTTCCCGTGGCATCTGCGCCAGGTACAGTTTGATTGCGCTGTACAGGGCTTCGGCGTCCTCGCCCAGTGCGCGCACCTGCTGAGGCAGCGCCGTCTGGGTGCCACGCAGGGCACTGAGCATGGCTTCGAGCAGGCTGTCGACGATATCGCCCAGGCGCAGGGTTTCGCGCGCGGCGTTGGCCAGGGCCAGGCTGGGCGTGGTCAGCGCCGAGGCATCGAGGTGGCGGGGCCGTACCTGGCCGTTACCGTTCTCGCGCTCGGGCAGCAATGTGTTGCACAGGCGGCCCATGGGTTTGACCGTGGGCAGCATGATCAGGCAGCGCAGCGTGTTGTAAAGCAGGTGGAAGCCGATCACCAGTTCCTGTGGGCTGAAACTCAGCGAGTCCATCCAGTTCACCAACGGGTGCAGCACCGGGATGATCAGCAGCAGGCCGATCAGCTTGTACAGCAGGCTGCCCAGCGCCACACGCCGGCCTGCGGCGTTCTGCATGCTGGTGCTGATGAAGGCCAGCAGCCCGCTACCGATGTTGGCGCCGACCACCAGGCCGATGGCCACGGGCAGGCTGATCACTTCGGCACCGGCCAGGGTCGCGGTCAGCAGCACCGCTGCCAGGCTGGAATACGAGACCATGGCGAACAGCGCGCCGACCAGCGCATCGAGCAGAATGTCCCCGGTGAGCGAGGCGAACAGCACTTTCACGCCTTGGGCATGGGTGATCGGTGTGGCGGCCTGCACGATCAGCTGCAGCGCCAGGATGATCAGGCCCAGGCCGATGCCCACCCGGCCCAGTTGACCCGCGCGCGTCTGCTTGCGCGACAGGAAGAAAATAACGCCCAGGAATACCAGCAGGGGCGACAGCCAGGACAGGTCGAGGGTCAGCACCCTGGCCATCAGCGCGGTACCCACATCGGCGCCCAGCATGATCGCCAAGGCCGGGGTCATGGCCATCAGCCCCTGGCCGACGAATGAGGTGACCAGCATGGCGGTGGCGTTGCTGCTCTGCACCACGGCGGTGACCACGATACCGGCGATGAAAGCCAGTGGCCGGCGGTCCATGTTCTGGCTCAGCACCCGACGCAGGTCGGAGCCGAACACCCGCAGGATGCCGGTACGAACAATGTGCGTGCCCCACACCAGCAAGGCGACCGCGGAGAGCAGGTTGAGCAGTGTCAGCATGGTGTAGCCCCCCTTTCTGATTCGGGCTTCAGAAGCGAAGCCAATGGGTGGAGCGGTAAGCCTGGCCCGGGGGTGGGTGGTTTTAATCCAGTGCTTACTCAAGCTGTAGTTGTTTTGCGCAGCTCACGCCAGCTTGGCATGCCCGGCAAGCATTTGAAACATATCTGTCATGAAACCCTGGACATGAAAAAGGGCCCCGAAGGGCCCTTTCGCTGCGCTCCAGGTGCTTATTGACCCGGAATGTCCTTGCGCAGTTTCACGGCGTCCTGGTCCTTGCCGCGTTTGCGCGCCATGGCGGTGCGCATACGGATATTGATGGCTTCCACCCCCAGCGAGAACGCCATGGCGAAGTAGACGTAGCCCTTCGGCACATGCACGTCGAAAGATTCGGCGATCAACACCGTACCCACGACGATCAGGAACGAAAGCGCTAGCATCTTCAGCGAAGGATGCTTGTCGATGAAGTTGCTGATGGCACCGGCGCACAGCATCATCACCAGCACTGCAACGACGATCGCGGCAATCATCACCGGCACGTGCGAGACCATGCCCACTGCGGTGATCACCGAGTCCAGGGAGAACACGATGTCGATGATGGCGATCTGGATGATGGTGTAGAGGAACTTGCCGCCCGCACCTTTCGGCTCGTCCGCGCTTTCGTCTTCGCCCTCCAGGCCGTGGTAGATCTCCTGCGAGCTTTTCCACAGCAGGAACAGGCCACCGAAGAACAGGATCAGGTCGCGGCCCGAAATGCCTTGGCCGAATACCACGAACAGGTCGGCGGTCAGGCGCATGACCCAGGTGATCGACAGCAGCAGCATGATGCGGGTGACCATGGCCAGGGCCAGGCCGAAGATCCGGGTGCGCGGCTGCATGTGCTTGGGCATGCGGCTGACCAGAATCGAGATCATGATGATGTTGTCGATACCGAGAACGATCTCAAGCGCAGTGAGGGTGAAAAAGGCAACCCAGATTTCCGGGCTGGTCAGCCATTCCATGTTTATTCCTTCGAACGATAAAGGCGAAACGCCCAGTCAAGGGCGTATCGCGGTTAAGTAATGCGGTTGTATTAAAGACTACTGAACAGCGGGAAAATGCCCATCAGCAATGCGGCGAGCATTATGCACATGCACACCAGTACTGCCCACTTGAGGGTGAAGCGCTGGTGGTCGCCGAATTCGATGCCGGCCAGTGCCACCAGCAGGTACGTCGAGGGTACCAGCGGGCTCAGCAGGTGTACCGGTTGCCCGACGATCGACGCACGTGCCATCTCCACCGGGCTGATGCCGTAGTGGCTGGCCGCTTCCGAAAGCACGGGCAACACGCCGTAGTAGAAGGCGTCGTTGGACATGAAGAAGGTGAACGGCATGCTCACGATCGCGGTGATCACTGCCAGGTATGGGCCCAGCGCTTCAGGGATGACCGCCAGCAGGCTCTTGGACATGGCGTCGACCATGCCGGTGCCCGACAGGATGCCGGTGAAGATACCGGCGGCGAAGATCAGCCCGGTCACGGCCAGCACGCTACCGGCGTGAGCGGCGATGCGGTCCTTCTGCTGCTGCAGGCATGGGTAGTTGACGATCATGGCGATACTGAAGGCAATCATGAACAGCACCGGCAGTGGCAGCAGGCCGGCGATCAGCGCGACCATGAGTACTGCAGTCAGCGCGCCGTTGAACCACAGCAGCTTCGGCCGGCGGGCGTCGGGGAACTGCGAGACGGTGATGTCGCTGTGGTCGATGTCGTCGGTAGGCAGGTGCAGTTCACCCAGGCGGGCGCGTTCACGCTTGCCGTACATATAGGCGATGGCAAGGATCGCCAGCACACCGAAGGCCATGGCTGGGATCATCGGCACGAAAATGTCGGACGGGTCGACGTGCAATGCGCTGGCGGCCCGGGCAGTCGGGCCACCCCAAGGCGTCATGTTCATGACCCCGCCGGCGAGAATGATCAGGCCGGCCATGATCCGCGGGCTCATGCCCAGGCGGCTGTACAACGGTAGCATGGCGGCGCAGCAGATCATGTAGGTGGTGGCGCCGTCGCCGTCGAGCGAGACCACCAGGGCCAATACGGCAGTGCCGACCGAGACTTTCAGCGGGTCACCCTTGACCAACTTGAGGATCTTGCGCACGGCCGGGTCGAACAGGCCAGAGTCGATCATCAAGGCGAAGTAGAGGATGGCGAACATCAACATTACGCCGGTGGGCGCGAGCTTGCTGATGCCTTCGAGCATCATTGGGCCGATCTTGGCGGAAAAACCACCGAACAGGGCGAAAAGGATCGGTATCAGGATCAATGCAATCAAGGCCGACAGGCGCTTGGTCATGATCAGGTACATGAAGGTGATGACCATGGCAAAGCCAAGGAAGGTCAGCATGGCAATACTCCAGGCGTGGCGCGGCGAAAGGAAAGTCGATTCGGGCGGATCAGCGCGTAAGGCGCTGCGCGGGGAGCAAGCGGAGGGGCACTGCGAAAGGGCGGGCACAGGAATACATCAGAATCACCATTGTTGTTGTTGATTGGGCCAGGCGCGGAATAACCGGGTGCCCTGGCTGACCGGTCTTGTGCCGGTAGTGGGGGCTATCCTAGGGGCGTAAGCTTTCAGCCAGCTTTCGCCGGAAAAAGGGCGACAGGAGGTAGGTGATGCCAGCTGTAACCGAAGGAGGCTGCCATTGCGGCGCCTTGCGCTATCGCTTGAAGGGCGAACTCACGGATGTCGCCCATTGCCACTGCTCGATCTGCCGGCGGGTCAGTGGCGGCCTGGTGGTGACGTGGCTCACCCTGCCCCGCGCAGGCTTTCAGTGGTTGGCGGGCAGGCCGCAGTGCTATGTGGCGCCGGCCAGCTGCAAGCGCTACTTCTGCGGGGAATGCGGAGCGCATGTGGCATTGGTGACCGAACACAGCCCGGGGAGTATCGATGTGACCGTGGCGACGCTGGACCACCCGGAGCGGGTGCGGGCGCAGCGGCATATATGGACAGGGAGCCGCTTGCCTTGGCTGCACCTGGATGAGCATTTGCCTGGGGAAGCAGAGGAAAGCCTTTGAGCCGCTGGTGTCTTCACCGGCCATTTCGCGGGTGAACCCGCTCTTACAAGGGCTCTGCAAACCTTGCGGGAGCAACTGTCTTGCTCAACCTTGCGTGATCGGTGTGTGAGCGGGCTTGCCCGCTCACACATCGATCACGCTGCCTTTTCGACCTGCGTCGTACCTGCCGGCTGAGGCAAGATCAAATCTCGCCATGGCGTACCCGTTTTGATCATCGCATTGAGCCGTACGATAAAGGTCCTCATGCATGCCACGAGGGCAACTTTGGCCAATTTTCCCCGTCCACGCAGCGCCTCATAACGAGCCTTGAGTGCTGGGTTGTATTTCACAGCCACAAGAAGCGCCATGTACAACGTCCGCCTGACCTCAAACCGGCCTCCTGTGATAGAGCGCTTGCCCAGAGATTTTCCGCTGTCGTGGTTAAAGGGCGCTACACCGACCAGGGATGCTATTTCTCTGGATTCAACGCGACCTATCTCCGGCAGCAGGGCTACAAGTTTGCCCGCCGTCACCATCCCGATGCCCTTGACCTGAGTCAGACGGGCAATTCGCTCATCGTTTAATTTAGCGGCCTGCTGGTTGATCTCTTGCTCGACCAACCTGATCTGCGATCGGAAGTGCTGGAGGTTGGCTTTCAGGAAATTGGCCACGACGAGTGACTGGGCTTGTTTCAGGCGCCGCCGGTCATCGTCTCGTTGCTGAACCAAGCGATCACGTTGCATCAGGAGCTCTCGCAGCAGCGCCCTGTCAGGGCTGATCTGCAAGGTAGGCTGGTCCGGAATGACCTCGGCGTAATGGGCCAGCACCTCAGCGTCGATAGCATCAGTCTTGGCTTTGACGCCCATAGAGTCAGCGAATTTCCTGGCTCGCGCGGGATTGACGCGTATGACCTTGTAACCAGCGTCCTGCAGAAAGCGCAGGACATCACGCTCGTAGCCACCTGTAGCTTCTAGCAAGATGCGCTTGATACTGAACTTGCGCAGAGTCCTTTCCAGCTCCTCAAATCCAGCAGGATTATTGCTCACAGCGATTCTAACGGCCTGCGGCCGCACCCAGCCATCCAGAGAACGACTGGAAACATCGATACCCAAGAAGGAAGCCATCACCAAAACCTCCTAAACTCAACAGAGTGAGAGGACTTTGGCTTGGCCCACGCTTGTGATTCGAGATCAGAGCCGCATCCAACTGTTCGGGCTCTCGCCAAAGTGGAACGGTGAATGGCAGCTTGTGCTCCCACTCGTGCTCATGGCACCTGCGGCATTCAGCTTGCCATTCACCGCTCTCACTCCAGATTCTAATCCCACCTCAAGACACAAGCGGCTTTACCCGCGAACTGGCCAGTGAAGCGTTCAGGGCAACTGCAGGCCCCCTGCCGCTTTGTGCAGCGCCCGCAGATGTACGCCAATCTGCTTCACGTTGGCTTCCACCGCGGCAATTTCCTTGGCCCGCGACGGCTCAAGCAGCGCCCTCACCTCTTTGTCCAGGTCTGTGCTCAACCGCAGCAGCTGTGCCTGCCGCTCACTGCTGACCTTCTCCAGGTGCTTGCGCTCATCGGGCTGTGGCAGGCCATAGCCCTTGGCTTCCAGCAGCTCGGCCGGGCGGCTGAGGAAGCCACTGTTGGCAAGCATCTGCTTCAGGGTCTGGTCGGCCTTGCTGATGCTGCCATCTTTCAGCGCAGCGGCATTCAGGTAGCGCTGCTTCACTTCGTCCTGGGCCAGCAGCAACTGCCGGCGCAGGCTGGCCTGTTCGAGCAGCAGCAAGGCGGCACTGGTGCGTAAGTCGGCTTGCGAGAACCAGCCGCGACGTTGCTCGGCATCCAGGGCCAGCCAGTCCTCGACCTTGTCCTGTTTGACGGGCAGTTGCTTCCTCAGCACATCGAACATGGCCTGATAGCGGTCACGGTAGGAGTCGAAACGGTAACCCAGGCGCAAGGCTTCACGCGGGTCATCAAGCACGCTGGTATCGGCCAGCCCCCTGCCCTTGAGCACCGCGAGCAAGCCGTTGGGCATGATGCTGTCGAGGTCATTCAAACGCGGGTTGGCGGTGCCACTGCGCAGCAGTTTCAGCGACTCAACGGCACAATTATTGGATAGGAACCAGTAGTTACCGTCATAGGTCCAGTGCATCTCGGCAGCCTGGCGCACCAGGTTTTCGGTTTCTTCACGGTTGAGCTTCAGCGGTACCGAAGCCAGGCTGCGCAATTCGGTCTTGGTGTACTCGTCGATCACCTGGGCAAGTGGCAGCACGAACAGCCGCGACGGATAGGCGCCCACCAGGCCATCCCAGCTGGACAGCTGAACGTCGTTGACGAAGGCGCGGTATGACAGCACCAGATGCTGATCGAGGTCCAGGCGGCAGTCTGGCCCGCGGGGGCGACCCGGTTTGCAGATCACCAGGCGCAGCATGCTGTGGCCCCATCGGCTGACCAGGTTCTGGTTGGCCTCGGCCAGCAGGAAGTCCACCTGGTAAACCCGCTCCGGGTCGATTTCACCCAACGGCTGGCGAGCGAAGTCGCTGCCGGCGTTGAGGAATGGCAAACCTTTGGCACACCGGTCTTGCTGCGGTGCCCAGCCGAAGTGCTCTGTCAGGTATTGATTGAGGGCGGGTCGCCGGCAACCGTAGCTCGGGTCGAGGAGAAAGTACTCCATGTTGACCGCGATGTATTCCTTGGGGCTGCTCAGCTCATAGCTGTCGGGGCTGCGGAGGAACTGGCCGTTATGCTGTTCGCGTTCGCCGCGGCGGCCGACGTATTGCGGCCAACCGGCAAGGTCAAGCAGGCGTGGGTCGTCGCTGAGGGTGAAGCGGCGCTCTGGCTGGCTGCGGCATTCCTCGGGCAGGCCGATCTTGCCCAGTGTGCCTTCCTGACGCTTGCAACGAGCGATCAGCGCGCGTTCGGCGCTGGGCCAGAGCCGGGCGCGGTCGTATATGTGGGTGAGCTCGTGCAGGACTGTGGCCAGCAGTTCTTCACGCACCGTGCCATGCGGGCGATTGGTGCGCTCAAGCGCGGCGCTGCCGTCGGTGAGGCTGGGCAGCAGGCGACGGTTGAGCTCAAGGGTCGAGACCAACGATGCCTGGCCGTAGGCATCGGCTGGCATCTTGTCGCTCCAGCTGACCAGTACGCGTCGGTTGAGCTGTTGCTTGAAGCGCGGGGGAAGCTTGCCCAGCGCCTCATCCAGCAGTGCTTGAGTCGCCTGCACCTGTTGCGGGGGGAGGCCGTGCGCCTGCAAGTCGAGTTGCAGGTCAGCCATGGCGGGCGTGCCCAGCAGCGTCATGGCGCAGCCGAGCAGCCAGGCATGCACGCGGTTCACAGCGCCAGAATGGCTTCGGCCAATACCTGATCGCTCGCGCCGCGCGCTTCGGGTACCCGATCACGCAGGGTATTGAAGGCTGCTTCCAGCTGGGCGCCACGGATATCACCGTTGCTGGCCACGAAGCTGGCGGCATCGTCATGGGCTTCGCGCACAACTTTGGAGTCGCGGATGGAAGTAGTGGTGTCAGAGGTGAAATCGATCGAGCGGCCAAAGGCGCGCACGATGATATTGCTGGTTGCCACCAGAGTTTGTGCGTGGGCCAGGTCGGCCAGCAGCAGCATGCCGAGGGTAGCGGCGATCAGCGGTTTACGCATGGAGCATCTCCGGGAATACAGGGAGTCAGATGTTGTCATTGGACGAGAATTGCTTCTGCCAGTTCACGGTCGCCGACAGAGTGATGAGCACAGTTGTGGCGCAGCACGTTTAGCGCTGCTTCCAGGCGTGCGCCGCGAATCGTACCGTCACTGGCGACAAAGGCCGCGGCATCGTCGCGGGCTTGCCTGACCAGCTTGCGGTCGAAGGGTGCGGTCGTAACCTGGCTGGTGACATAGCCAGTGATGACCAGGCCTTGCGTGGTGGTGTCCATGGCACGGGCAGTGCCCACGGCAACTACGGAGAACAGCAACGGCAACAGATAACGCATGGGCTTTCTTACTGCAGGTACAGGGACGGCGAAGGCGGGCGAGCAAGCGCCGGCCGGTGGGGCTGGCGCTTGCGTTCTACAGCCTGTGAATCAGAGCGCCAGAATGGCCTGGGCCAGCTGTGCATCGCTGGCCTGCAGGGCCGGCGAGGTCGAGCGGATGTGCAGGAACGCGCTTTCCAGCTGGGCACCGCGAATCGCGCCCTCGCTGCCCACGTAGCTGGCGGCGTCGTCGCGGGCGGCCTGAACGATCTTGTCGTCGCGGAACGACGAGGACAGGTCGGATGTGGCGTCGGTGGTGGCAGCCACGGCACGCACTACGGCGTCGGTCGTGACGACGAAACTGCTGGCGTTCGCGGCGCCGGCCAGGCCTAGCAGCAGGGCTGCGCCAATCAGGTGTTTACGGGACATGGTCGGGACTCCTGGAAAAGGATCGGTGCTTATCGGACGCTCACGGGGTTCGTCACGGTACCTTTGAAAATCTGGTTTCTACCAGACTGTAGAGTCAAGCGTATCACGCGGCGGTATTTCCGGATGTTAATGAACAGTGCGCAAGCAAACTGTTTTGGTTAAATTTGATTTCTATCAAACTGTACCTGTCATTGCCGGGATGGCTCTGCCATGGGGCCTGGGCAATAAAAAACCCGCTGCAGTCTCCTGCAGCGGGTTTTGGGAATTCGCGGTGCCGGGCAAAGCCGGCGAACCGGTGCTTAGCGCCAGAAAGGCTTGCTCAGCTCTTCGTAACGTTGCGACTCGCTGATACCGGCGTCGGCGAGCAGGCGGGCATCCAGGCGAGCCAGTTGACGGCGGCTGGCCATGCGACGCTGCCAGAGCAGCAGGGTGGAGAGCGCGCGCAACGGCAGCGAGGCGTTGGATTGCTGGGCGTTGTTTTCGAAGACCAGACCGGAACTGAGGGTACGTTCCATGATGTTTCATCCTTCCGCTTATGGCGGGATTAGGTAGTGATTTAACTGATGCCAATGATCCTCCTCTGTTGTCCATAACAGTAGATACAGTTGATTGGTAATGCGATGGCCCAGTTAACTGTTTATAGCGACTGTTGCACCCGAAACGGACGTAACTGTACCGGTCCGCACTAAGCTGGTGCATTTTCGGTTAAGGCCAGGGCTTGAGCAGCCACATTGAAGGCTTTTGACCAGTACAATAGTACAGTTTCTTTGGTCTAGAGGCGGGGTGTACAACCAGGGAAGGGGGTCGAACTGTTATGGCCTGACCGCAGGCAGGCCTGCGATCAGGTGTGAACAGCCCTTACTGAGGGCCGTTCCGACCGACATTGCATCAGCTGGCGAGCATGCGCCCGCATTCTTCGAGGTTTTCGTGCCAGCTCAGTGCCTCACGCAGAATGTGCGGGGTATGGCCGCCACGCTGGCAAGCGCGTTCGAAGTAATCGTTCAGCGCTGCGCGGTAGTCAGGGTGCACGCAGTTGTCGATGATCGCCCGTGCCCGCTCGCGCGGTGCCAGGCCACGCAGGTCGGCCAGACCTTGCTCGGTTACCAGAATGTCCACGTCGTGCTCGGTGTGGTCGACATGGCTGACCATCGGCACCACGCTGGAAATCGCACCGCCTTTGGCGATCGACTTGGTCACGAACACGGCCAGGTGCGCGTTGCGGGCGAAATCGCCGGAACCACCGATACCGTTCATCATGCGGGTGCCGCAGACGTGCGTGGAGTTGACGTTGCCGTAAATGTCGAACTCCAGTGCCGTGTTGATGCCGATGATGCCAAGGCGGCGCACGACCTCAGGGTGGTTGGAGATCTCCTGCGGGCGCAGCACCAGTTTGTCCTTGTACCGCTCCAGGTTGCCGAACACGTCGGCGTTGCGGCGGCTGGACAGGGTGATCGAGCTACCGGAGGCAAAGCTCAGCTTGCCAGCGTCGATCAGGTCGAAGGTCGAGTCCTGCAGCACTTCGGAGTACATGGTCAGGTCTTCGAACGGCGACTCGATCAGGCCACACATCACCGCGTTGGCGATGCTGCCGATGCCGGCCTGCAGCGGGCCGAGCTTGTTGGTCATGCGGCCAGCGGCCACTTCGTTCTTGAGGAAGTTGATCAGGTGGTCGGCGATACCCTGGGTCTCGTCATCCGGCGGCAGCACGGTGGAGGGCGAGTCTGGCTGGTCGCTGATGACGATGCCAACGATCTTGGCCGGGTCGATCGGGATCGCGGTGCTGCCGATGCGATCATCGACCTTGACCAGCGGGATCGGTGTGCGGGTCGGGCGGTAGGTCGGGATATAAATGTCGTGCAGGCCTTCAAGGTTGGCGTTGTGCGACAGGTTGATCTCGACGATCACTTGCTTGGCAAAGATGGCGAAGCTGGCCGAGTTGCCGACCGATGTGGTCGGCACAATGTGGCCTTCCTCGGTGATGGCCACGGCTTCGATCACGGCGATGTCAGGCAGTTTGAGCTGCTGGTTGCGCAGTTGCTCGACGGTTTCCGACAGATGCTGGTCGATGAACATGACCTGGCCATCGTTGATGGCCTTGCGCAGGGTGCTGTCGACCTGGAATGGCATGCGGCGGGCCAGCACGCCGGCCTCGGTCAGCTGCTTGTCGAGGTCATTGCCCAGGCTGGCACCGGTCATCAGGCTGATTTTCAGTGGCGACTGCTTGGCGCGTTCGGCCAGGGCATGCGGCACGGCCTTGGCTTCGCCGGCACGGGTGAAACCGCTCATGCCGACGGTCATGCCGTCCTCGATCAGGCCAGCGGCGTCAGCCGCACTCATTACCTTGCTGTGCAGGGAGGACAAGCGGATACGATCACGGTACATGGATTGTTATCTCAGGCTACTGAAGCTACTGCAGCGCAGTCTAGAGATTTACCCCGGCCCCGTCCCGCGACCATGGTCGTATGAGAAGCCCGGAAATAGAGCCGTTGATCTGGATCAGCAAAACGCAAAAGCCCCGGGAGATATCTCGCCGGGGCCTTCTTTATATGCACAGTTTGTTGCGCAAAAGTTTACTCCACGGCTTTGACCATGTCCTCGATGACCTTCTTCGCATCACCGAACACCATCATGGTCTTGTCCAGGTAGAACAGTTCGTTGTCCAGGCCGGCATAGCCGCTGGCCATGGAGCGTTTGTTGACGATGATGGTCTTGGCCTTGTATGCCTCGAGGATCGGCATGCCGGCGATCGGCGACTTCGGATCATTCTTCGCCGCCGGGTTGACCACGTCGTTGGCGCCCAGCACCAATACCACGTCAGCCTGGCCGAACTCGGCGTTGATGTCTTCCATCTCGAACACTTGGTCATACGGCACTTCGGCTTCGGCCAGCAGCACGTTCATGTGCCCGGGCATGCGGCCCGCAACGGGGTGGATCGCGTACTTCACGGTCACACCGTTGTGGGTCAGCTTCTCGGTCAGTTCCTTGAGCGCGTGCTGGGCACGGGCCACCGCCAGGCCGTAGCCCGGGACGATGATCACGCTGTCGGCGTTGCTCAGCAGGAAGGTTGCGTCGTCGGCCGAGCCGGATTTCACCGGGCGCTGCTCTTTGGAGCCTTGCGCCGCGCCCGCGTCGGTGTCACCACCGAAGCCACCGAGGATGACGTTGAAGAACGAGCGGTTCATCGCCTTGCACATGATGTACGAGAGGATTGCACCACTGGACCCCACCAGCGAGCCGGCGATGATCAGCATCGAGTTGTTCAGCGAGAAGCCGATACCGGCCGCAGCCCAGCCCGAGTAGCTGTTGAGCATCGACACCACTACCGGCATGTCGGCACCACCGATCGGGATAATGATCAGCACGCCCATGATGAAGGCCAGTACCAGCATCAGGGTGAAGGCGCTGTAGTGGCCGGTAAAGGTGAACAGCAGCCCCAGAGCGATGGTGGTCAGGCCCAGGATCAGGTTCAGCTTGTGCTGGCCGGCGAACTGTACCGGTGCGCCTTGGAACAGGCGGAACTTGTACTTGCCGGAAAGCTTGCCGAAGGCGATCACCGAGCCGGAGAAGGTGACTGCCCCGATGGCCGCGCCGAGGAACAGTTCCAGGCGGTTACCGGTGGGGATCGGGTCGCTGATGCTGGCGACGATGCCCATCGATTGCGGCTCGAGCACCGCCGCGATGGCGATGAACACTGCGGCCAGGCCGATCATGCTGTGCATGAAGGCGACCAGTTCCGGCATCTTGGTCATCTCGACGCGTTTGGCCATGACCGAACCGGCGGTGCCGCCGACCAGCAGGCCGACGATCACGTAGCCGATACCGGCAGTCGCGATCTCGGCGCCCAGCTTGTAAATGAGGCCAACCGTCGTGAGGATCGCGATCCCCATGCCGATCATGCCGTACAGGTTGCCGCGCCTCGACGTGGTCGGGTGCGACAAGCCCTTGAGCGCCTGGATGAAGCAGACCGAGGCGACGAGGTAGAGGAGCGTTACCAGATTCATGCTCATGCTTACTTCTGCGCCTCGTTCTTGGTTTTCTTCTTGAACATTTCAAGCATGCGACGGGTGACCAGGAAGCCACCGAACACGTTGACGGCTGCCAGGGCCACCGCCAGGGTGCCCATCACCTTGCCGGCTGGGGTCACGGTCAGCGCAGCTGCCAGCATGGCGCCGACGATGACAATGGCCGAGATGGCGTTGGTGACCGCCATCAGCGGCGTGTGCAGTGCCGGGGTGACGTTCCAGACCACGTGGTAACCCACATAGATGGCCAGCACGAAGATGATCAGGTTGTAGATGCCATGGGAAATCAGCATGTCTTCCATTGTCGTGCTCCTTAGCCGTTCTTGCGCACGACCTGGCCGTCGCGGCACATCAGGCACGCGGCGACGATGTCGTCTTCGAGGTTGATGACCAGCGCGCCGTCTTTGTCGAACAGCAGCTTCATGAAGTCCAGCAGGTTGCGTGCGTACAGTGCCGAGGCATCGGCACCGACCTGAGCCGGCAGGTTGGTCGGGCCGACGATGGTCACGCCGTTCTCCATCACCACCTGATCGGCGACGGTCAGCGGGCAGTTGCCGCCTTGGGCCGCAGCCAAGTCGATGACCACCGAGCCGGGCTTCATCTGCGCGACGGTTTCGGCGCTGAGCAGGGTGGGCGCTTTACGCCCTGGGATCAGCGCCGTGGTGATGACGATGTCCGCCTGCTTGGCGCGCTCGTGCACCGCTTGAGCCTGGCGCTGCATCCAGCTGGCCGGCATCGGGCGTGCATAGCCGCCGACACCTTCGGCGCACTCGCGCTCCTCATCAGTCTCGTAAGGCACATCAATGAACTTGGCGCCGAGCGATTCGATCTGCTCCTTCACTGCGGGGCGTACGTCCGAAGCCTCGATCACCGCGCCCAGGCGTTTGGCCGTTGCGATGGCCTGCAGGCCGGCAACACCAGCCCCCAGAATCAGCACGCGCGCGGCTTTGACGGTACCGGCAGCGGTCATCAGCATGGGCATGAAGCGCGGGTAATGGTGGGCTGCCAGCAGCACGGCCTTGTAGCCTGCGATGTTGGCCTGGGACGACAGCACGTCCAGGCTCTGGGCCCGCGATGTGCGCGGCGCGGCTTCCAGGGCGAAGGCGGTGATGCCGCGTTCGGCCATCTTGCCGATCAGCTCACTGTTGAAGGGGTTGAGCATACCGACCAGTAGGCTGCCACTGTTGAGCTGGGCAAGCTCCTGATCGTTGGGGCCGACCACCTTGAGAACCAGCTGGGCACCGAAGGCATCGGCTGCGCTCCCCATGGAAGCACCCACGGCCTCATAGGCACTGTCCGGGATGCTGGCATTGAGCCCTGCCCCCCTTTGGACGGTGACCTGATGGCCCTGGCCAATCAGTTTCTTGATGGTTTCCGGGGTAGCAGCGACCCTTGTCTCACCGGTCTGCGTCTCGAGAGGAACACCAATGTGCACGACAATTTCTCCTGCGGTGACCTTTTTGTCTTTATAGAAGCCCGCGTACTTCGGGTGGTGCGCGGGTTTGGCTGTTAGGCGCCAGTCCGCCGAATCCTGGGCGGGCGGAGCATTTTGCAGATGAACCGAAAGGCCTACAACCGGTTCTGGAGCGAAACGAAGTCAAAACTACAAGTCACCCTGTGACCGTATGTCGCAAGTGTTCGGCTGCAGCCCGTCAAACATGGGCTATTCGCAGATTAGGGCAAATTTTGAATTATTTTGCGATGTTTTCGCGTATGGACTCATGAAGGTCGTAAATACCCCTGAAGTCCGCGTGGTTGATGGCTTTGATCGGGTTTTTCGACCGACCCTTACAGTTTTCGTTTAAGCGACAAATAGATATATCTGTAGGTGTTCAAAATAATTGACTACAGAGTCAGGAAGAGACCTCTTCCGCATGCGAGGCGATATAGCGCTGTGCCTGTTCCAGCAGCCAGTCGCGAAAGGCCCTGAGCGACGCGGACTCAACCTTGCGCTCGGGAATCATCAGATAGTAGGCCTTGTCGCTGGTTAGCGCGTATCTGTTAGCGACCACCAGTCGGCCCTCCTGTAACTCGCGTTGGATCAGAAAAGGCGGGATCAGCGCGACGCCCATCTCATGCATGGCGGCTTGGGCGAGCATGGAGAATAGTTCGTAGCGTGGGCCTGTCATGTCGCCAGCGATATTCATGCTTAGGCCATTGAACCACTGGCGCCAGGCGTACGGCCGGGTGGTCTGCTGCAACAATGGCAGGCTGGCGATGTGCTGCGCGTCGAGCATGCCCTGCCCGTCCAGCAGCGCTGGGCTGCACACAGGTAGCGGGTTTTCACCCATCAGGCGGTGGGACTGTGTGCCGGACCAGTCGGCATCGCCGAAATAGATCGCGGCGTCGAACGCCGTGTCGGCGAACAGGAAAGGCCGAGTGCGGTTGGTTAGGTTGACGGTTACCTCGGGGTGGCGCTGCTGGAAATCCTTCAAGCGCGGTAGCAGCCATTGAGTGCCGAAGGTTGGCACCACGGCGAGTTCGATCACGTTGGCGCCCTGCTGGCGCATCACCGAAAGCGTGTCCCGCTCCACAGCGTCCAGTTGGGCAGCGACCTGTCGACTATATGACAGGCCTGCCTCGGTCAGCTTAACGCCGCGGCGTGAGCGCCTGAACAGTTCAACGTTGAGAAACGCTTCAAGGCCACCGATCTGTCGACAGACGGCGCCTTGCGTAAGTGCCAGTTCCTGCGCGGCTTTGGTGAAGCTCTCGTGACGCGCTGCCGCTTCAAAGCAGACCAGGGCGGTGGTGCTGGGGATCTTGCGGCGCATGTACGGCAACCTCACTCATAGGGTCGGCAAAATGGGCTTTCTGTTGGTTACAGAGTGATAAATTATCACTAATACGTGCGCAATCCTCGTTTGTCCCCGCCGCAGATCAGGCCTAGGATCAATGGCACAAGAACCAGCTCCCTATTTCGAGGATTTCGCTCATGGCCGGTAAAGCAAGCTTCAACTGGATCGACCCGCTGCTGCTGGATCAGCAGCTCACTGAAGAAGAGCGCATGGTGCGTGACAGCGCTTATCAGTTCGCCCAGGACAAGCTCGCGCCGCGCGTGCTGGAAGCCTTCCGCCATGAGCAGACCGACCCGGCGATCTTCCGCGAGATGGGCGAAGTCGGCCTGCTGGGCGCGACCATTCCCGAGCAGTACGGTGGCAGCGGGTTGAACTACGTGTGCTACGGCCTGATTGCCCGTGAAGTAGAGCGTATCGACTCCGGCTACCGCTCGATGATGAGTGTGCAGTCGTCGCTGGTGATGGTGCCGATCAACGAGTTTGGTACCGAAGCGCAGAAGCAGAAGTACCTGCCCAAGCTTGCCAGTGGCGAGTGGATCGGTTGCTTCGGCCTGACCGAGCCGAACCACGGCTCCGATCCGGGCTCGATGATTACCCGCGCCAGGAAGGTTGACGGTGGCTATCGACTGAGCGGCAGCAAGATGTGGATCACCAACAGCCCGATCGCTGATGTGTTCGTGGTTTGGGCCAAGGACGACGCCGGTGATATCCGAGGCTTCGTCCTGGAAAAAGGCTGGCAGGGCCTCAGCGCCCCGGCGATCCATGGCAAGGTCGGGCTGCGTGCTTCGATCACTGGCGAGATCGTCATGGACAATGTGTTCGTGCCGGAAGAAAACATCTTCCCGGATGTGCGCGGCCTCAAGGGCCCGTTCACCTGCCTTAACTCCGCTCGCTATGGCATCTCCTGGGGTGCGCTGGGTGCAGCCGAGGCTTGCTGGCACACCGCTCGCCAGTACACCTTGGACCGCCAGCAGTTCGGCCGCCCGCTGGCCGCCAACCAGTTGATCCAGAAGAAGCTGGCCGACATGCAGACCGAAATCACCCTGGCCCTGCAAGGTTGCCTGCGTTTGGGCCGTATGAAGGATGAAGGCACCGCTGCGGTGGAAATCACCTCGATCATGAAGCGCAACTCTTGCGGCAAGGCCCTCGATATCGCGCGCATGGCTCGAGACATGCTCGGCGGCAACGGGATCTCCGATGAGTTTGGCGTGGCGCGTCACTTGGTCAACCTTGAGGTGGTGAATACCTATGAAGGTACCCATGACGTCCACGCGCTGATTCTGGGGCGTGCGCAAACCGGCATCCAGGCTTTCTATTAATAAGGAGCCCGCTCATGGGTGCGCTATCTCATCTGCGGGTGCTGGACCTTTCCCGCGTGCTGGCGGGTCCGTGGTCTGGCCAGATCCTGGCTGACCTTGGGGCCGATGTGATCAAGGTCGAGCGCCCAGGCAGTGGCGACGATACCCGTGCCTGGGGGCCACCCTTCCTCAAGGATGCGCAAGGCGAGAACACCAGCGAGGCGGCTTATTATTTGTCGGCCAACCGTAACAAGCGTTCGGTGACCATCGACTTAACTCAGCCGGAGGGCCAGCGCCTGGTGCGTGAGCTCGCGGCCAAGTCAGATGTCGTCATCGAAAACTTCAAGGTTGGTGGGCTGGCGGCCTATGGCTTGGACTATCCAAGCCTCAAGGCTGTCAACCCCAAGCTTGTCTATTGCTCTATTACCGGTTTCGGGCAGACCGGGCCGTACGCCAAGCGCGCTGGCTACGACTTCATGATTCAGGGCCTGGGTGGGCTAATGAGCCTGACTGGGCGCCCTGACGGTGAAGAGGGTGCAGGCCCGGTAAAAGTAGGGGTTGCCCTTACCGACATCTTGACTGGGCTGTACTCGACCGTCGCCATCCTGGCCGCCCTCGCCCATCGCGATCAAGCCGGCGTTGGTCAGCATATCGATATGGCCCTGCTTGACGTTCAAGTGGCTTGCCTAGCCAACCAGGCGATGAATTACCTGACTACGGGCAACCCGCCCCGGCGTTTGGGTAATGCGCACCCTAATATCGTGCCATATCAGGACTTTCCCACGGCGGATGGCGATTTCATCCTTACCGTGGGTAATGATGGCCAATTCCGTAAGTTCGCCGAAGTGGCCGGTCAGCCGCAATGGGCGAATGACCCGCGCTTCGCCACCAACAAGCTGCGAGTGGCCAATAGGGCTGAGTTGATTCCACTTATCCGCCAGGCCACGGTATTCAAGACCACCGCTGAATGGGTGAGCCAACTGGAGGCTGCAGGCGTGCCCTGCGGGCCGATCAATGACCTGGCGCAGATGTTTCAGGACCCACAGGTGCTCGCGCGAGGCCTGGCGGTGAGTATGCCGCACGCCTTGGCCGGGGCTGTGCCGCAGGTGGCTAGCCCGATTCGGTTGTCGGAGACGCCGGTGGAGTATCGGCGTGCGCCGCCACTGCTGGGTGAGCATACCGAGGCGGTGCTGGGTGATGTATTGGGGCTGGGTGCGGATGAGCTGGAGCGCCTGCGCAGTTCAGGGGTGCTCTAACGTTATCTATATATAGGCGTAGAAAGCGGGGAGGCCGAAAGGCCTCCCCGCTTTGCTTTTCAGCGATGTGACGGTTTATTGTATTTAAGGGTTGACGGGGATTTGAATCCCCTTATAATGCGCCCCACTTCCAGCGACATCGGAACGACAAACTCCTTGAGATTCAAGGAGTTAAGTAGTTAAGGTGGTGCTGAAAGGGCTACGATCGAATGATCGCAAGCGGTTGAGATGGTGGTTGACAGCGCTTCTAAACGCTGTATTATTCGCCTCCCGCTACGAGAGATCGCAGCGAGTTAAGTGTTTGAAGCTAAACGAGTTTCTCGGTAAAAACTTCAAAATAAACGCTTGACAGGCTCTGAGG